>NZ_JBIWAP010000001.1:0-459671 GCF_044760075.1 Kitasatospora sp. NPDC098663 | reverse complement strand
GGCTCCCAGTAGACGACTGGGTTGATAGGCCGGATATGGAAGCCCTGTGAGGGGTGGAGTTGACCGGTACTAATAGGCCGAGGGCTTGTCCTCAGTTGCTCGCGTCCACTGTGTTGTTCTGAAACAACGACCCCAACCCTGCCACGGGTTGGTGCGGTTGACAGTTTCATAGTGTTTCGGTGGTCATAGCGTGAGGGAAACGCCCGGTTACATTCCGAACCCGGAAGCTAAGCCTTACAGCGCCGATGGTACTGCAGGGGGGACCCTGTGGGAGAGTAGGACGCCGCCGAACAATTATTCCGAAAAGACCCCCTCCCGTCCGGGAGGGGGTCTTTTTGCATTTCCCGGAGACAGGGCAGAAGGCTTTCACGCCGGCCCGGCCGAGGGGGTGGGCGCCGTCAATATGTCGCTAAAACCGCATGATCAGTCCACTGATCAGCGGAAAATCGCCGCTCACGCCGTAGTCTCGAAGGGAAGGGGAACAGGTGTCCGGGGGTGGCCCCGGGGCAGAGCCGGATCAAGAATGGTGCTCATGGGACGAGGCAGGCTGCGCATCTACCTTGGGGCGGCCCCCGGGGTCGGCAAGACGTACGCCATGCTCGCCGAGGCGCACCGGCGACAGCAGCGTGGCACGGACGTCGTGGTGGCGTTCGTGGAGGATCACGGCCGGCGGCTCACCGCGGAGCTCGTCGACGGGCTGGAGGTCGTGCCGCGCCAGCAACTGGTGCACCGGGAGGCCGCGTTCACCGAGATGGACGTGGACGCCGTCCTCGCCCGCCGCCCGCAGGTGGCGCTGGTGGACGAGCTGCCGCACACCAACATCCCCGGCTGCCGCAACGCCAAGCGCTGGCAGGACGTCGAGGAGCTGCTGGCGGCCGGGATCGACGTGATCTCCACCGTCAACATCCAGCACCTGGAGTCGCTCGGCGACGCCGTCGAGGGCATCACGGGAGTGCGCCAGCGCGAGACCGTGCCGGACGCGGTGGTGCGCCGGGCCGATCAGATCGAGCTGGTCGACATGTCGCCGCAGGCGCTGCGGCGGCGGCTGGCGCACGGCAACGTGTACGCGCCGGAGAAGATAGACGCGGCGCTGGCCAACTACTTCCGCCCGGGCAACCTGACCGCGCTGCGCGAGCTGGCGCTGCTGTGGACCGCCGACCGGGTCGACGAGTACCTGCAGAAGTACCGGGCCGAGCAGGGCATCGAGGGCACCTGGCAGGCTCGGGAGCGGATCGTGGTGGGCCTGACCGGCGGCCCCGAGGGGGCGACGCTGATCCGGCGGGCGGCCCGGATCGCGGCCCGTGTCTCCGGCGGCGAACTCCTCGCCGTCCACATCTCCCGCTCGGACGGGCTCTCGGGCACCGGCTCCCCGCAGACGCTGATCGAGCAGCGGGCCCTGGTCGAGAGCCTCGGCGGCTCCTTCCACGCCGTCCTCGGCGACGACCCGGCCGCCGGGCTGCTGGACTTCGCCCGGGGCGTGAACGCGACCCAGATCGTGCTGGGCACCAGCCGCCGGCCGGCCTGGCAGTACCTCTACGGGCCGGGCGTCGGCACCACGGTGACCCGGGAGGCCGGCGACATCGACATCCACATGGTCACCCACGAGCACGCCGGGCACGGACGCGGGCGGGTGCCGGTGCGCCGGATCACCGACCTGGGCCGCTCCCGCACCATCGCGGGCTGGCTGATCGGGCTGGCGGGTCCGCCGGTGCTGGCGCTGGTGCTGACCGCGATCGGCGGGCTGGGCCTGTCCACCGACATGCTGCTGTTCCTGTCGCTGACGGTGTGCGCGGCGCTGGTCGGCGGGCTGCTGCCGGCGATCGGGTCGGCGCTGGTCGCCTCGTCGGTGCTGAACTACTACTTCACGCCGCCGATCCACACCTTCACGATCAACGAGCCGCAGAACATCATGGCGGTGGCGATATTCACCGTGGTCGGCATCTCGGTCGCCTCCGTGGTCGACCTGGCGGCCAGGCGCACCCACCAGGCCGCCCGCAGCCAGACCGAGGCGCAGACGCTCAGCGCGCTGGCCGGTACCGTGCTGCGCGGCGCGCCGAACGGGGACGGGGTGCTGACCGCGCTGATGGAACAGGTCCGGGAGACCTTCGGGCAGGAGAGCGCCGCGCTGCTGGAGCGTCCGGAGCCGCTCGGTGCCTGGGTGCCGGTCGCCACCGCCGGGCCGCGCCCGCCGGAGCGGCCGGAGGAGGCCGACGTGGACGTCCCGGTCGGCGACAGCCTGGCGCTGGTGCTGCGCGGCCGGGTGCTGCCGGGGGCGGACCGGCGCCTGCTCGGGGCGTTCGCCGCGCAGGCGGCCGTGGTGCTGGAGCGCCGCCGGCTGGCCCGGGAGGCCGCGGCGGCCCGCCGGGAGGCGGAGGGCAACCGGATCCGCACCGCCCTGCTGGCGGCCGTCTCGCACGACCTGCGCACCCCGCTGGCGGGGATCAAGGCGTCCGTCACCTCGTTGCGGGCGGCCGACGTCGAGTGGGCGCCGGAGGACGAGGCGGAGCTGCTGGCCGGCATCGAGGCCGGGGCCGACCGGCTCGACCACCTGATCAACAACCTGCTGGACATGAGCCGGTTGCAGACCGGCACCGTCACCCCGCTGATCCAGGAGACCGACCTGGACGAGGTGGTGCCGTTCGCCCTCGGCGGGGTGCCGCCCGAGTCGGTGCGCCTCGACGTCCCGGAGACGCTGCCGATGATCCGGGCCGACGGTGGCCTGCTGGAGCGTTCGCTGGCCAACCTGGTCGAGAACGCCGTCAAGTACAGCCCGGACGGCGTCAAGGTGCTGGTCAAGGCCGACGCGCTGCGTCAGCCGGGCGGTTCCGCGCGGGTCGAGCTGCGGATCGTGGACCGCGGCCCGGGCGTGCCCGAGGACGCCAAGGAGCGGATCTTCGCGCCGTTCCAGCGTTACGGGGACGCGCCGCGCGGCGCCGGGGTGGGGCTCGGGCTCGCGGTGGCGCGCGGCTTCGTCGAGGCGATGGACGGTACCGTCACCGCCGAGGACACCCCCGGCGGCGGCCTCACCATGGTCGTCAGCCTGCCCGCCGCCGAGCGTCCGCCGGAACCGGGGGAGGCGGCCGGGGACGGGCACGATCCGCTGTCGCGGCTGATCACGTGACAGCCGGTGGCCTGCCGCTCCGGCCTGTCGTTCCCCGCTTCCGCACGTCGCATGTTCAGCAAGTCCCACAGTCCGTAAGTCCGACAGCCCTGAAAGGCGGAGCCCGTAAATGACCCGGGTCCTCGTCGTGGACGACGAACCGCAGATCGTCCGCGCGCTGGTGATCAACCTCAAGGCCCGCAAGTACGAGGTCGACGCTGCCCATGACGGCGCGAGCGCCCTGGAACTGGCCGCCGCCCGCCATCCCGACGTCGTCGTCCTCGACCTGGGCCTGCCCGACATGGACGGCGTCGAGGTGATCCGCGGCCTGCGCGGCTGGACCCGGGTGCCGATCATCGTGCTGTCGGCCCGGCACGCCTCCGACGAGAAGGTCGAGGCCCTGGACGCCGGCGCCGACGACTACGTCACCAAGCCGTTCGGCATGGACGAACTGCTCGCTCGGATGCGCGCCGCCGTGCGCCGCGCGGAGCCCGTCGCGGGCGAGGACGACTCGCTGGTCGTCACCGAGAGCTTCACCGTCGACCTCGCCGCCAAGAAGGTCAACCGGGACGGCACCGACGTCCGCCTCACCCCGACCGAGTGGCACCTGCTGGAGGTGCTGGTCCGCAACGCCGGCCGGCTGGTCAGCCAGACCCAGCTGCTCCAGGAGGTGTGGGGCCCCGCCTACCGCACCGAGACCAACTACCTGCGGGTCTACCTCGCCCAACTGCGCCGCAAGCTGGAGCGCGACCCCTCGCACCCGCGCCACTTCATCACCGAACCGGGCATGGGCTACCGCTTCGAGAGCTGATCCCGGGGCGCTCCCGGTGGTCGCACGGCCTGCCGCCGGGGGCGCGGAAACCGGTACCCTTCCGACATGAGTGGTGACAACAGCAGCGACCAGCCGCAGGGGCGCTTCCGCCGCATGCTCAGCCGGCTGACATCCTCGGCCGAGGAGTTGCAGGCCGAGGAGCTGCGCCAGGAGAGCGCGGCGGAGTCGGGCTGCACGCCGATCGCCGGCTGCGCGGACCGCGAGCTGGTCACCGTCGCGGGCACGTTGCGCACGGTGACGCTCCGCCCGCGGGCCGGGGTGCCGGCCTTGGAGGCCGAACTCTTCGACGGCACCGAGGCGCTGGACGTGGTCTGGCTCGGCCGCCGCTCGATCGCGGGCATAGAGCCGGGCCGCCGGCTCGTCGCCAGCGGCCGGATCAGCCACGCACGCGGGCGCCGCGTGCTGTTCAACCCCCGCTATGAGCTGCGTCCGGTCGGACACGGGAGCGAATGAGCGTGAGCAACCAGCCCGGCGGCGAGTCCGCCGCCCAGCTTGACCTGGCCGCGAACCACCACGCGCCGCCCGGCCCGCACGGACCCGGGGCCGCGGCCGACGCGGCCGTCCGCGAGGCCGTCGTCGCCACGGAGGCCGCCGACAGCGCGGCCGAGGAGGCCGCCCGCAAGGCCGCCGCCTCCAAGGAAGCGGCCGACACGATCCTGCAGGCCTTCGGCGGCGTGCGCGGCATGATCGACATGACGCTGCCCGGTCTGGTCTTCATCGTCACCTTCAACATCACCCACCAGGTCAGCTCCGCCGCCTGGGCCGCGCTGGGCCTGTGCGCGGTGTTCGTGGTGACCAGGCTGGCCCGGCGGGAGACCGTCCAGCACGCCTTCAGCGGGGTGTTCGGCGTCGCCCTCGGCGCCTGGATCTCGATGAAGAGCGGCCGCGCCGAGGACTTCTACCTGCCCGGCCTGCTGTGGAACGTCGGCTACTGCATCGCCCTGGCGGTCTCCGCCCTGGTGCGCTGGCCGATGATCGGTGTGATGCTCGGCCCGGTCACCGGCGAGATGTTCACCTGGCGCAAGGAGAACCCGGGCCGGTTCGCCGCCTACACCAAGGCGACCTGGGCCTGGGTGGTGATCATGGGCCTCAAGCCGGTGATCCTCTTCCCGCTGTACTTCACCCACAACGTCAACCTGCTCGGCTGGCTCAAGGTCGCCCTCGGCATCCCGCCGATGCTGCTGGCGATGTACGTCACCTGGCAGATCCTGCTCAAGGCGCCGCCGCCGATCAAGGCGCAGTTCGACGACGACGAGGAGCCGGCCCGCTAGCCGGAGCCCCGGCCGGTCCGAACGCGACGGGCGAGGGCCCGCACCCCTGGTGGGTGCGGGCCCTCGCCCGTGTCCGGTCCGCGCCTTCGGCCCTACTGGGCGCCGGAGGACGCCGACAGCAGGTCCTCCAGCTCCTCCTCGCGCTCCTGCGCGGCCACGAAGAGCAGCTCGTCGCCGCCCTCCAGGGTGTCGTCCTTGCCCGGCACCAGCACCCGGCCCTCGCGGATGATCGTCACCAGCGCGGTGTCCTGCGGCCAGGCCACGTCGCCCACCCGGGTGCCGACCAGCTCGGTGTCGGCGGCCAGGGTCAGCTCGACCAGGTTGGCGTTGCCCTGGCTGAAGCGCATCAGCCGGACCAGGTCGCCGACGCTGACCGCCTCCTCGACCAGGGCGGACATCAGACGCGGGGTGGACACGGCCACGTCCACGCCCCAGGACTCGTTGAAGAGCCACTCGTTCTTCGGGTTGTTCACCCGGGCGACCACCCGCGGCACCGCGTACTCGGTCTTGGCGAGCAGCGAGACGACCAGGTTCACCTTGTCGTCGCCGGTCGCGGCGATCACCACGTGGCAGCGCTGCAGTGCCGCCTCGTCCAGCGAGGTGATCTCGCAGGCGTCGGCCAGCAGCCACTCCGCCATGGGCACCCGCTCCACCGAGATGGAGTTGGGGTTCTTGTCTATCAGCAGGACCTCGTGCCCGTTCTCCAGCAGCTCGCCCGCGATCGAGCGACCCACGGCACCGGCCCCGGCAATGGCGACCCGCATCAGTGACCCTCCTCCTTCGGCCCCTGCGCGAACGCGGCCTCGACCGCCGTCAGGTCGCCCCGGCGCAGCATCACGTGCACCAGGTCGCCCTCCTGCACCACCATCTGGGGCGAGGGCAGCACGCCCTCGCCGAGCCGGGTGACGAACGCCACCCGGGCGCCGGAGGACTCCTCCAGCCCGCTGATGCGGTGGCCGACCCAGCCCGGGTCGTAGGCGACCTCGGCCAGCTGGACGCCGCCGCTCGGGTCCTGCCACAGCGGCTCGGCGCCGCTCGGCAGCAGCCGGCGCAGCATCTGGTCGGCGGTCCACCGGACCGTCGCCACGGTCGGGATGCCCAGGCGCTGGTAGACCTCGGCGCGGCGGGGGTCGTAGATCCGGGCCGCGACGTTCTCCACGCCGAAGTTCTCCCGGGCCACCCGCGCGGCGATGATGTTGGAGTTGTCGCCGCTGGAGACCGCGGCGAACGCGCCGGCCTCCTCGATGCCCGCCTCGCGCAGGGTGTCCTGGTCGAAGCCGACGCCGGTCACCCGGCGCCCGTTGAACCCGGCGCCCAGCCGACGGAACGCGGTCGGGTCCTGGTCGACCACGGCCACCGAGTGGCCCTGTTTCTCCAGGGCTCTGGCGAGGGCCGAGCCCACGCGGCCGCAGCCCATGATGACGATGTGCACCGGCGCTACCTCACCCGTCCCGTAGGGTTCTTGACCTGCGCAAACACCGTTCATCTCCCTTTCCCGCCCGGCTTCCCTGGGCGAGCGTTCTCGTGGGGCGCCGACTCACAACGTGAGTGTTGCCCGCCGACTCGTATCCGACACGCTAGCCGGTCCACAGAACGCGGTCGCGACGAAGGGGGGGACAAACGGCGGAGCCCGGCCCGGGAAGCCCCTACGATTCCTTAACGTGCCTATGCCGACTGACCTACCGAAACGCATCCTGATCGGGCGCGCCCTGCGCAGCGACAAACTGGGCGAAACACTTCTGCCCAAGCGGATCGCGCTGCCCGTCTTCGCCTCGGACGCGCTCTCCTCGGTCGCGTACGCCCCCGAGGAGATCCTGCTGACGCTCTCCGTGGCGGGTGCCTCGGCGATCCACTTCTCCTGGCAGATCGGCGTCGTCGTCGCGATCGTGATGCTCGCGGTGGTCGCCTCCTACCGGCAGAACGTGCACGCCTACCCGAGCGGCGGCGGCGACTACGAGGTCGCGACCGTCAACCACGGGCCCAAGTCGGGGCTTGTCGTCGCCAGCGCCCTGATGGTCGACTACGTGCTCACCGTGGCCGTCTCGACGACCTCGGGCGTCGCCAACGTCGTCTCCGCCGTCCCCGCGCTGCGCGGCCACGAACTGACCCTGTCGGTCATCGTCGTGGTGGTGCTGATGGGCATGAACCTGCGCGGCGTCCGCGAATCCGGCACCGCCTTCGCCGTCCCGACGTACGCCTTCATGATCGGCGTCATCGGCATGGTCGGCTACGGCTTCGTCCGGCACTTCCTGTTCGGCCAGGACATGCCCGCCGAGAGCTCCGGTTTCCACCTCGCCGCCACCCCCGGAAACGACTCGCTGGCCGGGTTCGCCATGGTGTTCCTGCTGCTCAAGTCGTTCTCCTCCGGCTGCGCCGCGCTCACCGGCGTGGAGGCCATCTCCAACGGCGTGCCGGCCTTCCGCAAGCCCAAGAGCAAGAACGCCGCCACCACCCTGCTGATGATGGCCAGCATCGCCGTGGTGATGTTCATGGGCATCATCTGGCTGGCCCGCCTCACCGGCGTCCAGATGGCCGAGAACCCGGCCGAGCAGCTCGTCGGCTCCTCGCCCGGCTACCACCAGAAGACCGCGCTCGCCCAGATCAGCGAAGCCGTCTTCAACAACTTCACGCCCGGCTTCTACTTCGTCGCCGCCGTCACCGGCCTGATCCTGGTGCTCGCCGCGAACACCGCCTTCAACGGCTTCCCGGTGCTCGGCTCGATCCTCGCCCAGGACCGCTACCTGCCGCGCCAGCTGCACACCCGCGGCGACCGGCTGGCCTTCTCCAACGGCATCATCCTGCTGGCGATCGCCGCGATCCTGTTCGTCATCGCCTTCGACGCGGACCCCAACCGGCTGATCCAGCTCTACATCGTCGGCGTCTTCGTCTCCTTCAACATGAGCCAGTCCGGCATGATCCGGCACTGGACCAGGCTGCTGCGCACCGAGACCGACCCGGCCAAGCGCCGCCACATGCAGCGCAGCCGGGCGATCAACACCTTCGGCCTGGTGATGACCATGGCCGTGCTGATCGTCGTCCTGGTCACCAAGATCAGCCACGCCTGGATCGCGATCGCCGCGATGGTCGTGCTCTTCGTGATGATGAAGGGCATCCGCCGCCACTACGACCGGGTCTCCGAGGAACTCACCGCCGCCGAGGAGCCGGACGACGTGGTGCTGCCCACCCGGGTGCACGCCATCGTGCTGGTCTCCAAGCTGCACAAGCCCGCGCTGCGCGCCCTCGCCTACGCCAGGCTCGCCCGCGCCCACACCCTGGAGGCCGTCACCGTCAACGTCGACCCGGCCGACACGGCGGCGCTGCGCCGGGAATGGGACGAGCGCGGCATCGAGGTGCCGCTCAAGGTGCTGGACTCGCCGTTCCGCGAGATCACCGGGCCCGTCCTCGACTACGTGAAGAACCTGCGCCGCAGCAGCCCGCGCGAGGTGGTGTCGGTCTACATCCCCGAGTACGTGGTCGGCCACTGGTACGAGCACCTGCTGCACAACCAGAGCGCGCTGCGGCTCAAGGGACGGCTGCTGTTCAAGCCCGGGGTGATGGTCACCTCGGTGCCGTGGCAGCTGGAGTCCTCCGAGCGGCGCAAGCCGCAGAAGGCCTGGTCGGCGCCGGGTGCCGTCCGGCGTGGCGAGCCTCGGGCGCCGAAGGCCGTAAAGTCGAAGGTCCCCGTTATGCCAGACGCCACCGCTGACAGCAGCAAGGACTCCGCCCAGTGACCCGCAACACCCCGTCCCGCTCCTCCGGATCCTCGGGCAAGGGCGCCCGCAAGGGCGCCGCCAAGCCCGGCAAGGTCGCCCGGCCGCGCTGGGGCAAGCCCGTGCGCCCGGCCGCCACCGACCGCGACGGCTTCACCGCGCAGACCGCGCCGCTCGCGCCGGGCGAGCCCGCTCCCGCGCGTCCGGCGGAAGCCGACACGGGGAAGCCGAAGGCCGCCCGTACGCAGAAGACCGACGGTGCGCAGAAGGCCGAGCGCACGCAGAAGGCCGAGCGCTCCAAGGACGGTGCGCCGAAGGGCGACCGTGCGCAGGGCTCCCGCGCGCAGGCGTCCCGCACGCCGGGGGAGCGGCCGCGCAAGCAGGCGGTGCGGCCGCCGAAGGCGCTGCGCACCGCGCCGCGGGCCGCGCGGCCCGAGACGCCGTCCGGCGATCCGCTGGCCGGCCAGCGCTACGAGGTCGAGGTCGGCCCGGTCGCGCACGGCGGCGGCCACTGCGTGGCCCGGCACGAGGGCCGGGTGCTGTTCGTCCGGCACGCGCTGCCCGGCGAGAAGGTGGTCGCACTGGTCACCGAGGGCACCTCCACCTCCCGGTTCCTGCGGGCCGACGCGGTCGAGATCCTGGAGCCCGCCAAGGAGCGGATCGCGCCGCCGTGCCCGTTCTCCGGGCCCGGCAAGTGCGGCGGCTGCGACTGGCAGCACGTCACCCCGGGCGGGCAGCGCAAGCTCAAGGGGCAGGTGCTGACCGAGCAGCTGGCCAAGCTGGCCGGCCTCACCCCGGCCGAGGCCGGCTGGGACGGCAGCGTCGAGCCGGTCGGCGGCAAGCTGCCGGCCGGGCAGGTGCCGACCTGGCGCACCCGCGTGCAGTACGCCGTGGACCAGGAGACCGGGAAGGTCGGCCTGCGCAAGCACCGCTCGCACGACGTGCAGCCGGTGGACCGCTGCCTGATCGCCGCCGAGGGCGTCACCGAACTCGGCATCGAGTCCCGCGACTGGCCGGGCATCGCCTCGGTCGAGGTGATCGCCGCGAGCGGCTCCTCGGACCGCCAGGTGGTGCTCACCCCGCGTCCCGGCGCCCAGCTGCCGCTGGTCGAGCTGGACAAGCCGGTGTCGATCGCCCGGGTGGACGACCAGGGCGACATCCACCGCGTGCACGGCCGCAGCTTCGTGCGCGAGCGGGCGACCGGGCGGACCTGGCGGGTCAGCAACGGCGGCTTCTGGCAGATCCACCCCGAGGCGCCGGACACCCTGGTCGACGCCGTCCTGGACGGCCTGGACCCGCAGTGGGGCGAGAACGCGCTCGACCTGTACTGCGGCGTCGGCCTGTTCGCGGGCGCGCTGGCCGACCGGGTCGGCGAGGAGGGCGCGGTGCTCGGCATCGAGTCCTCCAAGCAGGCCGTGGCCGACGCCCGGCACAACCTGGCCGCGCTGGACAACGTGCGGATCGAGTGCGACCGCGTCGAGACGCTGCTGCCGCGCACCGGCATCACCGCCACCGACCTGATCGTCCTGGACCCGCCGCGCTCGGGCGCCGGGCGCGAGACCGTGGCGCACCTGGTCGGGCTGGAGGCGCGCCGGATCGCGTACGTCGCCTGCGACCCGGCGGCGCTCGCCCGGGACCTGGCGTTCTTCCGCGAGGGCGGCTACCGGCCGGTCTCGCTGCGGGCCTTCGACCTGTTCCCGATGACGCACCACTTCGAGTGCGTGGCGGTCCTGGAGCCGATCGGGAAGTGACCCGGCGGCCCTCCGGGGTGCCGGTCGGCTTCGACGGGCGCTGATTGCGTTCGCGGGAGTTCGCGGGGGGTCCGGGGGAGTTCGGCCGAGTTCGGTAGCGGAGGCGGTACCCGTTCACGCGGGTGCCGCCTCCTCGCCGTTCCGGTGCGGGACGGTCAGGGCCGGTTGTGCTCCTCTTCGTCGGCGCTGTGCGGAAGGTCGATCCCGTGCTGGGCGGCGAGCCGGAGCAGTCCGGCGATCCGGCCCTCGTACGCCTGGACGCCGTCGGCGTCTCCTTCGGTCCGGGCCGTTGCGAGGTCCCGGCGGGCCTGGGCGAGCTGCTCGCGCAGCTCCTGGTCGAACATGGCTGTCATTGCCGGCCTCCAGACCGGTCGGTGCCGCTCCGCGGAACGCTCAGGAGAGTTCAGAGTCCCGGAAGGCGAAGAACTCTTCAAGTCTCGCTCGCCCCGGCGGGGTGGCGTCGGGCGGGGTGGCGTCGGAGAGCTTCGGAGGGGCTTCGCGGGGCCGGCGTCGGGCGGGGTGGCGGGTGCCGGGCGGGGCGGCCGCCGGGGTGCGGGTCAGGGAGTGGTCAGGGGGACGCAATGTGCCGGTAAAGGCCGCTGCCCGCGCGGCCGTTCGGCTCCCGGAGGGGGCTTGACGAGGTGATTCGCGCGGGGCGAAGGTGAGCGGCCGACATGTCATGTGTGCTGTTGCACAGCCACCGCCGGGGCCGCACCCTCCCGCCCGGAGCGGTCGGCCGGGAGGGTGCGGCCCTTGCGTGAGGGGGAGGGTCATGGAGCTGGAACTGCGGCACCTTCGCGTGCTGTGCGCCATCGCCGACACGGGGAGCGTCGGCAGGGCCGCCGTCCTGCTCGGCGCCTCGCAGCCCGCGACCAGTACGCAACTGCGCCGGATCGAACGCCACCTGGGCGCGCCGCTGTTCGAGCGCACGGCCGTGGGCGTCGCGCCGACCTGCTTCGGCGTCGAGGTGGTGGCCGCCGCGCGCGACCTCCTCACCCGCGCCGACTGCCTCGGCCGCCGCCCGGCGGCCCCCGGCGAGCCGGCCCGCCAGGAGCTGCGGCTGGCCGCGACCATCTCTCCGATCCTGCCCGCACTGGTCACCAGGGCCCGGCACCAGCGGCCCGACCAGCGCTTCACGGTGACCTCCGTCTACCGCTCGTCGGACATCGTCGACCTGCTGGAGCAGGGTGACGCGGAGGCCGCCGTGGCGGTCGACTACCCGGGCCGGGAACTGCGCCACTCGCCGGCCGTCGCGCACCGCGGCATCGTCACCGAGCCGGCCTTCGTCGCGCTCCCGGCGGGCCACCGGCTCCGGCACCGCACCGAGATCGCCCTGGTGGACCTGGCCGAGGAGGACTGGTTCCTCACCCCCGACGACGGGGCCGGCTGGCACGGCGTGTTCTACGGCGCGTGCGCCGCGGCGGGCTTCACCCCGGCGACCGTCCACGAGTTCCTCGGCGGGCGGCTGGAGCTGCAGGAGATGATCTCCGCCGGGCTCGGGATCTCCGTCGTCCAGGCGACCACCAGGCCGCTGGCCGAAGTGGTGGTCAAGCCGCTCGCCGGGACGCCGATCTGGGTACGCCACCTGCTGGCCTGGCGGACCGCCGGGGTGAGCGGCGAGGTGGTGGAGACGCTGTTCGGCGCGGCGGCCGCGGCCTACCGGGACCTGATCGCCAGTTCGCCGACCTTCCAGGCCTGGGCGGCGCGGACGTACCGGCCGGTCCGGCCGTAGGGAGGCCGGCCGGGTCGGCCGGTAGTGCGGTCGGGTCCGGCGCTGGGGCGGTGTTATGCCGGACGCGGTTGATGTCATATGACCTGTGACATTGTTCTGATGGGTCGCCCGATGGCAGGATCACGTCGACTTCCCCCAAGCCTCGGCAGTCGTCCAGTCACCTCCCCCACAGGAGAAGGACCCCGCAGTGCGCCTTCGCATACCCCTCCCCACGCTCATGGCCGGCGTCGTCGCCGGCTGTGCCACCGCCGCCACCCTGCTGCCCGTCCCGGCGCTCGCCGCGTCCGGGTCGGCCGCCCAGCCGCCGGCCGGTGCCCGGTCGTCCGCCGCCGCCCCGGCGTCGGCCGACACCGCGGCGGCCGTCCCGAAGCCGCTGGGGGCCTTCCTCGCGGCCGATCCCTCCGAGGCCGCCGCCCCCGCCGCCAAGCCGCTGCCGCCGGCGCTGCTGGGCCAGGTCGTGATGGGCCAGCCGGCCGGCACCGCCGTGCAGACCGCGCCCCGCCCGGCCCAGTCGCACGCACCCGCGGCCAAGCCGGGCAACTCCGCGGCCCAGCAGGGCAGTTCCGCCCGTGCCGCGGCCGGTGCGGCTCGCGCCGTCGCTGGTACGGCCGGTGCCGCCGCGGCGAGCTGCGCCCCCGCCGACTTCGGCGGGCGCAGCGGCGCCGACCTGGTCTCCTTCCTCGAAGGCTCGACCACGGACTGCGTGAACACGCTGTTCAACGTCACCGGCGCCGACGCGGGCAGGATCTTCAAGGAATCCCAGATGCTCACCGTCGCCAACGCCTACCAGGGCCTGGCGGCGAACTACACCGGGGACAACTCGACCGGCATCCTGCAGCTCGTGCTCTTCCTGCGGGCCGGGTACTACGTCCAGTCCAACAACGCGGACGCGGTCGGCCCCTACGACGCGGCGCTCACCACCGCCTCCAAGGCCGGGCTCGACGCCTTCTTCGCCGGCCGGCACTGGACCGACGTCACCGACAACAACGGCACCGTGCTCAACGAGGTGCTGGTCCTGACCGACAGCGCCAACCTGCAAGGCAGCTACCTGGGCGTCTACAAGCAGGTGCTGACCAGCTACAACAACTCGTACAACGCCTTCCCGAAGATGCTCAAGGCGGTCAACGCCGTGCTGTCAGCGCCGCTGTGGCGGGGCAACTGGAACAGCGACTTCGTCAGCGCGGTCGGCGCCGACCCGAGCATCGGCACCGTCCTGGGCGACTTCGCGCTCAACCACAAGGACCTGCTCGGCACCGCCAACGCCTACCTCGACGTCAACGCCGGCAACGACCTCGGCCGGATGGCCGGCGACGGCCCCGTCGTCGAGGCCGCGGTCAAGGGGAAGGTCAAGGAGGTGCTCGACGGCGCCCAGATCACCGGCGTCACCGGCCCGTTGTACGTCCACACCGCCTACCAGGCCAACGCGTTCGACCCCGGCCAGTGCTCGTACTACGGCACCTGCGACCTGCCGGCGAAGCTGACCGCGGCGGTGCTGCCGAACCAGCTGGTCTGCGACAACCGCACCATCCAGACCGAGTCGCTGTCGCCCGCCGACCTGGCCGCCGTCTGCACCAGCCTGCGCGGCGAGGACACCTTCTTCCACAACCTGGTGAAGGACAACGGCCCGGTCAACCCGTACGGCAAGAACATGACCCTCGCGGTCTTCGCCAACCAGGCCGACTACCTGAACTACTCCTGGGCGATCTTCGGGAACTCCACCGACAACGGCGGCCAGACCGTCATGGACCCGACCGACCCGAACAACCGCGCCGTGTGCGTCATGTACCAGAAGTCGTGGAACGACGGCTTCACCGCCAACGTGTGGAACCTCAACCACGAGTACACGCACTACCTCGACGGCATCTACGACATGAAGGGCAACTTCTCCACCGAGATCTCCGTGCCCGACATCTGGTGGATCGAGGGCGTCGCCGAGTACGAGTCCTACGCCTACCGCGGCACCACCGACACCCAGGCGATGGCCGAGGCCGCCAAGCACACCTACAAGCTCAGCACCGTCCTCCAGAACACGTACGGCAACTCGGACTCGGTGCGTACCTACCCGTGGGGCTACCTCGCCGTCCGGTACATGTTCGAGAAGCACCCGGCCGACGTCTACGCCATGCTCGGCCACTTCCGCACCGGTGACTACCAGGGCGGCTACGCGGTCTACAACGGCATCGGCACCGGCTACGACGCCGACTTCGACGCCTGGCTCGACGGCTGCGCCGCCGGCGCCTGCTACGCGGCCGGCCCGACCGCGCTGTTCGCCCAGGCCGTGAACGGCGCCACCGTCACGCTGACCGACAAGTCCGTCCAGACCGGCCCCGGCCAGATCACCGCCTGGCACTGGACCTTCGGCGACGGAACCTCCTCCGACGAGCGGAACCCGAGCCACGGCTACGCCGCCGCGGGCACGTACACCGTCGCCCTGACCGTCACCGACGCCACCGGCAGGACCGCCAGCACCCCGGCCTCGGTCACCGTCACCACCGGCACCGGCGGCGGCACCACCCTGCCGACCTGCACCGACCCGCGCACCGACGCGCTCGGGCAGAACTGCTCCCGGTCCAACCTCACCGCCACCGCCGGCAACCTCGACTACCTCTACGTCTACCTGCCGGCCGGTGTCAGCACCCTGAAGATCAGCACCTCCGGCGGCACCGGCACCGCGTACCTGTACTACAACGCGGACACCTGGGCCTCGCCGAACGCCTTCACCGCCTCCTCCACCAACGCCGGCGGCACGCAGAGCATCACCGTCACCAACCCGACGGCCGGCTACCGCTACATCAGCCTCTACGCCAACACCGACTTCAGCGGGGTGACGGTCAGCACCCAGTTCTGATCCGGTCCCGCGTCCGCTCCCGGGCGGCCACGCCCGCGGCACCCTGCCGCGGGCGTGGCCGCCCGGTGTGCGTGGGGGCGCCTGTCGGGCGTCCGTGGGGGCGTCCGACAGGCGTGCGTGCGCCCTTGTTGTGCTAGCACTTCAGCGCTAGCTTGAGATTCATGGGTAAGAAGCAGCTGAACGTCCGGGTGGACGCCACGACCGCGGAGATGGCCCGGGAACGGGCGGAGCAGCAGGGGATCAGCATGAACCAGTACATCGAGCGCCTGGTCCAGCAGGACATGGGCGAGGCGGGGCGGGCCTTCGTCGACGCCGCCGCCCAGTTCATGAAGGAGTACGAGACGGCCTTCCTGGCCGAGTTCGCGGAGTCCGGCGACCTGAAGGACGTGCGCCGTTGAAGCTGGAGGTCGACCTCTCGTGGCTGCTCATGACCGCCGAGCAGTACACGCCCGGTGACCCGCAGGTCACCGACTACGGGTCGTTGCTCGCGGCCGTCGCCCGGCACCAGGCCGAGATCTTCGACATCGACGTCTACCCCGAACCGCAGGACCGCGCCGCCGCCCTGATGCACCAGCTGATCCGGGTGCCGGCCCTGGAGAAGACCAACGAGCTCTACGCGACCGCCGTCGCCTACGCCTACCTCGTCGCCAGCGGCTGCACCGTCGCCACCACCGCCCGCGAGGTGCGCAGCCTCGCCCGGGCCATCCGGGAGGGGCGGCTCGGCGTGTCCGGCGTCGCCGAACGGCTGGCGGGGTGGGTCGTCGACGAGGCCGAGGGGGAGGGCGTCAGCGGGGCGGAGGACGAGGACGACGACTGACCGGGTGGGCTTCCGTCCGGTCGCGTCGTCCCCGTCGTCCGCCCCGCAGAGCTCCGGTCGGTGCGCTCGGCGGGTCAGTCGCCGGGCCGGTCCGGGGCCGGCTCGGCGATCAGGGCCGTCGCGAACGGGCGGAAGCCCGCCCGGCGGTAGATCCGGGCGACCTCCTCGTCGGCGGCGGACAGGAACACCGTCCGCACGCCGTTCGCCCGCGCGTGCGCGACCAGGGCCGCGGTGACCGCCAGACCCAGCCCGCGCCGCCGCGCGGCCGGCAGCGTCCCGACCCCGGCCACCTCGGTGACCGCGCCCACCGGATTGTGCTGGCCCGCGCACAGCGCGGACCCGCCCTCCAGCGCGGCGGCCAGCACGGTGGCGCCGTCGGTGATCCGCCGTGCGATCCGCGCCACCGCGCCCTCCGCCGTCAACCGCCCTGCGGCCTCCGCCAGTTCGGTGGCGCCCACGACACCCACGCCGGTGCCGGGGTCGGCGAACGCCAGGTGCGCAACGGCGACCGCCGACGCCAGCTCCGGCGCGTCCGCGCCCAGCACCTCCACCCGCACCTCCTCCGGCAGCTCGGGCGCCGGGGCCGGCTCGTCCTGCGGGCCCAGCACCAGCAGCGGGTGCTCGTGGACCGCGAGCCCGGCCGCCTCCACCGCGGCCCGCAGCTCGGGACTCCGCTCGGCCACCCACTCGAAGGCCTCCGGCTCGCCCAGCTCCCGCTGGCGGGCCAGCACCCGCAGGACGTCCTCGGCGGTGGTGGCGGGGCCGTCGTGGTCGAGCGTGGGGCGGGCGTAGTAGGGCCAGCCCGCGCTCTCGCGGACGAACAGGGTCAGCGGGCCGAAGTCCTCGGCCCGTGCGGCGCTGCGCGGCACCGCGTCGTAGTAGCGCTCGATCGCGTCGAGGAGGGAAGGGTCGGGATCATGATCGACAGAAGTCACGGCGTGCATCCAAGCAGGGGCGTCGGGGGCCCGCCACCGTATTGTTCCCGGGCTTCGCGTCGGGGACGCCAGGGGCGGTGACGGGCGGGGCGGTGCGTCGCGCCGGAGGCGCCGAAGGGCTGGGTGGTGCGGGCGCCTGATTGTTGCCGAACGCTTACCGGCTCGCAGCGATCTTGTGCGTATACCGCGTGGCATGCTGATGCCTTGACAGCTCTGCCGAAGGGGGACGGCGGACGTCCGCACTCGGCTCGGCAAGGGGGGAAGACAGGCCCATGAGGCTCTGCTTTCTGGTGGAGGAGCACTACCGGCACGACGGCATGCCGCTCGACGTGGCACGCCGGCTCACCGCGTGGGGGCACCGGGTGGACGTGCTGCGCCCCGGGGACTCGCTGATGGCGGTCTCCGAGGCGATCCGTGCCGGCAGCCACGACGCCTGGGTGCTCAAGACCGTCTCCGGCGGGCCCGGACTGACCCTGCTGGACGCGGCCGCCGCCGTCGGCCTCACCACCGTCAACGACGTCCGCTCCATCCGTGGCGTCCGCGACAAGGCGCTCGCCTCCGTCATCGCCAGCACTCGCGGCCTGCCCGTCCCCGTCACCTACGCCACGGCCCGCTGGGAACGGCTCGCCGAGATCCCGGCCGCCGAGTACCCGCTCGTCGTCAAGCCCGCCGACGGCAGCTCCGGGCGGGCCGTCCGGCTCGTGCCCAGCCCCGACCACCTCCTCGACCTCGGCGCCGAACTCGCCGACGAGGGGCTGTTGATCGCCCAGCCCTACGTGCCCAACTCCGGCACCGACCTCAAGGTGTACTGCGTCGACGGCGAGCTCTTCGCGACGGAACGTTCCTCCCCGCTCCACCCCGGACAGGGCGTGCGCGAACGGCAGGTCCCGTTGTCCGGGGAGGTCGCGCGGATCGCGGCGCAGGTCGGTGAGGTGTTCGGGCTCGACCTGTACGGCGTCGACGTGCTGCTCGGGCCGGACGGGCCGGTGGTCGTCGACATCAACGACTTCCCGAGCTTCCGCCAGGTGCCGGACGCGGTCGCCAGGGTCTCCCGGGCGGTGCTGCGGCTCGCGCGCAGCGGGACGGCCGTGTCGGCGCCCGCGCCCGCGCTGGTGCCGGCGGGTGGTGGCGCGGGGTACGGGCAACTGGGCTTCGGTCGTGGGGAGTTCGGCGGGGCCGGCTTGGGCGGGGGCGGCTTTGACGGGGTCGGCCTGGGCGGGGATCGCCTGGGCGGGGCGATATGAGGATCGGCCTGATCACCGCCGACCCCGGACACCCGGTGCTCGCGGCGACCGCCGCCCTGCTGGCGGACCGGCACGAGGTGACGATCGTCGACCCTGACGGCCCGGCGGGACCGACGCTCGCCGACGTCTATCTGCTCAAGGCCCACACCCGTCGATCCCTCTCCCTCGCGCGAGAGTTGGAGCGGCGCGGGGCGCCTGTCATCAACTCGGCCGCGGCCACCGAACTCTGCCAGGACCGGGTGCGGATGGCCGAACTCGCGCGCGCAGCCGACCTGCCCTTCGCGGCCACCGGCGACGCCGGGCGGCTCGCCGAACTCGCTTATTCCGCCTACCCGTTCGTCGTCAAGAGCCGGAACAGTCGGCGCCACGACCTGGTCGCCCGGGTCGACGGCCCGGCCCGGTTGCGCGAACTCGTCGCGCGCTGGCCCGACGAGCCCGTCGTCACCCAGCCGTTCGTCCCGGGGACCGGCTGGGACCAGAAGCTGTGGGTGATCGACCGGCAGGTGTTCGCCGCCCGGCGGCGGTCCGAACTCGCCGACGACCAGGGGGAATCGGGGCGGGGGCAGGAGTGGGAGCCGCCCGCCGAACGGGCCGCCCTCGCCCTGCGCGTCGGCGAGGTGTTCGGGCTCGACGTCTACGGCGTCGACCTGCTCGACGGGCCCGCCGAACCCGTCATCGTCGACGTCAACGCCTTCCCCGGCATCCGTGGCCGGCCGGGCGCGCCCGAGGCGCTCGCCGCCCTCGCCCTGCGCGTCGCGGCGGAGCGCGGGCTCCGGAGCGTCGCGCAGGGGCGGGATCGGTAGGCCGGGCAGCGGGCCGTCGGGGTCGGGCGGGGTCGTTAGGCTGGTTGCTCAGGGCCACCGGACCCGCGAGACCCCCGGCACCCGGGCTGAACGGCGAGAGAAGACGGAACGTTGCTGCAGGACATCGAGCACTACCTGGCCTGCCCCCACTGCGCGCAGGCCCTCACCCGGCACGAGCGCGCCCTGCGCTGCCCCGCCGGCCACAGCTTCGACCTCGCCAAGCAGGGCTACGTCAGCCTCCTCGCCGGCGACGCCCACACCGGCACCGGCGACACCGCCGAGATGGTCGCCGCCCGTGCCGACTTCCTCGCCGCAGGCCACTACCGGCCCATCGCCGACGCCCTCGCCGAGGCCGCCGCGGCCGCCGACCCCGAAGGCCTCGTCGCCGACCTCGGCGCCGGCACCGGCCACTACCTGGCCCACGTCCTCGACGCCCTGCCCGGCCGCGTCGGGGCCGCCCTCGACATCTCCAAGTTCGCGCTGCGCCGCGCCGCCAAGGCCCACCCCCGGATCGGTGCCGTGGTCTGCGACGCCTGGCGGCCGCTGCCGCTGCGCGACGCCTCCGCCGGGCTGATGCTCAACGTCTTCGCCCCGCGCAACGGGCCCGAGATCCGCCGCGTGCTGCGCCCCGGCGCCACCCTGCTGCTGGTCTCGCCCACCGCCCGCCACCTGCGCGAACTCGTCGGCGCGCTCGGCCTGTTGTCGGTCGACGAGGAGAAGCAGCGGCGGATCGACGAGAAGCTCGGCCCCTACCTGACCCCCGCCGGGCAGCGGCAGGTCGAGTTCACCCTGCGGCTCGGCCCGGACGACGTGCGCACCGTCGTCGGCATGGGCCCCAGCGCCTGGCACACCGACCCGGACCGGCTGGCCGCCGCGCTCGCGGACCTGCCGGACCCGGTCGAGGTGACCGCCTCCGTGACGGTGGCCGCCTACCGGCGCTGAACGACGGGCGCGCGCGGGGTGTGGCCGCCACGTTGGGATGAATCTCCTGAGCAGGCACGTTTCTGCCGACCGGCCTGCGGCTAACGTCCGACGGGTGAACCGCGACGCCACCCGGCCCGCCGCGCCGGCCCACCCCCGACCGAGCGCCCCGGGGCCCGATCGGCCATCCGTAACACGTCCCACCGTCGAGGAGCTCCGGCTCACCTCGTTCAAGTCCTACCGGCGCGCGGTCCTGCCGCTCGCGCCCCTCACCGTCCTGCACGGGCCCGCCGGCGTCGGCAAGTCCAACGCCCTCGACGCACTGGCCGTGCTCTCCCGACTCGCCCTCGGAGAGGAGATCGCCGGCTCCTTCGACGGGCTGCCCGACCGCACCGGACCCCTGGCCAAACCCGTCCGCGGCGGCCTGACCGGGTGCGTCCCGCACGGGCGCGACGCCGTCATCCTCGGCTGCACCGTCCGCTCCCCGCACGGCCGCATCCGGCTCGACGTCGTCGTCCGCACCGACGGCCCGGTGCGGATCGCCCGCGAATCGCTCACCCTGGACGGCCGCACCCTCGTCGACACCGGCGAACAGGACGTCCGCAAGCGGCGCGTCAACGTCTGCTGGCACAACGACACCCGCCAGGGCGACATCCGGGCGCCCTTCCCCAGCGGCACCATGATCACCGCGCAACTGCCGCTCCGGGTGGCCGGCTCCTCCCGGGGCGAACGACAGGTCCTCGCCGCCACCGAGGACCTGCTCACCGCCCTGCGCGAGGTCTTCCCCGTCCACCCCGTCCCCGCCCTCATGCGCGGCTGGGCCCGACCTGACCCGCAGGCCCGGCTGCGCAGCAACGCCGCCAACATCTCCGCCGTCCTCGCCCGGCTCGGCAACGAGTGCCCGCGCCGCTACGGGCAGCTCCTGCGCGCCGTCCAGTCCGCCGCCCCGCACCCGCTGCTCGGACTCTCCCTCGCCCACCGTGGCAGCGGGCCCGACCAGCGCGTCCTCGCGGTCTTCGACGAAGGCGTCCTCGGGCGCACCGGGGCCGACCAGGCCTCCGACGGCATGCTGCGCCACCTCGCGTTCGCCGCGGTGCTGCTCACCGGGGCCGGGGTGCTCGACCTCGACGTGGCCGCCGAGGTGCCGTGGGCGCACCGGCAGCTCACCGTGCTCGCCGAGGACCTCGGCGCCGGGCTCGCCACCGAACAGACCGCCTCACTGCTGCGGCTGGCCCGGGACATGTCCGGGCGCAACCAGCTGCGCGTCCTCGCCGCCCTTCAGGAGCCCGCCGCGGCGCGGGAGGCGCTCGGCGCGGCCGAACCGCGGTCGGGCGCGGCCGTGCTGGTCGAGTGCCGGCGCGACCCGGACTCGGGGCACACCGTGCTGCGGCCCGAGACGATCCGGGTGCCGGCCCAGTGCGGGCGCGGGGACGGCGCCGACCCGGGGGCGGAGGAGGTGGACGGGTGAGGTAGACCTGGACGGGTGAACGAACGAGTGACGAGGCCGGGAGAACCGGCCGGGCCCACCGGGCCGACCTTGGAGGCCCTGCGGCAGCGGCTGGCGGACTTCGCGGCGGCCCGGCGCTGGGAGCCCTTCCACACGCCGAAGAACCTGGCGGCCGCGCTGAGCGTGGAGGCCGGCGAACTGCTGGAGATCTTCCAGTGGTTGACGCCCGAGCAGGCGGCCGCGGTGATGTCCGATCCGGAGCGGGCCCACCGGGTGCGGGACGAGGTCGCGGACGTCCTCGCGTACCTGGTGCAGTTCTGCACGGTGGTCGGGGTGGATCCGCTGGAGGCCCTCGCGGCCAAGATCGAGCGGAACGAGCTCCGCTTCCCGGTGCCGGACGGACCGGCGGACACCGACCACGGCGGGGCGGGTGTCAACCCGGACGTGGACGAATAATCCCTGTGAGGGAAGGGAGTTATCCACAGCCCCGGACTTGTCCACAGCTTTCCCGATGACGGATGCGCCCTCGCCGACTTCGCCGCACGCTTTCGCCGTGACCACCTGACCGCCCCACCGGCGGTCGTGGTCCCACGGCGACAGCGAGCGAAAGGAGCGGTGGCCATGGAGGCGCTGCGACTGATCAAGAGGGCCCGGCACGCCCTGGCCGAGGCCAGACACGTACCGGACGTGCTGGCCGAGGCGCGGCAGGCCGCGCTGCTCACCGAGGCGGTGGGGGCGAGGCTGGCGGAGCTGGACGACGACGAGCTCGCCGGGCTGGGGCAGCAACTGGCCGAGGCCGCGGCGCACGCGGCGGTCTGCCTGGAACGCTCGGTCGTCAGGGCCGCCGTGCTGAGCGGCGGCCGGGCCGGTCGGCTCGCCGAACTCGGCGAGCTGGCACCGTCCTTGGGTGCGCTGGACGGGCTGCTGCGGGACGTCGGGGAGACGCTGGTGGTGCTGGCCTGCGGGGCCGACACCGAGAGCCTCTACTGGACGTGCATCGACGGCGTGGACGCGGTGTCGGAGTGCAAGGACCTGGCCGGGCGGCTGCGGAAGGCGGCGGGCAGGCTGGAGGGAGAGGAAGGCGCGGTGCTCGGCGGGGCGCCGGCCGAGCGGGGCTCGCCCTTACTCGTGGTCCGGCTCGGCCCGCCGGACGAGGGCGGGCCGACGGGGGAGGAGCAGGCGCCGGACTACCAGGTGCCTGGTGTGGCCGGAGCGTCGGAGGAGGAGGTGTCCGTACCGGTGGGATAGGTGGTCGGGTCGTCCTCCCGGATGCCGGGGGACTGCAACTCGGCGAGATCCGCGGACACCGAGGCGAGCAGTTCGTGCAACTGTTCCAGCAGGCTCTTCTGCGGGGCGGGCCCGGACGAGATACCGGCGGCCGAGCCCGCCGGGCTGCTCGGGAGCTGCGGCGTGGCAGTTGGTTCGGTCATGACGGGACCTCTTCGGATCGGTAGCGCGGCGTGAGGCGGCCGGCGGTGGCTCGGCCGGCCCGCGCAGCGGGGGTGTCTGATGCCTGGCCACCGAGGCACGCGCCCCCGCCGCAGCACCAACGAACCGCTCCGGCGGCCGGTCACCGCGCGCCACCCGATGTGGTCCAACTCCGTTACGCCGTAAGCCTCCCGGGTGATCCCGGCTTGCCGCCGCGAAGCGGCCTGGGCTAGGTGCGCGACGAGACATACCCGGCTTGCTCGGCGCCGAGCAAGCCGGGCACCCGACCAAGCCGGGACAGGACCAGGGCTTCGGGCGAGGGGAAGGAGGAGAGGGCGGAGGGGAGGGAGGGGGAGGGGGGGAGGGGCCCCGCACGCCCACCGAAAGCCGCAGCACGCACTCGGGGTCCGGAGCCCGAGTCGGCTCCGGACCCCGATGGCGTGGTCCCGCAGGTCAGTTGTGAGCGTGCAGGTCGGCGTTGAGGCCGCCCCAGGAGCCGGAGCGGGCGATGACCTCGACGGCCCCGGTCTGCGAGTTGCGGCGGAACAGCAGGTTGTCCTGGCCGGACAGCTCGACGGCCTTGGCCACGGTGCCGTCCGGGGTGGTCACCCGGGTGCCGGCGGTGACGTACAGGCCGGCCTCGATGACGCAGTCGCTGCCGAGCGAGATGCCGATGCCGGCGTTGGCGCCGAGCAGGCAGCGCTCGCCGACCGAGACGACCTGCTTGCCGCCTCCGGAGAGGGTGCCCATGATCGAGGCGCCGCCGCCGATGTCGCTGTGGTCGCCGACGACGACGCCCGCGCTGATCCGGCCCTCGACCATGGAGGTGCCGAGGGTGCCGGCGTTGAAGTTGACGAAGCCCTCGTGCATCACGGTGGTGCCGACGGCCAGGTGGGCGCCGAGGCGGACGCGGTCGGCGTGGGCGATGCGCACGCCGGACGGGGCGACGTAGTCGGTCATCCGCGGGAACTTGTCGATGCCGTACACGGCGAGCTGGCCGCCCTGGGCGCGGACCGCGAGGCGGGCCTGCTCGACCGCGTCCACCGGGACGGGGCCGATGCTGGTCCACGCGACGTTGGCGAGCAGCCCGAAGACGCCGTCCAGGTTCTGGCCGTGCGGCTTGACCAGGCGGTGGCTGAGCAGGTGCAGGCGCAGGTACACGTCGTGGGTGTCGAGCGGCTTCTCGTCGAGCGAGGCGATGGTGGTGCGCACGGCGACCACCTCGACGCCGCGGCGCGGGTCGGCGCGCAGCGCCTCGGCCGCGCCGGCGCCGAGTTCGGCTTCGGCCTGCTCGGCGGTCAGGCGGACGGTGCCGGCCGGGCCGGGCTCGGCGGCCAGGGCGGGGGCGGGGAACCAGGTGTCGAGGACGGTGCCGTCGGCGGCGATGGTGGCCAGGCCGGCGGCCACGGCCCCGTTCGGGAGGGAGGTCGATTCAGCAGTCACACCGTGCACGTTAACCAATGCGGGGCCCTGCTGCCGAACACGCCCGTCGTGCGGACGCGGCCGCCGGTCGGCACGCCCCTGCCGTGCGTACACGGCCGCCGGCGGGCTGCGGCGGACGGCCGCCGAGCCGGAAAACCCGGTGTTCAGCGGAGGTTTGCTCGGTGATACTCGGACGGGTGTTCATGTCGATCTCCACCACCGGCAGCGTCGAGGGCCCGGCCACCGATCTCGGCTTCCTGCTGCACAAGCACCCGGGCAAGGTCCAGCGGTTCGCGACGTCGCACGGCGAGGCGCACGTCTTCTACCCCGAGGCGGGCGACGACGTCTGTACGGCGGCGCTGCTGCTGGACGTCGACCCCATCGCGCTGGTCCGCAAGGGCCGGGGCAAGGGGCGCGGCGGCTCGCCGGACTTCGCGCTCGCCCAGTACGTCAACGACCGCCCGTACGCGGCGTCCTCGCTGCTCGCGGTGGCGCTGCGGACGGTGTTCCGGTCCGCGATGAAGGGCGCCTGCCCGGCCCGGCCCGGGCTGGCGGACCGGCCGCGCCCGCTGCGGATCACGCTGCCCGCGGTGCCCGCGAACGGCGCGGGCGAGGGCGGCGGCCCGGTGATGGCGGTCCGGCTGTTCGAGCCGCTGGGCTGGCGGGTCGAGGCGGTGGCGCTCCCGCTGGACGAGGCGTTCCCGGAGTGGGGTGAGTCCCGGTACGTGCGGCTCGCACTGGTCTCGGACGCCGTGCGGCTCGCCGACGCGCTCCAGCAGCTGTACGTGCTGCTGCCGGTGCTGGACGGCGCCAAGCACTACTGGGTCGCCCCGGACGAGGTGGACAAGCTGCTCGCCGCCGGCGAGGGCTGGCTGGCCGCGCACCCGGAACGCGCCCTGATCACCCGCCGCTACCTGTCCCGGAGCCGGGCGCTGACCCGGGTGGCGATGGAGCGTCTGGAGCTGGCCCGGCTGGCGGAGGCGGACGACCGGGAGCCCGAGGAGGTCGACAACGCGGTCGACGACCGGCCGGAGGAACCGGCGGAGGCGACCGGGGCGACGGGGGCGACATCGGAGCCCAAGCCGCCGTCCCTCGCCGGGCGGCGCCGCGCCGCGATCATCGCCGCCCTGCGGGAGGTGGGCGCGGCCCGCGTCGCCGATCTCGGCTGCGGCCGGGGCGAGTTGATCGGCGAACTGCTGAAGGACGCCCGGTTCACCGAGGTGCTCGGCGTGGACGTGTCGGCGCGGGCGTTGCAGGCGGCGGCCCGCGGACTGCGCCTGGACCGGATGCCGGAGCGGCTGGCGGCCCGGGTGACGCTGGCGCAGGGCGCGCTGACGTACACGGACGCCCGGTTGAAGGGTTTCGACGCGGCGGTGCTGTGCGAGGTGGTCGAGCACCTGGACCTGCCGAGGCTGCCCGCCCTGGAGTACGCGGTGTTCGGCGCGGCCCGGCCGGGGGCGGTGGTCGTCACCACGCCGAACGCCGAGTACAACGTCCGCTGGGAGAGCCTGCCGGCGGGCGCTGTCCGGCACGCCGACCACCGCTTCGAGTGGTCGCGCGCCGAGTTCCGCGCGTGGGCCGAGCGGGTCGCGGCCGTGTTCGGTTACACGGTGGTGCTGCGTCCGGTGGGGCCGGAGGACGAGGAGGTCGGCGCGCCGACCCAGCTGGCCCTGTTCCGCCTCGGCACCGGTCCTGCCGAGCAGACCCCGACCGGCACCGCCCGGACCGACCAGGCCGCGACCGACCAGGCCGCGACCGACCCGACCCCGACCCCGACCGAGCACACCCCGACCGACCCGGCGCCCGAAGGAGGCGAATCCCGATGACCGACGAAGCGACCCCGACGCCCGAGCAGCACCAGCACCAGGAGCACGACCAGGGCCGGCCCCAGGACCACCCCGCCCCCCGCCGCCTCCCCGTCACCGACGTCTCCCTCGTCGTCCTGATCGGCACCAGCGGCGCCGGCAAGTCGACCTTCGCCCGCCGCCACTTCCGGCCCACCCAGGTCGTCTCCTCCGACTTCTGCCGCGGCCTGGTCGCCGACGACGAGAACGACCAGTCGGCCTCCGCCGAGGCCTTCGACGTCCTGCACTACATCGTCGGCAAGCGCCTCGCGGCCGGCCGGCTGACCGTCGTGGACGCCACCAACGTCCAGCCCGAGGCGCGCCGCCAGCTGGTGCGGATCGCCCGCGAGCACGACGTGCTGCCGATCGCGATCGTGCTGGACGTCCCGCCGGGCGTGTGCGCCGAGCGCAACCGCTCCCGCCCGGACCGCCAGCTGCCGGCCCACGTCGTCCCGCGCCAGCACCGCGAGCTGCGCCGTTCCCTGCACGGCCTGGAGCGCGAGGGCTTCCGCAAGGTGCACGTGCTGCGCGGCGAGGCCGAGGTGGCGGCGGCCGAGGTGGAGCTGGAGAAGCGCTACAACGACCTGCGTCACCTGACCGGCCCGTTCGACATCGTCGGCGACATCCACGGCTGCCGCTCCGAGCTGGAGACCCTGCTGACCCGCCTCGGCTACACGCTGACCCGGGACGCCGGGGGCCGGCCGGTGGACGCGGTGCCGCCGGCGGGCCGTACCGCCGTGTTCGTCGGGGACCTGGTCGACCGCGGCCCGGACACGCCGGGCGTGCTGCGCCTGGTGATGGGCATGGTCGGGGCCGGGCACGCGCTGTGCGTGCCGGGCAACCACGAGAACAAGCTGGGCCGGGCGCTGGACGGCAAGAAGGTCAACGTCGCCTACGGTCTGCAGGAGTCGCTGGATCAGCTGGCCGGCGAGTCCGAGGAGTTCCGGGCCGAGGCGCGGGAGTTCATGCGCGGCCTGGTGAGCCACTACCTGCTGGACGGCGGCGCGCTGGTGGTCTGCCACGCCGGTCTGCCGGAGCGCTACCACGGCCGCAACTCGGGCCGGGTGCGTTCGCACGCGCTGTACGGGGAGACCACCGGCGAGACCGACGAGTACGGCCTGCCGGTGCGCTACCCGTGGGCGGAGGAGTACCGGGGCAAGGCGCTGGTGGTGTACGGCCACACGCCGGTGCCGTCGGCGAGCTTCGTCAACAACACCGTCTGCCTGGACACCGGTTGCGTGTTCGGCGGCACCCTGACGGCGTTGCGCTACCCGGAGCGGGAGCTGGTGAGCGTGCCGGCCGAGCGGGAGTGGTACGCGCCGGTGCGCCCGCTGTCCACGGACGCGCCGGGCGCCCGCGAGGGCCGTCCGCTGGATCTCGCCGACGTGGCGGGCCGCCGGATCGTCGAGACCGGGCTGCACGGGCGGGTCGCGGTCCGGGAGGAGAACGCGGCGGCGGCGCTGGAGGTGATGAGCCGCTTCGCGCTGGACCCGCGGCTGCTGGCGTACCTGCCGCCGACCATGGCGCCGAGCGCGGCCTCCCGCCGGGACGGCTTCCTGGAACACCCGCAGGAGGCGTTCGCCGCCTACCGCGCGGACGGCGTGCGGCACCTGGTGTGCGAGGAGAAGCACATGGGGTCCCGCGCGGTGGTGTTGGTCGCCCGGGACGACGCGGCGCTGGAGCGGCGCTTCGGCGTGGCCGGTCCGGGCGCGATCTGGACCAGGACGGGCCGGGCGTTCCTCGCCGACGACGGCCTGACCGCGGCCGTGCTGGGCCGGGTACGGGCGGCCGCCGAGCGCTCGGGGCTGTTCGACGAGCTGGGCACCGGCTGGCTGCTGCTGGACGCAGAGCTGATGCCCTGGTCGCTGAAGGCCGTGGAACTGCTGCGCCGCCAGTACGCGGCGGTCGGCGCGGCGGCGGGCGCCGCCCTGCCGGAGGCGCTGGCGGCCCTGGAGCGGGCGGCCGGTCGCGGGCTGGACCTGGCGGAGCTGACCGGCAGGCAGCGGCGGCGCGCGGCCGACGCGCAGGCGTTCACCGAGGCGTACCGGCGGTACTGCTGGCCGACCGAGGGGCTGTCGGGCGTGCGGTTGGCGCCGTTCCAGGTGCTGGCCGCCGAGGGGGCGAACCTCGCGGTGCGCCCGCACGACGAGCACCTGGCCTGGATCGACCGCCTGGTCGTGGCCGACGAAGCGGCATCCGAAACGGACGGCGACCGGGCACCGGTCGTGCACCGCACCGGTCGCTTCCTGGTGGACACCGAGGACGAGGCCTCGGTGGCGGCCGCCACGGCCTGGTGGGAGGAGCTGACGGCGGCGGGCGGCGAGGGCATGGTGGTCAAACCGCTGGCCTCGGTGGTGCGCACGGAGCGGGGCGGGGAGCGCCCGGGCGGGCTGGTGCAGCCGGGGGTGAAGGTGCGCGGCCGGGAGTACCTGCGGATCGTCTACGGCCCGGACTACACCGAGTACCTGGACCGGCTGCGCGAGCGGTCGCTGGGCCACAAGCGCTCGCTGGCGCTGCGCGAGTACGCGCTGGGTCTGGAGGCGCTGGACCGGCTGGCGGCCGGCGAGCCGCTGTGGCGGGTGCACGAGCCGGTGTTCGCGGTGCTCGCGCTGGAGTCCGAGCCGGTCGATCCGCGCCTGTAGGCCGACGGGAGTCGAGGAGGCCCGCGCCTGTGGGCCGACCGGGCGCGGAGGGTGCCCGCGGCTGTAGGCCGACCGGGCGCGGAGGGGGGAGTCCGCGGCGGGGCTCCCCCCTCTCCCACCCCCGCTGTGTATAGAAATTCCGAGTATCGTATAGACTTGCTTCTTTCCCGCACGTCCCGTCATCCCAGGAGCCCGGCATGGCCTTCAACCTCCGGAACAGGCACTTCCTCAAGGAGCTCGACTTCACGCCCCAGGAGTTCCGCTTCCTGGTGGACCTCGCCGCCGGGCTCAAGGCGGCCAAGTATGCGGGCACCGAGCAGCCCCGGCTGCGCGGGAAGAACATCGCGCTGATCTTCGAGAAGACCTCCACCCGTACCCGCTGCGCCTTCGAGGTCGCCGCCCACGATCAGGGCGCCACCACGACCTACCTGGACTCGTCCGGTTCGCAGATCGGCCACAAGGAGTCCATCCGGGACACCGCCCGGGTGCTCGGCAGGATGTTCGACGGCATCGAGTACCGCGGCCACGGCCAGGAGGTCGTCGAGGAGCTGGCCGCGAACGCCGGCGTCCCGGTCTGGAACGGTCTCACCGACGAGTGGCATCCCACCCAGATGCTGGCCGACGTCCTCACCATGACCGAGCACGGCACCAAGCCGCTGACCGGGACCGCCCTCGCCTACCTCGGCGACGCCCGCTCCAACACGGGCAACTCGCTGCTGGTCACCGGCGCCCTGCTCGGCATGGACGTCCGGATCGTCGCCCCGCGCTCCCTCTGGCCCGCGGAGGAGGTCCGGAAGGCGGCCGAGACGCTGGCCGAGGCGACCGGCGCCCGGATCGCCCTCACCGAGGACGTGGCCGAGGGCGTGGCCGACGTGGACTTCCTCTACACCGACGTCTGGGTCTCGATGGGCGAGCCCAAGGAGGTCTGGGCCGAGCGGATCGAGTTGCTCAAGCCCTACCAGGTGTCGATGGACACCGTCCGGGCCACCGGCAACCCGGCCGTGAAGTTCCTGCACTGCCTGCCCGCGTTCCACGACCTCGGCACGGTGGTCGGGCGGCAGATGTACGAGGCGACCGGCATGACCGAGCTGGAGTGCACCGACGAGCTGTTCGAGTCGGCGCACTCCGTCGTGTTCGACCAGGCCGAGAACCGCCTGCACACCATCAAGGCGGTCCTGGTCGCCACCCTCGGCTCCTGAAGCTGAAGCAGGAGCAGGAGCAGGAGCAGGAGCTCACTTCTCCAGCTTGACGCAGGCCGCCCGGTCGCCCGCCGCGTGCGGGCCGGCCGGGGTGCCCGCGTGCATCACCAGCGAGCGGGCCTCGCCCGGCCGCGGCTGCCAGGTCACCGAGGCCGTCGCGGTGCCCTCGCCGTGCCCGTCGGTGCGCAGCGCCAGCCGCAGTTCGTTGCGCCCGTTGGCGTACGCGGGGTCGGTGGACGGCTGCACCGGGTCCACGGCGTCCTGGTAGTGCGGTCCGGACGAGGCCGGGTCGGCCCCGCAGGAGCCGGTGTGCAGGTGCACCGGGAACTCGTGGTCGGGGGCGAGTCCGGTGACGGTCATGGTGAGCACCGTCCGCCCCGCGGTGGAGCGGTCGGTGACGATCCGGGTGTGCGCGCCGTACGGCACGAGGTCGTCCGCGTAGCTGACGGCGGTCGGCGGGACGAAGGCCGTCGCGGGGTCGAAGGCGGCCTCGACGACGGAGACGGGCGGGGCGGCGGAGCCCGGCGAGGCGGCAGGGGCCGACGAGGCGGCGGCGGGGACGAGCAGGGCCAGCGGCAGCAGCGCGGCGGCGAGCGGAGCGGACATCAACGGGCCTTCCACGGGCGGGGTGACGGACGCCCTGCTCAACGGCGCCGGGCGCCGGTGGACACCCTCGAACGGTCCCGGAGACGAACGGGGTCGCGCGGGCGCACCTCTGCTCGTCCCGTCGCCGACCGGCGGTTCCGGTGGTGAGCTGGTGTGAGTCGGTGCTGGGTCGACACTGGGCCGGTGCCGGACCGGCAGCGGTGCGGTTGCCGCCCGCCGCCGCCCGGAAGGCCTCTGACCTGTGCTTTTGCCGACCCAGGCATGCCTGCGGTGGTGAAGGCGACGGCATGCACTATGGTTTATCTCGACATCGAGATAACTGCCCCATAGGATATATCTCGACATCAAGATACTTGCCGAGCGGAGCTCGCCGGCGATGCGGGCAAGGTAAGCCTAAGTAAGGCTGACCTTACCACCGTGGCGGCCGGATACCGCACGAAGCACCCAGAAGGAGTCAGTCGTGTCCGCGAACAGCTTCGACGCCCGCAGCTCGCTGCAGGTGGGCGACGAGTCGTACGAGATCTTCAAGCTCTCCGCCGTCGAGGGTTCCGAGCGGCTGCCGTACAGCCTCAAGGTGCTGCTGGAGAACCTGCTCCGCACGGAGGACGGCGCGAACATCACCGCCGACCACATCCGCGCGCTCGGCAACTGGGACGCCAGCGCCCAGCCGAGCCAGGAGATCCAGTTCACGCCGGCCCGCGTGATCATGCAGGACTTCACCGGCGTGCCGTGCGTGGTCGACCTCGCCACCATGCGTGAGGCCGTCAAGGAGCTGGGCGGCGACCCGGCCAAGATCAACCCGCTGGCCCCGGCCGAGCTGGTCATCGACCACTCCGTCATCGCCGACAAGTTCGGCACCCCGGACGCCTTCGTCCAGAACGTCGAGATCGAGTACGGCCGCAACAAGGAGCGCTACCAGTTCCTGCGCTGGGGCCAGACCGCGTTCGACGAGTTCAAGGTCGTCCCGCCCGGCACCGGCATCGTCCACCAGGTGAACATCGAGCACCTGGCCCGCACCGTCATGGTCCGCGGCGGCCAGGCCTACCCGGACACCTGTGTCGGCACCGACTCGCACACCACCATGGTCAACGGCCTGGGCGTGCTGGGCTGGGGCGTCGGCGGCATCGAGGCCGAGGCCGCGATGCTGGGCCAGCCGGTCTCCATGCTGATCCCGCGCGTGGTCGGCTTCAAGCTCAACGGCCAGCTGCCGGCCGGCACCACCGCCACCGACCTGGTGCTCACCATCACCGAGATGCTGCGCAAGCACGGTGTGGTCGGCAAGTTCGTCGAGTTCTACGGCGAGGGCGTCTCCGCGATCCCGCTGGCCAACCGCGCCACCATCGGCAACATGTCGCCGGAGTTCGGCTCGACCTGCGCGATCTTCCCGATCGACGCCGAGACCATCAACTACCTCAAGCTCACCGGCCGTGACGAGCAGCAGCTCGCCCTGGTCGAGGCGTACGCCAAGGAGCAGGGCCTCTGGCACGACCCGTCGGTCGAGCCGGTCTTCTCCGAGTACCTGGAGCTGGACGTCTCCACCGTCGTCCCGTCGATCTCCGGCCCGAAGCGCCCGCAGGACCGCGTCGTCCTGGCCGAGGCCGCCACCCGGTTCGCCGAGGCGCTGCCGACGTACTCCGCCGAGGCCTCGAAGCCGACCGCCGTCACCGCCCCCGACGGGTCGACGTACGAGATCGACAACGGCGCGGTCGTGATCGCCTCGATCACCTCCTGCACCAACACCTCCAACCCCTCCGTCATGCTGGGCGCCGCCCTGCTGGCGAAGAAGGCCGTGGAGAAGGGCCTCACGGTCAAGCCGTGGGTCAAGACCACCCTGGCCCCCGGGTCCAAGGTCGTCATGGACTACTACGAGAAGGCCGGCCTGCTCCCGTACATGGAGAAGCTGGGCTTCAACCTGGTCGGCTACGGCTGCGTCACCTGCATCGGCAACTCGGGCCCGCTGCCCGAGGAGGTCTCGGCCGCCGTCAACGAGGCCGACCTGGCGGTCGTCTCGGTGCTCTCCGGCAACCGCAACTTCGAGGGCCGGATCAACCCGGACGTGAAGATGAACTACCTGGCCTCGCCGCCGCTGGTGGTCGCCTACGCCCTGGCCGGCAACATGAACATCGACATCACCCGCGACGCCCTGGGCCAGGACGCCGACGGCAACGACGTCTTCCTCGCCGACATCTGGCCGTCGGAGCAGGAGGTGGCGGACACCGTCGCCGGCTCCATCGACGAGGCGATGTTCGACAAGGGCTACCAGGACGTCTTCGCCGGTGACCACCGCTGGCAGTCGCTCCCCGTCCCGACCGGCAACACCTTCGAGTGGGACGCCGAGTCCACCTACGTCCGCAAGCCCCCGTACTTCGAGGGCATGGCCAAGACCCCGAGCCCGGTGACCGACATCGCCGGTGCCCGCGTCCTGGCCAAGCTGGGCGACTCGGTCACCACCGACCACATCTCCCCGGCCGGCAACATCAAGCCGGGCACCCCGGCGGCGCAGTACCTGACCGCCAACGGTGTCGAGAAGCGCGACTTCAACTCCTACGGCTCGCGCCGCGGCAACCACGAGGTGATGATCCGCGGCACCTTCGCCAACATCCGTCTGCGCAACCAGATCGCGCCGGGCACCGAGGGCGGCTACACCCGCGACTTCACCCAGGCCGACGGCCCGGTGTCGTTCATCTACGACGCCTCGCAGAACTACCAGGCCGCCGGCACCCCGCTGGTCGTCCTGGCCGGCAAGGAGTACGGCTCCGGCTCGTCCCGCGACTGGGCCGCCAAGGGCACCGCGCTGCTGGGCGTCAAGGCCGTCATCGCCGAGTCGTACGAGCGCATCCACCGCTCGAACCTGATCGGCATGGGCGTCCTGCCGCTGCAGTTCCCGGAGGGCCAGACCGCCGAGTCCCTCGGTCTGACCGGCGAGGAGACCTTCTCCTTCACCGGCGTGACCGAGCTCAACGAGGGCCGCACCCCGAAGACCGTCAAGGTCAAGGCCGGTGACAAGGAGTTCGACGCGGTCGTCCGCATCGACACCCCCGGTGAGGCGGACTACTACCGCAACGGCGGCATCCTGCAGTACGTGCTGCGCTCGCTCATCGGCTGAACCGAGTTCTAGTTCCGGGGGCTGAGCGCCCCGGTGGCTGAGAGGCCGGACCGCATCGCGCGGTCCGGCCTCTTTTGCATGCTGCCTCTCCTGCGCCCTGCCCCTTGTGCGGTGTGCCGCGATGGACTAAACCTCTATCCCATCTGGTCCAGACCAATTGACGCTCATTCAGAGAACAGGTCCGGTATGCCCACTCGCGCTTCAGCCCTGCTCGCCGCCGCCACCGTCGCCGCGCTGCTCGCCGCCCCCGCCACCGCCAACGCCGCCGACGGCGGGCACGGCCCGAAGCTGAAGGGCCAGCGGGTCGGCTACTTCACCCAGTGGGGCGCCGACAGCTCCGCCAAGCGCGTCCAGGACTCCGGCCAGGCCGGGAAGCTCACCGTCGTCAACTACGCCTTCGGCAACGTCTCCGCCGACGGCACCTGCTTCGAGAGCAACGACGCCGGCCAGGGCGACGCCCACAACGACTACCAGCGCGCCTTCTCCGCCGCCGACTCGGTCGACGGCGTGGCCGACGCCCCGAGCCAGAAGCTGAAGGGCCACTTCAACCAGCTGCGCAAGCTCAAGGCGAAGAACCCGCAGCTGCGCACGGTCATCTCGCTCGGCGGCTGGAGCTGGTCCAAGTACTTCTCCGACGCGGCCGCCACCGACGCCGCGCGCAAGAAGTTCGTCTCCTCCTGCATCGACCTCTACCTCAAGGGCGACGTGCCGGTCCTGCCCGGCTCCCCGGAGGGCGGCGCCGGCGCGGCCGCGGGCGTCTTCGACGGCATCGACATCGACTGGGAGTACCCGGGCGGCGGCGGGGACGCGGGCAACGTGGTCCGCCCCGAGGACGGGCGCAACTTCACCCTGCTGATGCAGGAGTTCCGGCGCCAGCTCGACGACTTCGGCAAGAAGGGCGGCAAGAAGGGCGACAAGGGTAGGCACTACCTGCTGACCGCCGCCGTCGCCGCCAACGAGACCGTCGCCGACCGGCTCGAACTGCCCGAGCTGAGCGAGTCCGTCGACTGGCTCAACCTGATGACCTACGACCTGCACGGCCCCTGGGAGGGCAAGGGCCCGGCCAACCACCAGGCCAACCTCTACTCCGACCCGGCCGACCCGGACGCCCGCCGGCGCAGCGCCGACACGGCCGTCGACCACTACCAGGAGCGCGGCCTGCCCGCCGAGCAGATCGTGCTCGGCGCCCCGCTGTACGGCCACGGCTGGACGGGCGTCGCGCCCGGCAGGCGCGGCGGCCTCTACCAGAGCGCCACCGCCACCGCCCCCGACCTCTCCTACCGGGAGGTCAACGCGCTGCCCGGCAAGGTGTACGTGGACCGCGACCACGGCGCGTCCTGGAAGTACGACGGCACCACCTTCTACAGCTACGACACCGCCGAGGTGCTCACCCAGAAGGCGCGGTACGTGCGCTGGAACGACCTGGGCGGCGTGATGGTCTGGTCGCTGGACGGCGACGACGCCCAGGGCAGTGCGATCGCCGCCCTGGACCGCGGCCTGCGCCGCGACTGACGCCCCGACGTGAAGGGGCCCGCCGTGTCCGCACGGCGGGCCCCTTCACACCTGGGTCAGGCCCGGTCGCAGGCCTGCGCCCGCAGCGCGCGGGCCAGGTCGTCGCGGCACTCCAGGACCAGGCGGCGCAGCGCCGGCGCGGCCTGCGGGTGGCCGTCCAGCCAGGCGTCGGCCTCGGCCAGGGTCTGCTCGCCGGTCTGCGCGCGCGGGAAGAAACCGCTGACGATCCGCATCGCGATCTCGATGGTCCGCTCGGCCCAGACCCGCTCCAGCAGCTTGAAGTAGGGCGCCGCGTAGAGCGCGGTCAGGTCGCGGTGGGCGGGCAGCGCGAAGCCCGCGATCTCGGCCTCGACCAGGGCGTTCGGCAGTTCGTCGGAGTCGACCACGGCCGACCAGGCGGCGGCCTTGGCCTCCGGGGTGGGCCGGGCGGCCAGGCACTGGGTGTACTGGCGCTTGCCGCTGGCGGTGTTGTCGGCGGCCAGCTCCCCGGCCAGTTCCTCGTCGCCGGCCTGGCCGGCGGCGGCCAGCGCCAGCCACAGCGACCAGCGCAGCTCCTGGTCGACCTCCAGGCCGTCGATCCGGGCGCTGCCGGCCAGCAGGCCGCGGACCAGGCCGAGGTGCTCGGCGCCGCCCGCGGTCTGGGCGAGGAAGCGGGCCCAGGCCAGCTGGTGGTCGCTGCCGGGGACGGCCTCGCGCAGTTCGCGCAGGGCGCCGTCGGCCAGCTGCCGGCCGCCCTCGCCGCGCCAGGCCGGGTCGGCGTACAGGTCGACGGCGGTCTTGGCCTGGGCGTGCAGTGACTGCAGCACGCCGATGTTGCCCTCCTGGCCGGCGAAGCGCAGCACCAGGGCGACGTAGTCGCGGGCCGGCATCAGGCCGTCCCGGGTGAGGTTCCAGACGGCGGACCAGGCGAGGGCCCGGGCGAGTTCGTCGTGGATGTCGCCGAGGCCGGTGCGCAGGGTCTGCAGGGACTCGGAGTCGAAGCGGACCTTGCAGTAGGTGAGGTCGTCGTCGTTGAGCAGCACCAGCGCGGGGCGGGGGCGGCCGGCGGCCTCGGTGACGACGGTGCGGTTGCCGGTGACGTCGAGCTCGATCCGCTCGGTGCGCACCAGGGAGCCGTCGGCGTCCCGGTCGTAGAGGCCGATCGCGATCCGGTGCGGGCGCAGTACCGCCCCGTCCTGGAGGACGGCGAGTTCGGTGATCCGGCCCTCGGCGTCGGTGGTCACCTGCGGGGTGAGCGAGTCGACCCCGGCGGTCTGCAGCCAGGCGGCGGCCCAGGCCTTGAGGTCGCGGCCGCTGGTCTCCTCCAGGACGTCCAGCAGGTCGCCGAGTTCGGTGTTGCCGAAGGCGTGGCGCTTGAAGTAGCGGCGGGCGCCCTCGAAGAAGGCCTCGGAGCCGACGTAGGCGACCAGCTGCTTGAGGACGGCGGCGCCCTTGGCGTAGGTGATGCCGTCGAAGTTGAGCTTGGCGTCCTCGAGGTCGCGGATGTCGGCGGTGATCGGGTGGGTGGTGGGGAGCTGGTCCTGCCGGTAGGCCCAGGCCTTGCGCTGGTTGGCGAAGGTGACCCAGGCGGAGGAGTACCGGGTGCGGGCGCCGATCAGGCCGTAGGAGCCCATGAAGTCGGCGAAGGACTCCTTCAGCCACAGGTCGTCCCACCAGCGCATGGTGACCAGGTCGCCGAACCACATGTGCGCCATCTCGTGCAGGATGACGTTGGCGCGGCCCTCGTAGGCGGCGTCGGTGACCTTCGAGCGGAAGACGAACTCCTCGCGGAAGGTGACGCAGCCGGGGTTCTCCATGGCGCCGATGTTGTACTCGGGGACGAACGCCTGGTCGTACTTGCCGAAGGGGTACGGGTAGTCGAACTCCTCGTGGAAGAAGTCGAGTCCGAGCTTGGTGACGCCGAGGATCTCGTCCGCGTCGAAGTACTGGGCGAGGGACTTGCGGCACATCGCGGAGAGCGGGATCTCCAGGGTGGTGCCGTCGGCGAGTTCGCGGCTGTAGTGGTCGCGGGCGACGTGGTAGGGGCCGGCCACGACGGCGGTGAGGTAGCTGGAGATCGGCTGGGTCGGCGCGAACTCCCAGGTGCGGGCGGCGCCTTCCTCGGTGACCTCGTCGTGGACGGCGTTGGACCAGACGTCCCAGGCGGCCGGGGCGGTGACGGTGAAGCGGAACGGGGCCTTCAGGTCGGGCTGTTCGAAGGTCGCGAAGACCCGGCGGGCGTCGGCCGGCTCGTAGTGGGTGTAGAGGTACGTCTCGCCGTCCACCGGGTCGGTGAAGCGGTGCAGGCCCTCGCCGGTGCGGCTGTAGGCGCAGTCCGCCTCGACGGTGAGGACGTTCTCGGCGGCGAGGCCGTCGACGTGCACCCGGGCGCCGTCGTAGGCGGTGGCCGGGTCGATCGCGCGGCCGTTGAGGGTGACGGCGTGGACGGCGGGGGCGAGCAGGTCGAGGAAGGTGTCGGCGCCGGGTCGGGAGCAGCGGAAGGTGACGGTGGTGGTGGAGCGGAAGGTGGCGGCCGCCGGATCGGGGGCGGAGGTCACGTCCAGCCGGACCTGGTAGCCCTCCACGGCCAGGATGCTGGCCCGCTGCTGCGCTTCGTCGCGGCTCAGGTTCTTGCCCGGCACGGCGGTACTCCTTTGTCCGGCTCGCACGGTGGTGCGTCTGTGGGTGGTGCGGTCTCGGCGCGCGGTGTGCCGCGCCCCGCAGGGGCATCCTTTCACGCCCTCCCTCGCCGGTACCATTGCACAGGCCGTCCCGGCGGGGCCGGAATCAGCGGCGGCGGGCGGGTGTTGACGAGTCGGGGTGGCACGCCTGCCTGCCTCGTCATCACCTCACGAAGGACGACAGCCGTGACGACTGCCGCTGAGCGCAAGACCGCCGACTTCTGGTTCGACCCGGCCTGCCCGTGGGCGTGGATGACGTCCCGCTGGCTGATCGAGGTGCAGCAGTTGCGTCCGGTGGACGTGAACTGGCACGTGATGAGCCTGTCGGTGCTGAACGAGGACCGCGACCTCCCGGAGAACTACCGCGAGCTGCTGGACAACGCCTGGGGCGCGGTGCGGGTGTGCATAGCGGCCGCCCGGGAGCACGGCGACGAGGTGCTGGGCCGGCTCTACACCGAGCTGGGCCTGCGCTTCCACAACCAGGGCCTGCCGCAGAACCGGGAGACGGTCGAGGCGGCGCTGGTGGCCGCCGGGCTTCCCGTGGGGCTGGCGGACGCGGCCGACACGGACGCGTACGACGAGGCCCTGCGCGCCTCGCACAAGGAGGGCATCACCCTGGTCGGCGAGGACGTCGGCACCCCGGTGATCGCGGTGGAGGGCGTGGACGGCGAGCGGGTCGCCTTCTTCGGCCCGGTGGTCACCCCGGCCCCGAAGGGCGAGGCCGCGGCCCGGCTCTGGGACGGCACCCTGCTGGTGGCCTCCACCCCGGGCTTCTACGAGATCAAGCGGACCCGTACGGCGGGCCCGTCCTTCGAGTAGCGCGGGGCGCGCGAAGGGCCCGGTACCGCAGCAGGCGGTACCGGGCCCTCGTGCGTGCCGGGGTCAGCGGGCTGCGGCCGCGTCCCGCCGCTGCTTGACCAGGCCGGCGGCGCTCAGCAGCGCGACCAGCACCCCGGCCGCGTACAGCTGCTGCCGGTTGCCCTCGGTGGTGGTCATCAGGGCGAGGATGCCGGTCACGGCGGCCGTCGCGATCCAGGTCAGGTACGGGTAGCCCCACATCTTCACGGTGAGCAGTTCGGGTGCCTCGCGCTCCAGCCGGCGGCGCATCCGCAGCTGGACCAGGCAGATGAACAGCCAGACCACCAGGATGGCCACGCCGGTGGTGTTCATCAGCCAGGTGAAGACGGTCTCCGGCCAGAACTTGGCGGCCAGCACGGCGCCGAAGCCGAACAGGCAGGAGGCCAGCACGGCCCGGCGCGGCACCCCGCCGGAGACCTTGGCCAGCGCCCGGGGGCCCTGGCCGCGGCCGACCAGCGAGTACGCCATCCGGGAGGCGCCGTAGATGTTGGCGTTCATCGCGGAGAGCAGCGCGATCAGCACCACCACCTCCATGATCGTCCCGGCGCCGGTCACCCCGAGGTGCCGCAGCACGGTGACGTACGGGCCGTCGGTGACCACCGCCGGGTCCTTCCAGGAGACCAGGGTGACGACCAGGGCCATCGAGCCGATGTAGAAGATCGCGATCCGCCACACCGCCGTGCGCACCGCGTTGGCGACGTTCTTGCGGGGGTCGTCGGACTCGGCGGCGGCGATGGTGACGGTCTCCAGCCCGCCGTAGGCGAAGACCGAGGCGAGCAGGCCGACGATCAGCCCGCTGACCCCGGTGGGCAGGAAGCCGCCCTGGCCGGTCAGGTTGGTCGCGCCGGGGGCGCCGGGGCCGATCACCCCGGCGACGCCGAGCCCGCCGAGGACCAGGAAGGCGACGATCGCGGCGACCTTGATGGTGGCGAACCAGAACTCGAACTCGCCGAAGTTCTTCACCGCGGTCAGGTTGCTGGCGCAGAAGAAGACCATGAACAGGCCGACCCAGACCCAGGAGGAGACGCCCGGCACCCAGCCGTTGACGATCTTCCCGGCGGCGGTGGCCTCGGCGGCGACGCCGCAGCACAGCATCACCCAGTACATCCAGCCGGCCGTGATCCCGGCCCAGGGGCCGATCTCCTTCTCGGCGTGCACCGAGAACGACCCGGAGGCGGGGCGGGCGGCCGACATCTCGCCGAGCATCCGCATGATCAGCATGACCAGCAGGCCGGAGAGGGTGAACGCCAGGATGATCGCCGGACCGGCGGCCGCGATGCCGGCGCCGGAGCCGACGAACAGGCCCGCGCCGATCACCCCGCCCAGCGCGATCATCGACAGGTGGCGCTGCTTGAGGCCGTGCGCGAGCTGCTGGCCGGTGGCCGGGGCGCCGTCGGCGTCGGTGGTCCCGGGCGCCTGGGGCGCGGGGGTGGGGGCCATAGGGCTGGATCCAGACTGTGCGGAATGCGGCATGAGCTGTCCAATATCCGGTGATACCTCTGTTCATGCCAAGAGCGGGGACCCCGGGCCCACCATGCGGACCACACGGTGACGAAACGGGTCCGACCGGTGACACAGCGTCGATATCGGGCGGAATGGGATGGTTCCGACAACGGTCGAGGGCGGGGCTTTGTCCGAAACCGTGGCGGTGGCGTAGTGGATCACCACGTAGGTTCACAGGTGTTCACTCACCTGAGCACCCCACAGGAGACCCCCGATGGCCACTGCCACCACCCCGATACCGCGCCGCGCCGTCCTCGCCGACCTGCTGCCCGCCGCCACCACCCGCCTCGGCGCCCAGGCCCGCGACCTGGCCCTGGTGGCCGGCGGCGCCGCCCTGACCGGCGTGGCCGCCCAGCTGTCGGTGAACATCCCCGGCTCGCCGGTGCCCGTCACCGGCCAGACCTTCGCCGCCCTGCTGGTCGGCACCGCGCTCGGCGCCCGCCGCGGCATCGCCTCGCTCGCCCTCTACCTGCTGGCCGGCCTGGCGGGGATGCCCTGGTTCGCCGAGGGCACCTCCGGCTGGACGATGCCCTCGCTCGGCTACGTGCTCGGCTTCGTTCTGGCGGCCGGCCTGACCGGCGAGCTGGCCCGCCGCGGCGCCGACCGGAGCCCGGTGAACACCGCCGTCACCATGGTCCTCGGCAGCCTCGCCATCTACGCGGTCGGCGTCCCGTACCTGGCCCTGTCGCTGCACGTCCCGCTCGCCCGGGCGGCCGAGCTCGGCCTCTACCCGTACCTGGTCGGCGACGCGCTGAAGGCCGTCCTCGCCGCCGGGGCCCTGCCACTGGTCTGGAAGCTCGCCGCGAAGCGGTGAGCCCCCTGCCGGGCCCGGGCGCACGCGCATGCCACACTCATGGCATGCGCGTGTACCTGGGCTCAGACCATGCCGGATACGAACTGAAGAACCACCTCGTGGAGTGGCTCAAGGAGGCCGGCCACGAGCCGGTCGACTGCGGGCCGCACATCTACGACGCCGAGGACGACTACCCGCCGTTCTGCCTGCGCGCCGCCGAGCGCACCGCCGCCGACCCGGAGGCGCTGGGCGTCGTCATCGGCGGCTCGGGCAACGGTGAGGCGATCGCCGCCAACAAGGTCAAGGGCGTGCGGGCGGCGCTGGCCTGGAGCGAGCAGACCGCCAGGCTCGGCCGCGAGCACAACAACGCCAACGTGGTCTCCGTCGGCGGCCGCATGCACACGCTGGAGGAGGCCACCAAGTTCGTCGAGGTCTTCCTCAACACCCCCTACAGCGGCGAGCCGCGGCACACCCGCCGGATCGAGATGCTGAGCGAGTACGAGACCACCGGCGAGCTCCCGCCGATCCCGGCCCACCACCCGCAGGGCTGATCCCTCCCCCCGTCCACCCCCCGTCGGCCGGCCGCACGCTCCACGCGGCCGGCCGCCGCCGTTCCCGGGCCCGTACGGCTGTGTCATCGGCCACAGGGCCGGGCGGGCCGACGCCGGTACGCGCGGGGCGCGTGCGCCGCCCGCGTGGTTCGTACGCCCAACCGGCGCACGCCTCCTGACGCCGCGCCCGCCGTCGCGGCAATCGGCCGAAACCGGCTGACGGGCCCGCGCCACGGCACACCCGCTCGCGTCCGGCCCGTCGACGCCGGGCGGTGCCCGTGGATAGGGTCGGGCCCCATGGCTGGCAGACCGCCGGGCGCACCGCCCCAGACGACTGCGACGAGGCCCGGCGCCGCCACGGCGTCCGGACCCGTGACGGCCCGGTTGCGCAGGAGGCTCCGCCGGGTCCGCCGAAGGCTGCGCACGGCCGGTGTCGACTACTTCCGCGGCGGCGCCGCCGACTGGCCGGTGCTCTGCGCGCTCGCCCTGCTCGTCCCGCTGCTGATCCTGCTCAACATCTGGATCCCCGCCTGGGCCCCGCCCACCGCGCTGGTCCTGCCGATCCTGGCCGGCGCGCTGCTGCTGCGCCCCGGCAGCCTGGTGGTGCTGTACGCGCTGGGGGCGCTCGGCCTGTCCGCCGAGTCGGTGATCCACACCGGCCAGCGGGTGGCCAGCGAGAACCCCGAGGCCTACATCTACGGCGTCACCCCGGGCGCGGCCCTGGTGGTCGGCGCCGCCGGGGTGGGCGGCCTGCTGCTGGCCCAGTTCCGGGCCCGGGTCGGCGTGCCCTGGTGGGGCGGCTCGACCATGCTGTTCGACCTGCGCGAGCGGCTGCGGGTGCAGAGCCGGGTGCCGGAGCTTCCGGACGGCTGGCACGCCGACATGGCGCTGCGCCCGGCCGGCGGGCAGTCCTTCTCCGGGGACTTCGTGGTCGCCGCCCGCACCGGCCCGGGCCAGCGGCTGCTGGAGGTGGTCCTCGCGGACGTCTCCGGCAAGGGCATGGACGCCGGCTCCCGCGCGCTGCTGCTCTCCGGCGCCTTCGGCGGCCTGGTGGGCTCGCTGCCCGCGCACGACTTCCTGCCCGCCGCCAACGGCTACCTGCTGCGTCAGTCCTGGGAGGAGGGCTTCGCGACCGCCGTCCACCTGGTGCTGGACCTGGACACCGGTGAGTACGAGCTGCTGTCGGCCGGGCACCTGCCGGGGATGCAGCGGCTGGCGGGCGCCGGGCGCTGGGAGGTCAAGGAGGCCGAGGGCCCGCTGCTCGGGATCTACGACGGCGCGAAGTTCGACGGCGTGCGCGGCCGGCTGAACCGCGGCGACGTGCTGATGCTGTGCACCGACGGCATGGTCGAGGAGCCGGGCCGGGACCTCTCCGAGGGGATGGACCGGTTGATGGGGGAGGCGGACCGGCTGGTGCCCGGCAGCGGTCCGGGCGCGGGGGCCGGCGCGGCGGCCGCGCTGATCGAGACGGTGGCCCGGGACATCAACGACGACCGCGCGGTCCTGCTGCTCTGGCGCGACTGACGCCCCCTCGGCCCGGCCGTCCGTCACCGGACGGACCGGCACATGCCGCGGGCACGTGCTGTCAAGCCGGGCAGCCGATCTTCGGCCAAATCGGCCGCCCCGTCGGCTGACCGGACCTGCGGCTTCCGTTACCCGCCCCCGGCCGCCTTCCGGCCGCTCAGCGCCGCCCCGCCGATGATTCGTCAGAACGGCTCCGCTATCGTCCCGGTCGGCGGAAACTCGTCTCGCATCGCAGGATATCGGCGTTGGGCTGACTGTCAGACCTTTACGCAATCGGCACGGTCGACCACACTGAGTCCGGGCGGGACTGTTCAGGATTCGGGGGATGGGGGGCGTCACGTGCGGCACGGCAGACAACGTTCGACCGCGCCGGGCTCCCTCGCCGGTGGTGTGCCGGTCGATCCGCGATTCCGCCTCGGGACCGTCGGACAGGCCGGGGTCCGGCTTCGCAGGTGCCGCCGGGCGGCGGCACCACGCTATGAAACGAGGAAGTGAGTCCGGGTGGCACTCTCCGTCTCCGCGCTGGTCCTGTTCGCAATCCTGTGCATCATCTTCATCCGCAACAAGCAGTTGAAGATCGCGCACGGCATCATCGCCGCCCTGTTCGGCTTCATGCTGCACGAGACCACGGTCGCGGGCTCGATCAACTCCCTGCTGGCGAACCTCGCCCACAGCATCTCGGGCATCACCGGCGGCTGACCCGGCCGGGCCGTCCGCTACCCCCGCGAGGGGATCACCGGCCGGCCCGTCTGGCCTCCCGCCAGCGAGCGAGCAGTCCCCGGGGGCGGGCCGCCGCCGGGGCGGGGGCGCGCATCGGCGGGGGTGTCGCGGCACCCGCCGCGCAGGCCTGCCCCGGCGCCGCCGAATCGGCCGTCAACAGCACGAACAGCCGCGCCCAGCACAGCCGTTCGCCCCGCGGCCAGTCCATCGCGCGCAGCGCCGCCGACGCGGCCTCCGACACCTCGCCGTCGACCCGGACCTCGGCGACGTCGTCGCCCGCCTTCCCGCCCAGGAAGAGCTTCACCCCGACCGGCCCCGGCCCGGCCAGCTGCGGCCGCAGCGCGGGCGCGAGCGCCGGCAGCACCCGGTGCTCGGCGAGCCAGCCCGCCAGGTGCTCGTTGCCGAAGCCGAACACCGCCGCCGGCCCCTGGAGGGCGTGCCAGCCCGGGAGTTCGGCGTGGTCCGCGTGGTCGGCGTGCACGCCGCGCCCGTCCGTCAGCTCGACCAGCACCGAGGCGGTGGTGGTCGCCCACATCTTCACCGCGTTGGCGAGCTTCTCCTCCTCGGTCTTGCCGAGGCCGGCCGCGCAGTCCCACACCACCGGGGCGTCCGCCCGGCCCAGGTGCAGCACGTAGCCGAGGTCGACGTGGCCGGCGCCGTCGTCCCCGGGGTGCTCGCGCACCGCCACCGCCGTCGTCCCCGGACCGCGCACCACCTCGCCGTCGGCGCTGAACTCCTGCCCGAGGCGTGCCATCTCCCGGACGACACAGCGCTGTATGACGGCCAGCCGCTCCTGGGGACGCACCGGGACTCCTCCACCTCGGAGCGCGGCGGGTGAGCTCCCGCTCGAACTGCGCTCGAACGCCGCCGAGGCTATCGGCCCGGCAGCCAGGCGGGAAACCGTCCGGCCTCCCCGGTTCTCCAGTCGCGGAAATGTCTGGAATGCACCAGTTTGGGAAGCGGAACCGCCCTGTGGCCGTCGGCCGGGGCCCTGCCGCCCGCCTGGAGAGCCCGCATGACCCGCACCGCCCCGACGCCCCCGCCGTCGCCCCTGACGGCCCCTCCGGCACCCCCTCCGCCCCTCCTGGCGGGCCCGGACGGCTCCGGCCTGGCCGCCGAGATCGAGGCCTACCTCGCCTCGCTGCCCGCCCCCGCGCGCCACCCGGTGCCGTACGTCTGCCCCCACGGCACCGCCGTGCGGCCGTGGTGCGCCGGCCACCCGGAGCCCCGGGCCACCCTGCTCGACCGGGCGCTGCGCCGCCCGGCCCGCCCGGTGCCGGTCAGCGCCGCCGACCACCTGCGGCTCGCCTCCCGCTACATCGGCGCCCACGGCTGGCTGCAGGGCGCGATGTGGGACGCGGACGGCCGGGTCTGCCTGCTCGGCGCCCAGGCCGCCGTCCTCGCGCACGGCTACGGCACCCCGGCCACCGTGCGCACCGCCCGGGTCCAGCTGATGGAGGTGCTGCACGCGACCGGCCGCCCGGCGCGTTCCCCGGACGAGTACAACGACCGCCCCGCCACCCGGGAGGCCGACGTCCACCGGCTGCTCGACCGGGCCGCGGCCCGGGCCGCCCGGCTCGGACTCTGAACCGGCCCTCGCGGGGCCGGGAGGGCCGCCCGGAAACGCCGACGGCCCCGGTGCGTGGAGACGCACCGGGGCCGGGTCGATGAGCGGGCGACGAGAATCGAACTCGCGTGACTAGTTTGGAAGACTAGGGCTCTACCATTGAGCTACGCCCGCGCGATCCCCCGGTCGTTGCCGGCCGGAAGTTCGGGAGACAGCGTACCTGGTCCGGCCGCTCCCGTGCACACCGGATTCTCCGCGCGCTCCCTCGGACCGTCCCCGAATATGTCGGCGAGCCGCCAGGGCCCGACGTGTACGCTTCCTCTCGGCACCACGGGGTGTGGCGCAGTTTGGTAGCGCGTCCGCTTTGGGAGCGGAAGGCCGTCGGTTCGAATCCGGTCACCCCGACAGTGCGGCAGGGTCTCGTCCACCGTGGCGGGGCCCTGTTCTGTTCGGGCCCGACGGTGGCGCCTGGCGTCCGCCTTTCGTGGTACCGGTAGGATGGGTCGCTGGCGGTAGTCCCTGCGGTCTCAACCCAGGTCAACCGCACGAGGGCGAGGAGTCACTCTCACCGTCCACCCCCCACGGGAGATGCAGCTCCAACCCTTCATCGCCCGTCTCGCCCGACCCACTCGCACGGCCTCGGCCGGCGGCCGGGAACGGCGGAGGCAACCTGACCGCAAGCCCATAGGAGACCTAACCGTGAAGAGCGCCGTCGAGACTCTGAACCCGACCCGGGTTCGACTCACCGTCGAGGTGCCCTTCGAGGAGCTCAAGCCCAGCCTCGACGCGGCGTACAAGAAGATCAACCAGCAGGTCACGGTTCCGGGCTTCCGCAAGGGCAAGATCCCGGCTCGCGTCATCGACCAGCGTTTCGGCCGCGGTGCCGTGCTGGAGGAGGCCGTCAACGACGCCCTGCCGCGCTTCTACACGCAGGCCGTCGACGAGGGCAAGATCGAGGTCCTCGGCCAGCCCGACATCACCAACATCGAGGGTGTCGAGAAGATCGCCGATGGCGGTGACCTGAAGTTCACCGCTGAGGTGGACATCCGTCCGGAGATCACCCTTCCGGACTTCGCCTCCATCGAGGTGACCGTCGACCCGATCGTCGTCTCCGACGAGGACATCGAGAAGTCCCTGGAGCAGCTGCGCGAGCGCTTCTCCTCGGTCAAGGACGTCGAGCGCGCCGCGGCCGCCGGCGACATCGTGGTCGTGGACCTGATCGCCAAGGTCGACGGTGAGGTGCCGGAGGACGGCACCGCCAACGGCGTCAGCTACGAGATCGGCTCGGGCCGCCTGATCGACGGCATCGACGACGCCGTGACCGGCCTGGAGGCCGGTGGCACCGCCACCTTCTCCACCGAGCTCAAGGGTGGCACCCAGGCGGGCCAGACCTCCGAGGTCACCGTCACCGTCACCGCCGTCCAGGAGAAGGAGCTGCCCGAGCTGGACGACGAGTTCGCCCAGCTGGCCAGCGAGTTCGACACCCTGGAGGCCCTGCGCGACGACTCCCGCAAGCGCCTTGAGCGCATGAAGGAGTACGACCAGGCCACCCAGGCCCAGGAGAAGGTGCTGGACGCCCTGCTCGGCCTGGTCGAGATCGAGTTCCCGGAGAAGCTCCTCAAGGACGAGGTCGAGACCCGCAAGCACAACCTGGAGCACCACCAGCTCCAGCCGATGGGCCTCGACATCGACAGCTACCTGGAGACCCAGGGCAAGACCCGCGAGGAGTGGGACGCCGAGATCGAGGAGCAGGCGAAGAAGGGCATCAAGACCCAGTTCGTCCTGGACCAGATCGTCGCCGACGAAGAGCTGGGTGTTAACCAGGAGGAGCTGACCGAGCACCTCATCCGCCGCGCCGCCGGCTCGGGTCTCACCCCGGACCAGTTCGCGCAGCAGGTCGTCCAGGGTGGCCAGGTGCCGCTGCTGGTCGGCGAGGTCGCCCGCGGCAAGGCGCTGGCCACCGTGGTCGAGGCCGCCAAGGTCGTCGACACCGAGGGCAACGAGGTCAACTTCGACGACGAGGACGAGACGGCCGAGACCGTCGAGGCCCCCGCCGCCGAGGAGACCGCCGCCGAGGAGAAGACCGAGGCCTGAGTGCCCCGGTAACCCCTGAGGTCTGCGACGGGCCCGGACGCCGTACGGTGTCCGGGCCCGTCGTCGTCCCCCGGGACGGGCCCGACCCTGCGCTCACAGCGAACAGTTCTGCGTGAGGGATTCTGCGGCCCGGCCTGCGCGTTAGGGTCCTTGGACAGCACCAATCACACCGTGATACCCGGAAGCTGTGCGACACCGTGACGGCCGTGGAGCGACCGTCCAAATCGACTGAGCAGGTGGCTAAGTGACGTTCCCGCAGATGCAGATGCCTGGCCCGATGGCGCCGCACGCCGCCTCTGGTGACGTGCTCGGCGGCCTGGGCGACCAGGTGTACAACCGGCTGCTCAACGAGCGGATCATCTTCCTCGGCCAGCAGGTCGACGACGACATCGCCAACAAGATCACCGCCCAGCTGCTGCTGCTGGCCGCGGACCCGGAAAAGGACATCTTCCTTTACATCAACTCCCCGGGCGGTTCGATCTCGGCGGGCATGGCGATCTACGACACCATGCAGTACATCAAGAACGACGTCGTCACCATCGCGATGGGCATGGCCGCCTCGATGGGCCAGTTCCTGCTGACCGCCGGCGCCAAGGGCAAGCGCTTCTCGCTGCCGAACGCCAACATCCTGATGCACCAGCCCTCCGCCGGCCTCGGCGGCTCCGCCACCGACATCCGCATCCAGGCCGAGCAGCTGCTGCGCACCAAGAAGCGGATGTCCGAGCTGATCGCCTTCCACAGCGGCCAGTCCTTCGAGCAGATCACCAGGGACTCCGACCGCGACCGTTGGTTCACGCCGGAGGAGGCCCTCGAGTACGGCCTGATCGACGCGATCATGCACAGTGCCGCGGACGTCCCCGGCGGCGGCGGCACGGGCGCCTGAGCCTCGGCCCGGCCCACGAGACCACAGCCACAACGCCCCGGAGGACAAGAACCCCCATGAACATCCCCAGCCTGTCGGCCGCCCAGGCCCGCGTCGAGGACATGCGCGCCGAGGGTCGCTACATCGTCCCGCGCTTCGTCGAGCGCACCACGCAGGGCATCCGCGAGTACGACCCGTACGCCAAGCTGTTCGAGGAGCGCATCATCTTCCTCGGCTCGCAGGTCGACGACGTCTCGGCGAACGACATCATGGCGCAGCTGCTGTGCCTGGAGTCGATGGACCCGGACCGCGAGATCCAGATGTACATCAACTCGCCCGGCGGCTCGTTCACGGCCCTGACGGCCATCTACGACACCATGCAGTACGTGAAGCCGGACATCACCACGGTCTGCATGGGCCAGGCGGCCTCCGCCGCGGCCGTGCTGCTCGCGGCCGGCACCCCTGGCAAGCGGATGGCGCTGCCGAACGCCCGCATCCTGATCCACCAGCCGTACACCGAGACGGGCCGCGGCCAGGTGTCCGACCTGGAGATCCAGGCCAAGGAGATCTTCCGGATGCGCGAGCAGCTGGAGCAGATGCTCTCCAAGCACTCCAACAAGCCGGTGGAGCAGGTGCGCGAGGACATCGAGCGCGACAAGATCCTCACCGCCGAGGAGGCCCTGGAGTACGGCCTCGTCGACCAGATCATCTCCACCCGCAAGACCTCGCTGACCTCCTGAGGCCGGCACCCTCCGAGACGGGGCGCGCATTCCGCGTGCGCGCCCCGCTCCGGTTCGTCGGCGGCCTCCGCAACGGCATCTGTTCGGTATCAATTCGCCCAGGGCGTAGGGCAGACCCGGCGAAGAGGACGGAATCAGGGGCCCGGCAGAGTACCGTCGGATAGCGAGACCGATCGCCGTCGGCGTTGACGGTCCACAGCACCAGGCCCCGGAACCCCTGCGGGGCCCCTGGCGAAGGGGAAGCACCTCGTGGCACGCATCGGAGACGGTGGCGACCTGCTCAAGTGCTCGTTCTGCGGCAAGTCGCAGAAGCAGGTGAAGAAGCTGATCGCCGGCCCAGGCGTGTACATCTGCGACGAGTGCATCGACCTGTGCAACGAGATCATCGAGGAGGAACTCGCCGAGACCTCCGAGGTGCGCTTCGAGGAGCTGCCGAAGCCGCGGGAGATCTACGAGTTCCTGGACCAGTACGTGGTCGGCCAGGACCTCGCCAAGAAGGCGCTGTCGGTGGCGGTCTACAACCACTACAAGCGTGTCCAGGCCGGCGAGGCGGGCCGCAGCGGCGGCAACGGCCGCGAGGACGCCATCGAGCTGGCCAAGTCCAACATCCTGCTGCTGGGCCCCACCGGCTCCGGCAAGACGCTGCTGGCGCAGACCCTGGCCCGGATGCTCAACGTGCCGTTCGCGATCGCGGACGCCACCGCGCTGACCGAGGCCGGGTACGTCGGCGAGGACGTCGAGAACATCCTGCTCAAGCTGATCCAGGCGGCCGACTACGACGTCAAGAAGGCCGAGACCGGGATCATCTACATCGACGAGATCGACAAGGTCGCGCGCAAGAGCGAGAACCCGTCGATCACCCGGGACGTCTCCGGCGAGGGCGTGCAGCAGGCGCTGCTGAAGATCCTGGAGGGCACCACCGCCTCGGTGCCGCCGCAGGGCGGGCGCAAGCACCCGCACCAGGAGTTCATCCAGATCGACACCACCAACGTGCTGTTCATCGTCGGCGGCGCGTTCGCCGGCCTGGAGCGGATCATCGAGGGCCGGGCCGGCGCCAAGGGCATCGGCTTCGGCGCCAACATCCGCTCCAAGCGGGAGTCGGACGCCAGCGACCACTTCCGTCAGGTGATGCCCGAGGACCTGGTGAAGTTCGGCATGATCCCCGAGTTCATCGGCCGGCTGCCGGTGATCACCAGCGTGCACAACCTGGACCGCGAGGCGCTCCTGCAGATCCTCACCGAGCCGAAGAACGCGCTGGTCAAGCAGTACCGCAAGCTCTTCGAACTGGACGGCGTGGAGCTGGAGTTCTCCCGGGACGCGCTGGAGGCGATCGCCGACCAGGCGATCCTGCGCGGCACCGGCGCGCGCGGTCTGCGGGCCATCATGGAGGAGGTGCTGATGTCCGTGATGTACGAGGTGCCCTCGCGTCAGGACGTCGCCCGCGTGGTCGTCACCGGGGACGTGGTCTCCAAGCACGCCATCCCCACCCTCGTCCCGCGCGACATGATCAAGCGCGAGCGGCGCGAGAAGAGCGCCTGACCCGCGCCCGCCGTATCCGAAAGGGCCCCGCACCGACCGGTGCGGGGCCCTTCGGCGTTTCCCGGTGCCCGGAGGGTCACCGGCGGTTCCCGGTGGACTACTTGGGGACCTCGGCGACCGCGCGCAGGTCGCGGGTGTCGGCGGCGAGCTTGTCCAGGTCCGGCTTGGTGCTCGGGTCGGCCACCGTCATGACCATCACCAGGCCGCTGCTGTCGGCCCAGGAGCAGATGCCCATCGTGGTCCCGGCCTCGCCCTCGCCGCCGGTGACCACGGCGCACTCCATCGCGCCGCCCTTGGGGCCGGCGTCCACCACGTGCCGGTCGCTGAGCTTGCGACCGGTGGAGGCCATGCCCTGGAACGCCTGGTTCAGTTCCTGCTTCGGCGCCAGGACCTTGCCGTAGCCCCCGAACACGACCAGCTGCGGGTCCGACTGCGCGTTCTGGTAGAGGGCGCCCACCCCGGTGGGGTTCCAGTTGCCGTCGCCCTTGCCGAAGCTGGAGGTGAGCCCCTTCTCCAGGGTGTCGGCGACCTGGGGGTCGTCGCTCTGGCGCAGGTCCTTGAACGTGGCCGGCAGGACGATCTTCTGGGTGCCCGCGCTGCTGGCGACGTCGTAGACGAAGTAGGCGAGCGTGCCGCCGCCCAGCAGCACGAAGGCGCCGACCACGCCGAGCACGGTCCAGAGCGTCCTGCGGGACTTGCGCGGCGGCACCGGCGGGTAGGCGCCGTACCCCGGGTAGGCACCTGGGTAGGCACCCGGCTCGCCGACCGGCGGGTAACCGGGCGGCGGGCTCTGCGGCGGGATGCCGCCGTAGCCCGGCGGGGCCGGCGGGGGCGGCGGAGCGTCGTGTCCCGGCTGCGGCGGGGGGCCGTAGGGGTTCTGCTCGGTCACGCGAGGCCTCTCTGATGGCGATGCCCGGGTGCCGCCCGGCGCGGCCGGCGGCGGCGGGGACGTGGTGGTGACGTGTGGTGGCGCGGCGGGGCGGTGCCCGGGTTACTTGGCGACGACCATGGCGTCGCGGATCGCCCGGGTCCTGTCCGCGGCCTGGGCCGGGGTGAGGCCCTGGACGCCGCCGGTCAGACTGATCTTGCTGAAGGTGATCCGGCCGGTGGTGGACTTGTCCGCCCACACGCAGACCGTGGGCCCGGCCTTGCCCGCGATGACGCCGGCCACACCGCAGGCGAGCTTCGCCGAGGAGCTGTGGCCGTCCTGCGCCGGGAAGTCCGTCAGCGGCGTGGACCAGGTCAGCCCGCCGGTGTCCTTCCTCGAGTCGTCGATGATCTGGCCGGGGTCGTTGAGCTCGCCGTAGACGCCGACCACGGAGAGCGTGTCGAGGGCGTCGGAGCCCTTGCTGTAGCTGGCCGCCAGCACGTTGAGGTTCTTGCCGAACTTCGCCGCCTCGGGCTTGGCCGGGTCGACGGCCTCCTCCTTGGCCGACTTCTGGGTGTAGCCGTCCGGCAGCGACTGCGGCGCGGAGATCCTGTACCGGCCGCCCTGGTCGTCGCCGAGGAACGTCCACGCGGCGAAACCGCCGCCGCCCAGCACCAGCGCGCCCACGACCAGGCCGACCACCAGGCCGGTCCGGCCCTTCTTCGGCGGCGGCGGGTAGCCCGGCTGGCCGTACGGGGCCTGCGGCGGGTAGCCGTACGGGGGCTGCGGGGCGCCGTACGGCTGCTGCGGGGCACCGTAGGGCGGCTGGGGAGCGCCGTAGGGCTGGCCGTCCTGCGGCGGGTAGCCGTACTGGGGCGGCTGCTGCGGGGCGCCGTAGGGCGGCGGTGGCTGCGGCGGGCCGTACGGGGGCTGGCCCCCGTACGGCCCAGGCTGTCCCTGCGGTTGTCCCTGCGGATACTGCTGGCCCTGGCCGTACATCTGCGTCCGCGCTCCCCCGCCGCACCCGCGGCCTGTCGTCGTGTCGTCCCGGGGTCCGTGCGGACACCGGACGAGTGCCCGGGAACGGTACCGTACGGGTGTCCGCCCCCGAGCCGATCGGGCGGGTCGCGTCCGCGCGGGGAAAGCGGTTCGTAACACGTGCCCGCGGTTACGTAAACTGTGCGTCGTGACCGACACGACGAACCAGCACCCCGTGAGCACCTTTGCCGGGGACGAAGCAGCAACTCTCCCGACGACCTACACCCCCGCGGACGTAGAGGGCGAGCTGTACGAGCGCTGGGTAGAGCGTGGCTACTTCACCGCGGACGCCAAGAGCGACAAGCCCCCGTTCACCATCGTCATCCCCCCGCCGAACGTGACCGGCAGCCTGCACCTGGGCCACGCCTTCGAGCACACGCTGATCGACGCGCTGGTCCGCCGCAAGCGGATGCAGGGCTACGAGGCGCTGTGGCAGCCCGGAATGGACCACGCCGGCATCGCCACCCAGAACGTGGTCGAGCGCGAGCTCGCCAAGGAGGGCAAGTCCCGCCACGACCTGGGCCGGGAGGCCTTCGTCGAGCGCGTCTGGAAGTGGAAGGCGGAGTCCGGCGGCCAGATCTCCGGCCAGATGCGCCGCCTGGGCGACGGTGTGGACTGGTCCCGCGAGCGATTCACCATGGACGAGGGCCTGTCCCAGGCCGTCCAGACCATCTTCAAGAAGCTCTTCGACGACGAGCTGATCTACCGGGCCGAGCGCATCATCAACTGGTGCCCGCGCTGCCTGACCGCCATCTCGGACATCGAGGTGGAGTACCAGGACGACGACGGCGAGCTGGTCTCGATCCGCTACGGCGAGGGCGACGCCTCGATCGTCGTCGCCACCACCCGCGCCGAGACGATGCTGGGCGACACCGCGGTCGCCGTCCACCCGGACGACGAGCGCTACCGCCACCTGGTCGGCACCGAGATCGAGCTGCCGCTGACCGGCCGTCGGATCCCGGTGGTCGCCGACGCCCACGTCGACCCGGAGTTCGGCACCGGCGCCGTCAAGGTGACGCCCGCGCACGACCCGAACGACTTCGAGATCGGCCAGCGGCACGGCCTGCCCTCGGTCGCCGTCATGGACGAGCACGCGGTCATCACCGTGCACGGCCCGTTCCTCGGCCTGGACCGGCTGGAGGCCCGCTCGGCGATCGTCGCCGCGCTGCGCGCCGACGGCCGGATCGTCGCCGAGAAGCGCCCGTACGTCCACTCGGTCGGCCACTGCTCGCGCTGCAAGACCACCATCGAGCCGCGGCTGTCCATGCAGTGGTGGGTCAAGGTCGGCCCGCTCGCGAAGGCCGCCGGCGACGCGGTCCGCGACGGCAGGGTCAAGATCCACCCGCAGGAGATGGAGAAGCGCTACTTCGACTGGGTCGACAACCTGCACGACTGGTGCATCTCGCGCCAGCTGTGGTGGGGCCACCGCATCCCGGTCTGGTACGGCCCGAACGGCGAGGTCGTCTGCGTCGGCCCGGACGAGCAGCCGCCCACCGGCGAGGGCTGGCACCAGGACAACGACGTCCTGGACACCTGGTTCTCCTCCGGACTGTGGCCGTTCTCCACGCTCGGCTGGCCGGAGCAGACCGAGAGCCTGGCGAAGTTCTACCCGAACTCCGTCCTGGTCACCGGCTACGACATCCTGTTCTTCTGGGTCGCCCGGATGATGATGTTCGGCCTCTACGCGATGGACGGCACCCCGCCGTTCCACACCATCGCGCTGCACGGCATGGTCCGTGACCAGAACGGCAAGAAGATGTCGAAGTCCTTCGGCAACGTGGTCAACCCGCTGGACTGGATGGACAAGTACGGTTCGGACGCGCTGCGCTTCACGCTGGCGCGCGGTGCCAACCCGGGCGTCGACGTGCCGATCGGCGAGGACTGGGTCCAGGCGGCCCGCAACTTCGCCAACAAGATCTGGAACGCCACCCGCTTCGCGCTGATGAACGGCGCCACCGTCGAGGGCCCGCTGCCCGCGCCGGAGGAGCTGACCGCGACCGACCGCTGGATCCTGTCGCGCCTGAACAGCACCGTCGCCGAGGTGGACGCGCTGTACGAGGACTACCAGTTCTCCAAGCTGTCCGAGGCGCTGTACCACTTCGCCTGGGACGAGGTCTTCGACTGGTACGTCGAGCTGTCCAAGACCACCCTGGCCAAGGGCGGCCCGCAGGCCGACGCCGCGCGCCGGGTGCTCGGCGAGGTCCTGGACGTCACGCTGCGGCTGCTGCACCCGATCGTGCCCTTCGTCACCGACACCCTGTGGACCACGCTCACCGGCGCCGAGTCGCTGGTCATCGCCGACTGGCCGACGGACAGCGGTTACCGCGACGCCGAGGCCGAGGCCGAGATCGCCACGCTGCAGCAGGTGGTCACCGAGGTCCGCCGGTTCCGCTCGGACCAGGGCCTCAAGCCGGGCCAGCGCGTCCCGGCGAAGCTGGAGCTGGACGGCACCGTGCTGGCCGTCCACGAGGACGCGATCCGCTCGCTGCTGCGGCTGACCGTCCCCGAGGAGGGCTTCGCGGCCACCGCCTCGCTCCCGGTCGCCGGGGCCACCGTCGCGCTCGACCTCTCCGGCACCATCGACGTCGCGGCGGAGCGCAAGCGCCTCGCCAAGGACCTCGCGGCCGCCGAGAAGGAGAAGGCGCAGACCACGGCCAAGCTCGGCAACGAGGCGTTCCTCGCCAAGGCGCCGGACGAGGTGGTCGCCAAGATCCGGGGCCGTCAGGAGGCCGCCGAGGCCGACATCGCCCGGATCACCGCCCAGCTCGCGGCGCTGCCGCAGGGCTGAGCCCGCACCGGTCCGTGAGGGGCCGCACTCCGCGACGCGCGGGGTGCGGCCCCTCCGGCGTTTCCGGGCGGCTCGGCCGGGCACGACGGCGGTGTTCTTTTTGCTACGCCTAATAGCCCAGCGGCATTGCTCCCTTCCGGCGAATATTCATCCTGGACCGGGTGAGGTCCTATTCCTTCCGAATTCATTCCGGTCTTGCCCGCGCGGGTTCGCGGAAGTTTGCAGGTCGGATGTGTACGGTGTGCACGGAGTTTCTGACGGGTGTTTCTGCTGAGCGTTCCTGCTGAGCCGACGGACGGGAGGGCATGGCGTGGTGGTGACCGAGGAATTGGCCGACGAACTGCCTGCCGAGGCGGTGGAGGAGGCCAAGGCCAGGGCGGCGACCCTGCTGCTGGCGTTCCGCCACGGCAACCAGCTCGCGTTCGACCACGAGCTGGACCTGCTCCTCGCCGAGCGCGCCGAGCGCGAGGTGACCACCCTGCTCGCCTGGATCGCCGCGGAGGCCGTCCGCAAGGCGTACGCGCCCGAGGTCGGAGACCGGGTGCTGCGGGCGATGGCCCGGCGCGCCCCGGCCGACAACGGCGCGGTCGCGGTGGACGAGGAGAGCGCGGACGCCGCCCGGCTGATCGAGGCGGTGGCCGCCGGTGAGGTGGCCGAGGTGCGCGGCCTGGTCGCCTCGACCGCCGACACCACCTTCCTGCTCGGCGGTCTGCTCCAGGGCGTCGCGATGATGCTGCCGCTGCTGCCCGAGGGCGAACTGGCCGAGATCACCGCCGAGTTGCGCCGCCGGCACGGCGGGCCCGCGGCACACGTCCCGGAGGCCCGGGCCGGGGTCTGAACCCCGGTCCGGGCAGGGGGCGTCACGGCATGGCGTGCAGGTGCGCGCCGATGGTGCCCGCGACCGGGTTGCCCGCCTTGGCGTCCCAGTTGGTCGACCAGGTCATCGCCCCGCCGATGCCCGGCCAGGTGGTGTCGGGCTTGTAGCCGCCGCAGTTGGTGCCGGCGGCCAGGCAGTCCAGCGCGTTGTCGACCACGCTCGGGCTGACGTACCCGCCGCCCGCCGCGCTGGTGGAGGCCGGCACGCCGAGCCCCACCTGGTCGGGTCGCAGCCCGCCCTTGAGCTGGATGCAGGCCAGCCCGGTGAGGAAGTCCTCGGTGCCCTGCGAGTAGACGTTGCCGTCGCAGCCGTTCATGGCGCCGGAGTTGTAGTACTGCATGTTGACGATGGTGAGGATGTCCTTCACGTTCAGCGCCAGCTTGAAGTACTCCATGCCGGTCGACTGCATGTCGATGGTCTGTGGCGCCATGGTGAGGACGAACCCGTTGCCGCTCTTCGCGGCCAGCGAGTGCAGCGCCTGGCCCAGGTAGACGGAGTTGACGCCGTTCTCCAGGTCGATGTCGATCCCGTCGAAGCCGTAGCCCTGCATCAGCGCCCACGCGGTGCTCGCGAAGTTGGCCGCCGAGGTCGGGTCGCTCACCGACACCGTGCCGTTCTGCCCGCCGACCGAGAGCACCACCTTCTTGCCGGCCGCCCGCTTGGCCGCGATGTCGGCCTTGAACTGGGCGTCGGTGTAGCCGCCGAGGCGGGAGGAGAGGGCGGGGTCCAGGGTGAAGCCCAGCCCGCCCGGCGTGGTGGTGGCGTCGGCGAAGGAGACCGCGATGATGTCGTAGGCGGCCGGGACGTCGCTGATCCGCTGGACGGTGGCGCCGTTGTCGAAGTTCTGCCAGTAGCCGGTCAGGATGTGCTTGGGCAGGCCGGGAGGCTTGCCGGTCGAGGTGGCGGTCGGGCTTGCGGTGCCGGTGCCCGTGGGGGAGGGGCTGCCGGTGGGGCTCGGGGACGTGGTGGCGGTCGGGCTCTGGGAGGGCTGCGGGCCGCCCGGGCCGATCAGCGAGACGTCGTCGGCGAGGAAGGCGGGCTGCCCGTACCAGCCGTGCAGGTAGACGGTGACGCTGGTGGTGCCCGGGCCGGTGGTGAAGCCGGTGCTCAGCTGGGCCCAGCCGGCGGAGTTCGTCCAGGTGCCGGGGTCGGTGCCGCCGGTGCCGCGGGCGCCCAGGTAGACGTACGAGCCCTGGACCCAGGAGCTCAGCGTGTACGTCGAGGAGGGCTGCACGGCGACGGTCTGGGTGCACTCGCCGGTGTCGCCCGAGCCCGGGGTGGACGTCAGGGCGTAGCGGCCGGAGTGCACGGTCGTGCTCTGGACGGCGCCGTTGCCGCAGGACCAGCCGGACAGGGTGCCGGTCTCGAAGCCACCGTTGGTGATCAGGTCGGGGTCGGCGGCCTGGGCGCCGGTGCCGGTGGCGAGGGCGAGTCCGCTCAGGCCGAGGGCGACGGCGCAGGCCCCGGCGAGCAGGGTGTGGACGGCGCGCGGGCGCCGGTGTCGGGCAGGTGGCATGACTCCATCTCCTGTGGGGGAGGCCCGGCGGCGCGCCTGGGTGGTGGGGGTGGAGCGCCGTCCGGGGTGTCGATGGTGCGCGTGCGGGAGCTACCGACAACTCAAGTCCCTGTTGGGGAAGGAGACTTGACTCACAAGGTGGAGTAGACCAATCCGGCTGTCAAGAGGGCGCTAGGCGGCCGACGGCCGCGCGCTGGAGCCGGCCGTTCCGGGATCGGCCGGTTCGGCCGGTTCGGCGACCGCGGCGGTGAGCGCGGCGATCCGCGCCGAGGCCAGGCCGTCGCCGTACGGGCTCGGGGTGGCCGCGAGCCGGGCGAGCCGCTCGGGGGCGTCGGCCAGCCAGGCCCGGGCCAGCTCGCCCAGGTCCTCGTCGGGGCCCACCAGCGCGGCGAAGCCCGCCGCCACCGCCTCCGGACGTTCGGTGGAGCGGCGCACCACCAGCAGCGGGCGGCCGAGCACGGTGCACTCCTCCTGCACGCCGCCGGAGTCGGAGACCAGCAGCGCGGCGTGGCTCGCCAGACCCAGGAAGTCGGCGTACCCGACCGGCCCGGTGACGGCCAGACGCTCCAGCAGGGCGTCCAGTGCGAAGCGCTCGACGGCGGCCCGGGTGCGCGGGTGCATCGGGAACAGCACCGGGGTGCCCGCCCGGGCGATCCGGTCCAGTTCGGCCAGTACGGCGCCCAGTGCCTCGGCGGTGTCGGTGTTCTCCGGGCGGTGCACGGTGGCCAGCACGTAGCCGTCCGGGCGCAGCCCGTGCGCGGCGAGCAGCGCGGCGCGGTCGGCCGCGGCCGGCAGCTGGCGGCGGACCACCTCGACGACGGTGTTGCCGGTGAGCGCGATCCGCTCCTCGGCGAGGGCCTCGGCCCGCAGGTTGGCGACGTTGTCCCCGGTGGCGGCGCAGAGCAGGTCGGAGACGTGGTCGACCATCACCCGGTTGTGCTCCTCGGGCATCGCCCGGTCGAAGCTGCGCAGCCCGGCCTCGACGTGTACCAGCGGGATCTCCCGGGCGTTGGCGGCCAGTGCCCCGGCGAGGGTGGCGTTGGTGTCGCCCTGGACGACCACGGCGGCGGGGCGGTCCTCGGCGAAGGCGGCGTCCAGCTGGCCCAGGGACTGGGCGATCTGGCCGGCCCGGGGGCGCCCGCCGACGCCGGTGAGCAGCTCGGGGCGGGGCAGGTCGAGGTCGCGCAGGAAGCGGCCGGACATCGCCTCGTCCCAGTGCTGCCCGGTGTGCACCAGGCGGGTGGCGTCGCCGAGTTCGTGGATCAGCGGGGCGAGCTTGACGAGTTCGGGGCGGGTGCCGAGGACGACGGCGACGCTGGCGGGGGGAAGGCACATGCTCACGGGGAGGCTCCGAGGGGGTGGGGCTGCTCAGGGCGCGGGCGGGGGGCTCAGGACCGGGGCTGAGGACCGGGACTCAGGACTCGAGGGCGGTGGGGGCGCCGAGGGCGACCTTCTCGGCGTTGCGCCGGGTCTTGGCCCAGCCGTTGCGGCCGAGCAGCATGCGGGCGGCGGCCCGGGTGGCGACCACGAAGAGGTGGTAGGCGTAGAGCCAGATCAGGACGCCCCAGAGCAGTCCGGTGAGCCGGCCGCGGTCGGGGTGGACGAGCCGGCGGTAGGCGAAGCCCCAGAGCATCATCGGCAGGGTGGCGACCGCGAAGGCGAGCAGCATCCACGGGCCGAACCTGATGTGGAAGTCGGCGGTTTCGGCGGGGAAGAGCACCAGTCCGGCCGCGGTGATCCCGAGCGAGAGCGGGAACAGCAGGACCAGCAGGACGCAGACGACGGGCTGGAGGAAGGTGTACAGCACCTCGGCCTTGCCGGACCAGGTGTAGAAGGGGGAGCGCAGCACCCGGCCGGTGTAGCGCAGGCACTGCATGTTGCCCTGGGCCCAGCGGGTGCGCTGGGTGAGGAAGCGGCGCAGCGAGATCAGGCCCTCCTGGGAGACCTGGGTCTCGGTGACGTGGGTGAGCCGCCAGCCGGCCAGGCGCAGGTCGAGGCCGGACTCGTAGTCCTCCAGCAGGGCGCGCTCGGGCCAGGGGCGGCCGGCCCGGCCCTCCTCGGCGGTGAGCGAGTCGAGGGCGGTGAGGCGGACGAACTGGCCGTTCCCGCCGAGGCCGACGCTGCCGGTGCGGCGGCGCAGCAGCTGCATGCCGGCGTTGTTGGCCTGGAACTCGATGTCCTGCATCCGGACCAGCGCGCGGGCGAACGCGTTGGCGCCGCGGCCGCGGCCGGGCAGCGGGAGTTCGTCGTCGGCGTTGCGCATCCGCACGCCGATCTGGACGGCGCCGGTGTCGGGCCGGCCGAGTGCCTTGGCGTTGCAGACCTGGGGGAGGGTGCCGGGGTCGAGCCGTCCGTCGGCGTCGACGACGCCGATCACCACGCGGGAGCGGTCGGTGTCCTCGGGCAGCCAGGCGGTGATCTCGCGGTAGGCGGCGTTGAGGGCGGCGCCCTTGCCGATCCGGGCGTGCGGGCGGCGGCGCTGGACGAGGTGGACGCGGTCGTCGTGGGCCGCGGCGGCGAGGACGAGGTCGCGGGTGGCGTCCTCGCTGTCGTCGTCGATCACCCACAGGTGGGCTTCGGGTGCGTTCTCGCGCAGGCCGGCCAGGGTCTGGGTGACCACGGCCTCCTCGTCGCGGCAGGGGATCACCAGGTGCCACTGGAAGGCGGCCGGGTCGCCGGGCTCGGCGGGCCGGTTGTGCCGGAAGGCGTGCCGGGAGCCGGCCCAGTACAGGAGGAAGCGTCCGAAGACGAAGGCCATGTAGCCGACGAGCGCCAGTGAGACCAGTCCGGCGAACCAGACGACGGCGTCCTGGCGGAGCACGATCCAGTCGTGCAGAGCGTCGGGCATGGCGTGGTGCTCCTCGTGATCAAAGGCGGTGCGGCTCCAGGGGGTGCGAATCGATGCTCCGTTGCGGTTCAAACTCGCCAAAGAGATAGTAAAGGGGGCAAATTGGAAACCCCGACCAAAGTGGTCGTTCTCACCCCGTGAGGACGGCCCGCGAACCCTCCGTAGACTGTGGTCGTGAGCGACAAGGCCGACCCGAATCCGTACACCCTCCGCCCCGCCGACGGCGACACCGACGACACCCTGCGCGATGTCGAGGTGGAGCTCTCCAAGCGCTGGCCGGAGAACAAGCTGGAGCCCTCGCTCGACCGGATCGAGGCGCTGATGGACATCCTGGGCCAGCCCCAGCGGTCCTTCCCCTCCATCCACATCACCGGGACCAACGGCAAGACCTCCACCGCCCGGATGATCGAGCAGCTGCTCAACACCTTCGAACTGCGCACGGGCCGCTACACCAGCCCGCACGTGGAGAGCGTCACCGAGCGGATCACCCTGGACGGCGCCCCGATCACCCCCGAGCGCTTCGTCGAGGTCTACCGCGACATCGAGCCGTACGTGCGGATGGTCGACGCGGCGCAGCCGGTGCCGATGTCCTTCTTCGAGGTGCTGACCGGCATGGCCTACGCCGCCTTCGCCGACGCCCCCGTGGACGTCGCCGTGGTCGAGGTCGGCATGGGCGGCTCCTGGGACGCCACCAACGTCATCGACGCCGCCGTCGCCGTGATCACCCCGATCGGGCTGGACCACACCGACAAGCTCGGCGAGACCACCGGTGAGATCGCGGTCGAGAAGTCCGGGATCATCAAGTCCGGAGCCGTCGCCGTCGTCGCCCAGCAGCAGCTGGACGCCGCCCAGAACATCCTGCGGCGCGCCGTCGAGGTCGACGCCACGGTGGCCCGCGAGGGCATGGAGTTCGGCGTGATCCGCCGTGAGCTCGGCGTCGGCGGCCAGCTGGTGACGCTGCGCGGGCTCGGCGGCGAGGAGTACGAGGACGTCTTCATCCCGCTGCACGGCGAGCACCAGGCGCACAACGCGGTGCTGGCGCTGGCCGCGGTCGAGGCCTTCTTCGGCGTCGGCGGCGCCCGCGGCGGGCAGCTCGACGTGGACAAGGTCCGCCAGGCCTTCTCCGGCGTCTCCTCGCCCGGCCGGCTGGAGGTCGTGCGCCGCAGCCCCACGATCATCCTGGACGCCGCGCACAACCCGCACGGCGCCCGCGCCACCGTCGCCGCCCTGGGCGAGTCCTTCGGCTTCACCCGGCTCGTCGGCGTGATCGGCACCTCCGGGGACAAGGACGTGGCCGGCGTGCTGGAGGCCTTCGAGCCGATCCTCGCCGAGGTCGTCATCACCCAGAACTCCACCCACCGCGCGATGGACGTCGACGAGTTGGCGGCGCTGGCCGTCGACATCTTCGGCGAGGACCGCGTCCAGGTCGAGCCCCGGCTCGACGACGCCATCGCGGCCGCCGTCACCCTCGCCGAGGAGGAGGGCGACCTCGGCGGCGCCGGGGTGCTGGTCACCGGTTCGGTCATCACGGTGGGCGAGGCCCGCCTGCTGCTCGGGAGGAAGTGACATGAGGACCCTCTGCTCCTCGACCCTGATCGGCGAGGCGCTCCTGGCCATGTTCGCCGCGCTGGTCGCGATGCAGCTGTCCAGCGTCTCCACGGCCACGATCTGGATCGTCACCGGGATCGTCATGGCGCTGTGCATCGCGCTCTGCGGCATGATCAACCGCCCCGGTGCGGTGGCCGTCGGCTGGGCGCTGCAGATCGGCCTGATCGCCAGCGGCTTCATCCTGCCGACCATGTTCGGCCTCGGTGTGGTCTTCGCCGGCCTGTGGTGGTGCTCGGTGCACTACGGCCGCAAGGTGGACGAGTTCAAGGCCGCCCGGGCCGCCGCCGAGGCGGCCGCCGTACCGGTCTAGGGCCCGGACCGGCGGGCCGACACGCCGCACACGCAAGGTAATCTCTGCCGTGTCGGCTCCCGCCCGTCGGCCCGACTGCCTTGCCGTACCGAATCCCCAGGAGACGCACCGTGTCCCAGCGCACTCTCGTCCTGCTCAAGCCCGACGCCGTCCAGCGTGGCCTGGCCGGCGAGATCATCAGCCGCATCGAGCGCAAGGCCGGCTGGCGGCTCACCGCCGTCGAGCTGCGCACCTTCGACCGGGCGACGCTGGAGCAGCACTACGCGGAGCACGTCGGCCGCCCGTTCTACGAGCCGCTGCTGGAGTTCATGACCTCCGGCCCGTCGATCGCGCTGATCGTCGAGGGCGAGGAGGTCGTGCGCGGCATCCGGATGCTGGCCGGTGCGACCAACCCGCTGGAGGCCGGGGCCGGTACCATCCGCGGCGACTACGCGACGATCACCCGCGAGAACCTGATCCACGCCTCGGACTCCCCGGAGTCGGCCGAGCGCGAGATCAAGATCTTCTTCCCGGCGCACGCCTGAGTCCAGCCGGGCGACACGCCCGAGGGACCTTGGCACTGCCCCGGTCGGGACCATTGGCCCGGCCGGGGCACTTTTATCGTGAAATAAGCAACCAGAGCCGCCGACACGGCGTCCCAATGCCCGGAGAAGCGAACACGCTCCGGACAATGGACGGTATGCCCCGCATCGACGTCCGTACCGCGCCGCGTGACTACGATGGACGCGACTCAAGGGCCCGGTAAGGCAGCTCAGCTGGCTCCGCCCGAGCGTGGGCGCGCTCTCGTCCAACCCCCATGAACTCCGAGCCCGGGAAGGCAACCACACCCCATGGCGAGCAACCTGTCGTTCATCGGCCGCGACTTGGCGATCGACCTTGGAACTGCCAACACGCTGGTGTACGTCAGGGGCAAGGGGATCGTCCTCAACGAGCCGTCCGTCGTCGCGGTGAACACCAACACCGGCGGCATCCTGGCGGTCGGTGCCGAGGCGAAGAAGATGATCGGCCGGACGCCGGGCAACATCGTCGCCATCCGCCCGCTCAAGGACGGCGTGATCGCCGACTTCGAGATCACCGAGCGGATGCTCCGCTACTTCATCCTCAAGATCCACCGCCGCCGCTACCTCGCCCGCCCCCGGGTCGTGGTCTGCGTGCCCTCCGGCATCACCGGAGTCGAGCGCCGCGCCGTGATCGAGGCCTCCTCGCAGGCCGGCGCCCGCCAGGTGCACATCATCGAGGAGCCGATGGCCGCCGCCATCGGCGCCGGGCTGCCCGTCCACGAGGCCACCGGGAACATGGTCGTCGACATCGGCGGCGGCACCACCGAGGTCGCGGTCATCTCCCTCGGCGGCATCGTCACCGCCCAGTCCATCCGGGTCGCCGGCGACGAGCTGGACAACGCGATCGTCCAGCACATCAAGAAGGAGTACTCGCTGCTCCTCGGCGAGCGCAGCGCCGAGCAGATCAAGATGAGCATCGGCAGCGCCTTCGGCCTGGAGGGCGAGAAGGACGAGCACGCCGAGATCCGCGGCCGCGACCTGGTCAGCGGCCTGCCCAAGACCGTGGTCATCTCCGCCGCCGAGGTCCGCGAGGCCATCGACGAGCCGGTCAACTCGATCATCGACGCCGTGAAGACCACCCTCGACCAGTGCCCGCCCGAGCTGGCCGGCGACGTGATGGACCGCGGCATCGTGCTCACCGGCGGCGGCGCCCTGCTGCGCGGCCTCGACGAGCGGCTGCGCCGCGAGACCGGCATGCCGATCCACATCGCCGAGAACCCGCTCGACTCGGTCGCGCTCGGCTCCGGCAAGTGCGTCGAGGAGTTCGAGGCGCTCCAGCAGGTACTGGACTCCTCCCCGCGCCGTTAGCACCACCGAGACATCCGACACTCAACTGAACGGGCTGCCGCCCGGGCCCCACAGCCCGGGCGGCCGACCAGGTACGAAGGGGCAGTACCAGCACCGTGAGGGACACACGAGAGAGCCGGCTGCTGCTCATCCTGCTGGTGGCCGTCGCCTTCGCGCTCGTCACCGTGGACATCAAGGGCGGTGAGAGCTCCCCCCTCGGCGGTGCCCGACACGCCGCCGCCAGCGTCCTCGGCCCGGTCGAGCGCGGAGCCGCCACCGTCGTCGACCCGGTCGCCGACACCGTCCGGGCCTTCCGCGACGCCGCGTCCAACAACGGCCGCACCGACGAGCTCGCCCGCGAGAACACCGAACTACGCCAGAGGCTCGCCTCCTCCGACATGGCCACCGGGCGCACCAAGCAGCTCGACGACCTGCTGCGCACCGCCGGCGCCGGCGGCTACACCGTCAAGGCCGCCCAGGTCATCGCGATCGGCCCGGCCCAGGGCTTCTCCTGGACCATCACCATCGACGCCGGCAGCGACGACGGCCTCACCCGCGACATGACGGTGATCAACGGTCAGGGCCTGGTCGGCCGGATCACCACCGTCGCCCCGACCACCGCCACCGTGCTGCTCGCCTCCGACCCCGGCTTCTCGGCCGGCACCCGGCTGGAGGCCAGCGGCGAGATCGGCTTCGCCTCCGGCGGCGGCACCAGCCCGATGAAGGTCTCGCTGCTCAACGGCAAGGCCCAGGTCAAGGCCGGCGACCGGCTGGTCACCTTCGGCTCGCAGAGCGGCCGCCCGTTCGTGCCCGGTGTGCCGGTCGGCAAGGTCGTCGAGGTCGAGGCCACCCCGGGCCAGCTGACCAAGACCATCCTGGTCGAGCCCTTCGTCCAGTTCACCCGGCTGGACCTGGTCGGCGTGGTGGTCGTGCCGCCGCGCGCCGACCCGCGCGACGCCGTCCTGCCGCCGGCCCCCGCCCAGGGACAGGCGGCCCAGGCCCCGACCGCGCCCGCCGCCCCGCCCGCCAAGCCCACTGGGGGGAACTGAGCCATGCGCCTCGCCCGCATCCCCGTCTCCGCCGGCCTGATCCTGCTCGGCCTGATCCTCCAGGTCAGCGTCTTCGGCCGGCTCCAGCTCCCGGGGGCCACCCCGGACATACTGCTGCTCGTCGTGGTCGGCCTGGCCCTGGTGTACGGGCCGTCCGGCGGCTGCGTCGTCGGCTTCTCGGCCGGCCTGCTCGCCGACCTCGCGCCGCCCTCCGACCACGCGATCGGCCGCTACGCGCTGGTGCTCTGCCTGATGGGCTACGCCGCCGGGCTGCTGCGCCCGGACCACGGCCGCCAGCGGTCGGTGTTCGGCGCGCTGGTGGTGGTGGCCGCCGCCGCGGTCGCCTCCACCCTGCTGTACGCGATGGTCGGCGCCCTGGTCGGCGACACCGCGGCCCGGCACGTCGGCCTCGGCGGCCTGGTGGTCAGCGCCCTGCTGTACGACGTGCTGCTGGCGCCGTTCGTGGTGCCGCTGGTGATGCTGGTCGGCCGCCGCTTCGGGCGCGACCCGGTGACCGCGGCCACCGACGACGACGAGGGCGGCTCCGGCCTGGGCACGCTGGCCCGCTACCGCACCACGCGCGACGCCTCGGCCGGCCCGTCCTACAAGAAGCGGCGCATTCCCGGCTTCGCCCGGCGCCCGTAACCGGCCCGGCCCCCGACCTCCCGACTTCCCGCATCCTGGAGCGCACGAGACGTGAGCAACATCCCCGAGACCGGCCGTACCCGGCGGGTGACGATCCGTCTGGTGGTGCTGCAGATCCTGGTCCTGTCGCTGCTCGCCACCCTCGGCGGGCGGCTGTGGTACCTGCAGATCCGCAACGCCAGCGTCTACACCGCCAAGGCGACCGGCAACCACATCCGCGAGGTGGTCGAACCGGCCGTCCGCGGCGAGATCCTGGACGCCTCCGGGCGGATCCTGGCCGGCAACGAGGCCCGGCTGGTGGTCTCGGTCAGCCGCACCTCGCTGCTGCAGCAGAAGGACGGCGGCAAGGCGGTGCTCGGCCGGCTGGCCGAGGTGCTGGGGATGCCCGCCAAGGACGTGCAGGAGAAGACCAGGCTCTGCGACGCCAAGACCCCGCAGCCCTGCTGGAACGGATCGCCCTACCAGCCGATCCCGGTCACCAAGGAGGCGACCACCCAGCAGGCGATGCAGATAATGGAACGCCGCGAGGACTTCCCCGGGGTCACCGCGCAGCCCACCGCCGTGCGCCGCTACACCGGCGCCGAGGGCGCCAACATGGCGCAGGTGCTCGGCTACCTCTCGCCGGTCACCGACGAGGAGGTCAGCAAGACCGCCTCCAAGTCCGGCCTGGACCGCTACCTGCCGGCCGACCAGATCGGCCGGGCCGGCCTGGAGTCGGTGTACGACCGCGACCTGCGCGGCACCGCCGGCATCACCCAGCTGGAGGTGGACAACCTCGGCCGGGTGATCGGCACCGCCGGCGCCGCCGCCCCGCAGACCGGCAACAACCTGGTCACCAGCATCGACGCCCGGGTGCAGAAGGTGGTCGAGGACAACCTGGCGCAGGCCATGGCCGACGCCCGGAAGACCTTCGACAAGGTCACCAACCGCAACTACGAGGCCGACTCCGGCGCCGCCGTGGTGATGGACGTCCACACCGGTCGGATCGTCGCGATGGCCAGCGCGCCGACCTACGACCCCAACCTCTGGGTGGGCGGCATCACCGGCAAGGACTACCAGTCGCTGACCAGCAAGGACTCCAACTTCCCGCTGCTGAACCGGGCCATACAGGGTCAGTCCGCCCCCGGCTCGACCTTCAAGGTCGTCTCCACCACCGCCGCCGTGGAGGCCGGCTACTCGCTGGACGGGACGTACGCGTGCCCGAAGAGCATGACCATCGGCGGCCGCGAGTTCAAGAACTTCGAGAGCGAGAACTTCGGCTCCATCTCCCTGGAGAAGGCGCTGGAGGTCTCCTGCGACACCGTCTTCTACGGCCTGGCGTACGACCAGTGGATGAAGGACGGCGGCATCAAGCCGAAGAAGGAGCCGGGCGACTGGTTCTTCAAGACCGCCCACCAGTTCGGCCTCGGCGCCAAGACCGGCATCGACCTGCCCAGCGAGGTCACCGGCCGGGTGCCGGACCGGCAGTGGAAGCAGTCCTTCTACGACAACAACAAGGACGCCTGGTGCGCGCAGGCGCAGAAGGGCGGCACCAGCTTCTCCGACCAGATCGCCAAGGAGAACTGCGTCGACGGCTACCAGATGCGCGCCGGTGACGCCGTCAACTTCGCGATCGGCCAGGGCGACACGCTCGTCACCCCGGTCCAGATGGCCCGGATCTACTCGGCGCTGGCCAACGGCGGCACCTTCTACCGGCCGACCATCGCCAAGGCGGTGATAAGCCCGAGCGGGGACCTCGTCCGCGAGATCGCCCCGCACGAGGACGGCAAGTTCCCCGGCTCCCAGAAGCTGCTGAGCTACATCGACCAGGCCACCGCGGGCGTCATCACCGGCGGTACCGCGGCCTGGAAGTTCTCCGGCGCCGGCTGGCCGCAGAACAAGATCGAGCTGCACGCCAAGACCGGCACCGCCGAGGTCGAGGGCAAGCAGACCACCTCCTGGCTGACCACGTACAGCAAGGACTACGCGGTCGTCATGACGATAAGCCAGGGCGGCACCGGCTCCGGCGGCTCCGGCGACGCCGTCCGCCGGATCTACCAGGCGCTGTACGGCGTCGACGACAAGGGCAACATCGACAACGGCAAGGCGCTGCTGCCCGCGCCGCAGGCCGAACTGCCGAAGTTCAACCCGGACGGCACCGCGATCGTCAAGCAGGCGGCCTACACCGCGAACACTGCCGACACCAGCAACACCGTCGGCCCGGCGCCGGCCTTCCTGGAACAAACGCAGGGCGAGCCCGCCCCGGCCTCGGCCTTCCTGGACCCGGCGCAGCCGAACGACCGGCCCGCCCCGGGCACCGCGGCCGACGCCGCACTCGAACCGAACCGCGGCCCGGGAAGGGGGCGGGCATGACCTCCTACGGCTCCTATCGGCAACTGCGGCTGAGCCCGCAGCGCAGCGGGGTCTCCAAGGCCCTGGCCAAGGACTCGCCGCTGTGGCGGCTGGACTGGATACTGCTGCTCGCCGCGCTCGCCCTGTCCCTCGGCAGCTCTCTGCTGGTCTGGTCGGCCACCCGCGGCCGGGACTCGCTCACCCACGGCGACCCGCAGTACTTCCTGTACCGGCACCTGACCAACCTGGTCGTCGGGCTGGTGCTGTGCTCGGTGGTGATAGGGATAGGGAGTCGGCGCTTCCGCACCCTCGTGCCGTTCCTGTACATCGGCGTGATCCTGATGCTGCTCGCCACGCTCAGCCCGCTGGGCTCGACCATCAACGGCGCGCACTCCTGGATCCAACTGGGCGGCGGCTTCTCCATCCAGCCCGCCGAGTTCGCGAAGCTGGGGATCGTGCTGGCGATGGCGGTCGTGCTGTCCGACCAGGTGGACGCGGGGGAGCGGGAGTACCCCTCGCACCGGGCGGTGTTCCGCGGCCTGGTCTGGGCCTTCCTGCCGATGTGCGTCGTACTGCTGATGCCGGACGCCGGCTCGGTGATGGTGATGGCCGCGATCGTGCTGGGCATCCTGCTCGGCTCGGGGGCGGCCAACCGCTGGGTGCTCGGGCTGCTGGTGGCGGGCACCGGCGGGTGCGTGGCGATCTGGAAGCTCGGGGTGCTGAGCAAGTACCAGATCGACCGCTTCGCGGCCTTCGCCAACCCGCAGCTGGACCCCTCCGGCGTCGGCTACAACACCGCGCAGGCCCGGATCGCGATCGGCTCGGGCGGGCTGACCGGCAAGGGGCTGTTCCACGGGACGCAGACCACCGGGCAGTTCGTGCCGGAGCAGCAGACCGACTTCGTGTTCACGGTGGCCGGTGAGGAACTGGGATTCGTCGGGGCGCTGGCGATCATCCTGCTGGTCGGCGTGGTGCTGTGGCGGGCCTGCCGGATCGCCCGGCAGGCGACCGACCTGTACGGGACGATCGTGGCCGCGGGGATCATCGCCTGGTTCTCCTTCCAGGCCTTCGAGAACATCGGGATGTGCCTGGGCATCATGCCGGTGGCGGGCATCCCGTTGCCGTTCGTCTCCTACGGGGGGTCGTCGATGTTCGCGGTCTGGATCGCGATCGGGCTGCTCCAGGCGGTCCGCAGTCAGCGGCCGATAGCGGCCTGAGTCGACTGTCCGTCCGCGCGTTCGTCGGTCGAGGGCCGGCCCGGGAATTTCTCGGGTCGGCCCTTGGCGTTTCTCAACCTGGCTCTGTGGGTGGGTAGTTGTCGCCCGGTTGTGGCGGGCTGCGGTCCCGGTCAGAGCAGGCGGTCGGCGGCGGTGAGCGCCGCGCGGACCTGGTGGGCCAGCTGCTCCTGGACCGGCACCCAGCGGGCGCCGAAGCGGTGGTGCAGCCGGCCCAGGCTCTCGGTGACGATGTCGCGGGCCCGGCCCCGGGCCGCCTCCACGGTCGGACCGCCGGTGTCCGCCAGCAGCCGCAGCACCGTCGACGCCACCCGCAGCGGGATCCGGGCCGCGACGATCTCGGCGGTGGTCACCCGGGACACCGTGAGCGGCTCGGCGCACCAGCGGGCCAGCCACTCCTGCGCCACCGACGGGCAGAACTCCAGCGTGAACCCGGCCGCGCGCACCAGTTCCCCGTGCGCCGCCCGGGTGTGCGCGGGCACGTGGGCCAGCAGCCCGGAGAGCTCCTCGGCGCGCTCGCGCAGCGCCCGGGCCGCGGCGCCGACCGCCCGGTCCGCCGCCGGGTGCGGACGGCCGTCGCCGACCGCGTCCACGGCCCACATCGGCACCTCCAGCACGGCCGTCACCCCGCCGTGCCGGCCGGCGTACGACCAGGTGGACAGCTCCGGCTCGTCCGGCAGCGCCCGTGACCGGCCCGCGCCGTCCGCCGGGGGCATCAGATAGGTGCCGGGGAAGGGGCTGGCCCAGCCGACCGCGTCGAAGGGGTCGACGTCCAGCGGGATGCCGGCCCGGCGCACCGAGGCGGCGAAGAGCTGGGGCAGCCCGGGCACCGGGGCGGTCAGCTGGATGAAGGCGCCGCCGAAGTCCACCCCGTGCATCGAGCACTGCAGGAACGGGCGCAGTTCGTCGATCAGGCCGGTCAGCGCCAGGCTCTCCGGCATCGGGGGCCGGCCCGCGTCGGCGGCCGGCAGCAGTTCGGGCTGCTCCTCGAACGAGGGGCGGAAGAAGTGCTCGTAGTGCCGGCGCGCGGTGAGCGGCCCGTCCAGCCAGCCCGCGTTGAGCGCGGCGCCGTCCGGGTCCAGGCAGAGCAGCAGGTGCCAGGACAGGCCGGGCCGGGTGGGGCGCGCCAGCAGCACCTCGGCCAGCCGCAGGGCGCCGGCCGTGCCGATCGGCTCGTTGGGGTGCGGGCCGCCGACGACCAGCACCGTGCGCGGGCCCCGGTCGACGGACAGCAGCAGCAGCGGGCGCCCGGCCCGCGAGCGGCCCACCTCGCGCAGCCGGCACCGCTCCGGGTGGCGCAGCGCGAGGCGCCGGGCCGCGGCCTCGGCCTGGGCCGGCGCGGGGTAGCGGGCGGCCCGGCTGCCGAGGGGTCGGGGCGGGCGGACCCGCCGGTCGGTGTCGGTCATGGCTCTCCTAGGGCGTGGCCGCGTGGCCGCGCGGCCGCCTGGCTTGTCGGGCCGCCGGGGCGCGCGGGGGCGCCGAGGGACGCGGCCGGTGGGGCCGGGGGCGGGGCCCTGCACGCCGGGGACGGGTCGCCGGGGAGGAATCGGCGAGGGTTGAGCGTACGGCCCAACTCCCGTGTCCGGAAGGGGTGCAGAGGTCTCTGGCGGGGCCCTGTCAGTACCGCACGGGTGGTCCGGGCATGTCAACGGCGGACGGCGCCGGGCGGCGGGCGCGCACTGCGCGTGCCGGGGCGGGCCGGGGCGGGGCGGCCGCGCCGGAGCGCGGGCGGGTGCCCGGGCCGGGCGCCGGTGAGCCCGGGGGTGAGCCAGCGGGCCTTTCCCCGGATTGGGCTACCCTTGAGGGTCACCCCTCCCCGCCGTCGCCTGCCGATGCGCGCGGCACCCGAATCACGTCGTAAGGGTTCCTAGTACATGACTGTCGAATCGGTCTTCCCACGCCTGGAGGCCCTTCTCCCGCACGTCCAGAAGCCGATCCAGTACGTCGGCGGCGAGCTCAACTCGACCGTCAAGGACTGGGACGCCTGCGACGTCCGCTGGGCGCTGATGTACCCCGACGCCTACGAGGTCGGCCTGCCCAACCAGGGCGTCATGATCCTCTACGAGGTGCTCAACGAGCGCGAGGGCGTGCTCGCCGAGCGCACCTACAGCGTCTGGCCGGACCTCGAAGCGCTGATGCGCGAGCACGACGTCCCGCAGTTCACCGTGGACGCGCACCGCCCGGTGAAGGCCTTCGACGTGTTCGGCCTGTCGTTCTCCACCGAGCTCGGTTACACCAACATGCTGACCGCGCTCGACCTGGCCGGCATCCCGCTGGAGGCCAAGGACCGCACCGACGAGGACCCGATCGTCCTGGCCGGCGGCCACGCCGCGTTCAACCCCGAGCCGATCGCGGACTTCATCGACTGCGCGGTGGTCGGCGACGGCGAGCAGGCCGTGCTCGACATCACCGAGCTCGTCCGCGGCTGGAAGGCCGAGGGCCGCCCGGGCGGCCGCGACGAGCTGCTGCTGCGCCTCGCCCGCACCGGCGGGGTGTACGTGCCGAAGTTCTACGACGTGGAGTACCTGGCCGACGGCCGGATCGGCCGCGTCGTGCCGAACGCCCCGGGCGTGCCGTGGCGGGTGTCCAAGCACACCGTGATGGACCTCGACGAGTGGCCCTACCCGAAGCAGCCGCTCGTCCCGCTCGCGGAGACCGTGCACGAGCGGATGTCCGTGGAGATCTTCCGCGGCTGCACCCGCGGCTGCCGCTTCTGCCAGGCCGGCATGATCACGCGCCCCGTGCGGGAGCGAAGCATCACCGGCATCGGCGAGATGGTGGAGCGCGGGCTGAAGGCGACCGGGTTCGAGGAGGTGGGCCTGCTGTCGCTGTCCAGCGCCGACCACACCGAGATCGGGGACATCGCCAAGGGCCTGGCCGACCGCTACAGCGACGACAAGATCGGCCTGTCGCTGCCGTCCACCCGCGTCGACGCCTTCAACATCGACCTCGCCAACGAGCTGTCGCGCAACGGCCGCCGCTCGGGCCTCACCTTCGCCCCCGAGGGCGGCAGTGAGCGCATGCGCAAGGTGATCAACAAGATGGTGTCGGAGGAGGACCTGATCCGCACCGTCGCCACCGCCTACGGCAACGGCTGGCGCCAGGTGAAGCTGTACTTCATGTGCGGCCTGCCCACCGAGACCGACGAGGACGTGCTCCAGATCGGCGCGATGGCGAAGAACGTCATCCAGAAGGGCCGCGAGGTCACCGGCCAGAACGACATCCGCTGCACCGTCTCCATCGGCGGGTTCGTGCCCAAGCCGCACACCCCGTTCCAGTGGGCCCCGCAGCTGTCCGCCGAGGCCACCGACGCCCGGCTGGCCAAGCTGCGCGACTCGATCCGCGGCGACCGCAAGTACGGCAAGAACATCGGCTACCGCTACCACGACGGCAAGCCCGGCATCGTCGAGGGCCTGCTGTCCCGCGGCGACCGCCGCATCGGTGCCGTCATCCGCGCCGTCTACGAGGACGGCGGCCGCTTCGACGGCTGGCGCGAGCACTTCTCCTACGACCGCTGGATGGCCTCCGCCGAGAAGGGCCTGGCCGGCACCGGCGTCGACGTCGACTGGTACACCACCCGCGAGCGCACCTACGAGGAGGTGCTGCCCTGGGACCACCTGGACAGCGGCCTCGACAAGGACTGGCTCTGGGAGGACTGGCAGGACGCCCTGGAGGAGGTCGAGGTCGACGACTGCCGTTGGACCCCGTGCTTCGACTGCGGTGTGTGCCCGCAGATGGACCTCAAGATCCAGATCGGTCCCACCGGGAAGAAGCTGCTTCCGCTGGCCGTGGTCAACGGGGCTGCCCCGCAGGGCTAGTTGACGGCGCGGGCGGCGCGGATCGGGTGGGTCCGGGCCGCGTGACGTGTCCGAAGTGACGGATGGAGCCCTCCCCGGGGATCGGGGAGGGCTCCACGCGTTCGCCGGGCGGGCGACGGCCGGGTGCGGGATCAGCAGGCCCAGTTGGTCGAGGTGCTGACGGAGTCCAGCTTGGCCCAGGTCTGCGCGCCGACCTGACCGTCCTGGGAGAGGCCGGTACAGGCCTGGAACCGCAGCACCCTGCTCAGGGTGTCCTGTCCGAACGCGCCGTCGACGTTCAGGGGGGTGGTGTTCAGCGAGGAGTTGAGCTCGCACTGCAGGGCCTTGACGGCGTCGTTGTTCTCGCCGCCGCGCAGCAGCGGCTCCCACGTCGTGTAGGTGGTCCCGCAGTAGCTGCCGGCCTGCGCCGCGGACGCGCTGCCCGCCGTGGCGACGCCGCCCGCGAACAGGAGGCCGGTCACGGCGAGGCCGGCGAGGATCTTGCGCATGGAGGTTCCCTTCCTCATGCCGCACACCCCCGGTGTGCGGTCGGTGGGTCCGGGTGGGCCGCACTCGGACGGCTCGAATCCTGCCTGGCGGGCGGGCGTCCCAACACGGGGGAACGGCTTCAGGGATGTTCTGGGAATTTCCCGCCGCTGGACGGCGGCCTCAGGACGGCCCGCCACCTGCGGGGACGTACTCGCCGCGGAGTGTCGGGGGGTTGTGGGCCCGGCCGTCTCGGTCACAGGGGCGCGGGTGGGGGGCGTCGGGGTGCGGCTGACCAGGGGCGGGACGAGGGGGGTGGCGGGGCGCGTACCCTTTGAGGTGACAGAGTCCGGACAGCGGCGGCAGCCGTCGCGCCGGACGGGGACAACTGACTAAGGACTGAGCGACCCTGGCACGCCGTACGCCCGACGGTCCTCCGCCCGCTCCGACGGTGCAGCGGATCCGTCTCCGCTACACCAAACGCGGCCGGCTCCGCTTCACCAGCCACCGTGACTTCCAGCGCGCTTTCGAGCGCGCCCTGCGCCGGTCCGCCGTGCCGATGGCCTATTCGGCAGGCTTCACCCCGCACCCGAAGGTGTCCTACGCCAACGCGGCCCCGACCGGGGTGGCGAGCGAGGCGGAGTACCTGGAGATCGGCTTGGCCGCCCTCCGTGACCCGGAGGAACTGCGGGCACAGCTGGACGAGTCGCTGCCGACCGGACTGGACGTGATCGACGCGGTCGAGGTCCGGACGCCGAACTTCGTGGAGCGCCTCGAGGCCTCCGAGTGGCTGGTCCGGCTGGACGGCGTCGAGCCGCAGGAGGCCGCCCGCGCGGTCGCGGTGTTCCTCGCCGCGGAGCGGGCCGAGGTCGAACGAGTGACCAAGAACGGCGTGCGGGTCTTCGACGCGCGCGGTCCGGTGGCGGCGCTCGAGATCGTCGCGCCGCAGGTCGTCGACGGTGCGGACACGGCGGCCGAAGCGGACCGCGATGTTCGGACCGGTCGTCCCTGTGCGATACTGCGCCTGGTAGTACGACACGCCACACCCGCCGTACGACCCGACGACGTATTGTCCGGTCTCCGTGTGACGGCCGACCTGGCGCCGCCGGTCCCCGCAGAGGTGACCAGGCTGGCGCAGGGGCCGCTCGACGAGGAGTCCGGCACGGTGACCGACCCGCTGGCGCTCGACCGCGCCGCGGCTCCGGCCGGCTGACAGCCGCCGGGGTTCGCGGGGCCGCGTCCGCCTGACGGGCGGAGGCCGGGTCCAGTGCCTCACTGGGCCCGACGGTCCTCCAGGTTCCCGCGGCTCCCCAGGGGAGCGAGCGTCGTCGCAGCACAGGCCGTCCACCTGAGGCCCGCCGACCAGGAAGGTCGGTGGGCCCGGGAACCCCGTCCGGGAGCCACCCGGGGTTGGGGAACGGCGCAGCTTGGGAAAACCTCAGAAGACTGGTCAGACCAGAAGACTTTCGACACCCCGCCGAGCGGCGGGGCGCCGAGCGAGACTACGAGCCCCTGTGCGGCCTCGCGTCCGCGCGGCGGCACCGTGAAAGGGTCCGGCCCGAGCATCGTCGAGATGCCGGCCGGCCACGGGTGCCGTGCCGTGCCCGGATGTGGAGCCCGGGGGCCTGACGGGAGATCCACCCGCATGCTCGATAACACCGATCCGCAGCAGAACGCGGCGACGGAACAGAACGAGACCGCCGCGACCGGCGGCGAGGGCACCTCCGCGGCGCCGCCGCGCCGCCGTCGCCGTGCGGTGTCCCGCCCGGCGGGCACCCCGCAGGGCGCGGCCGCCGAGACGGCCGAGACGGTCGTTCCGGCCGAGGCGCCCGCCGCCGAGGCGCAGGCCGCACCGGCCGCCGAGCCGGTGGCCGAGAAGCCCGCCCGGGCCCGCCGGACCCGCAAGCGCGCCGAGGCTCCGGCCGGGACGCCGGAGACGACCCCGGTCGTGGCCACCGAGCCGGCCGCCGCCGAGGCGCCCGCCGTCGAGAAGACGACCGCGAAGGCGAGCGCGAAGGCGACCGCCAAGCCGGTCGAGAAGGCCGCCGAGCCGGCCGCCGAGCCGGTGGCCGAGAAGCCCGCCCGGGCCCGCCGCACCCGCAAGCGCGCCGAGTCGCCCGCCGGGGCGCCGGCCGCCGCCGAGACCCCGGCCGAGGAGCCCGCCGCCGCCCCGGTGGCCGAGGCCCCCGCCGCCGTCGAGCCCGCCGCCGAGGAGGCCCCCGCCGCTCCGGCCCGCCGGCCCCGTCGCCGCCGCGTGGTCGAGGCCGCGCCGGTCGTCGAGACCCCCGTCGAGGAGCCCGCCGCGGCGGAGGAGCCCGTCGAGGAGGAGCCGGTCGAGGAGCCCGCGGCCGTCCAGCCCGCGGCCGTCCAGCCCGCGCCGGCCGCCGAGCCGACCCACCGGGTGCGCCGCCGTGCGGTCCGCCCGTCCACCGCGATCTTCCAGGCTCCGGTGTTCCAGGAGCCCGCCGCCGCCCCGGCCCCCGCCGCGCAGCCGCAGGCGCCGCAGCAGCCCGCCGCCGCTCCGGCGCCGGTGGAGGCCCCGGCCGCCGCGCAGCGCGAGGAGGACGAGTTCGAGTACAGCGGCGTCGGCCGCCGTCGCCGGGTGCGCACCTCGGTGCGGGTGCAGCCGCCGAGCCGTTCGAAGGCCGCCGAGCGGAAGGCCGCCGAGAAGGCCGAGAAGGCCGAGAAGGCCAAGGTCATCGAGCGGGCGAAGGCCGCCGAGAAGGCGAAGCCGGTCGAGCGGGCCGTCGAGGTGCCGGTCGAGGCGCCCGTCGTCGAGGCCCCCGTCACCGGTCCGGAGACCGAGGGCGAGTGGGAGGACGACCGTCCGTCGCGCCGTCGCCGTCGGGGCGGCCGTCGTCGTCGCCGTGGCGAGGCCGAGGAGTTCGAGGCCGAGGCCGTCGAGACCGGGCAGTCCGTCGTCGAGGAGCCGGCCGCGGACGCCGAGGAGGACGTCGAGGACGACGACGACCTGGCCGCCGGCCTGTCCTCGTCCCGCCGTCGTCGCCGTCGTCGCCGCCGCAGCGGTGAGGCCGGTGCCGTCGAGACCGCCGAGACCACCGAGGACGGGGTCCGCACGGTGGTGAAGGTGCGCGAGCCGCGCCGCCGTTCCACCGAGCCGTCCTTCGACCCGGACGAGGTGCAGTCGATCAAGGGCTCGACCCGTCTGGAGGCGAAGAAGCAGCGCCGCCGCGAGGGCCGCGAGTTGGGCCGCCGCCGGGTGCCGATCATCACCGAGGCCGAGTTCCTGGCCCGCCGCGAGTCGGTCGAGCGCGTCATGGTGGTGCGCCAGAACGGCCAGCGGACCCAGATCGGCGTCCTTGAGGACGGCGTGCTGGTCGAGCACTACGTCAACAAGGAGCAGGCCACCTCGTACGTCGGCAACGTCTACCTGGGCAAGGTCCAGAACGTGCTGCCGTCGATGGAGGCCGCCTTCGTCGACATCGGCAAGGGCCGCAACGCCGTGCTGTACGCCGGCGAGGTCAACTTCGGTGCGCTGGGCCACGGCGGCCCGCGCCGGATCGAGTCGGTGCTGAAGTCCGGCCAGTCCGTGCTGGTGCAGGTCTCCAAGGACCCGATCGGCCACAAGGGCGCCCGCCTGACCAGCCAGATCTCGCTGCCCGGCCGCTACCTGGTCTACGTGCCCGAGGGCTCGATGACCGGCATCTCGCGCAAGCTCCCCGAGAACGAGCGCGCCCGGCTGAAGCAGATCCTCAAGAAGATCGTCCCGGACGACGCGGGCGTCATCGTGCGCACCGCCGCCGAGGGCGCCTCCGAGGAGGAGCTGACCCACGACGTCCAGCGGCTGCAGCAGCAGTGGGAGGACATCCAGAAGAAGGCCGCGACCGGCAACGCCCCCGCGCTGCTGTACGGCGAGCCGGACATGACCGTCCGGGTCGTCCGCGACATCTTCAACGAGGACTTCACCAAGGTCATCGTCTCCGGCGACGAGGCGTGGCGCACCATCCACGACTACGTCTCCAACGTGGCCCCGGACCTCGCCGAGCGGCTCCAGCGGTGGACCTCCGAGGTGGACGTGTTCGCCACCTACCGGATCGACGAGCAGCTGATGAAGGCGCTGGACCGCAAGGTCTGGCTGCCCAGCGGCGGTTCGCTGGTGATCGACCGCACCGAGGCGATGGTCGTCGTCGACGTCAACACCGGGAAGTTCGTCGGCCAGGGCGGCAACCTGGAGGAGACGGTCACCCGCAACAACATCGAGGCGGCCGAGGAGATCGTGCGCCAGCTGCGGCTGCGCGACCTCGGCGGCATCATCGTGATCGACTTCATCGACATGGTGCTGGAGTCCAACCGGGACCTGGTGCTGCGCCGCCTGCTGGAGTGCCTGGGCCGGGACCGGACCAAGCACCAGGTGGCCGAGGTCACCTCGCTGGGCCTGGTCCAGATGACCCGCAAGCGGGTCGGCCAGGGCCTGCTGGAGTCCTTCTCCGAGCCGTGCGTGCACTGCAACGGCCGCGGCGTGATCGTTCACATGGAGCAGCCGAGCGCCCACGTCCACACCCCGGCCGTGTCGGCCGAGGCGGCCGCGGGCAGCAGCAAGCGCCGTCGCCGGGGCAAGGGCGGGGCGGCCGCCGAGGAGCCGCAGGCCGTCGAGGCCGCCGTGGCCGAGGTGGCCGTCGAGGGCGAGCCGGTGCGCGAGGAGATCGAGGGCCAGCTGGCCCTGGAGGTCCCGGGCGTCGAGGCGGAGGCCGTCGAGGAGGCCCCGGCCGCCCAGCCGGACCTGGTCGAGATCCCCGCCGCTCCGGCGGCTCCGGCCGGCCGCACCCGCCGCCGCGCGGTCCGCAAGGCGACGGCTCCGGCCGGGGCGCCGGGCGAGGCCGAGATCGTGGTGCTCCAGGCGCGGGCCGACGCGGCGCTGGAGGCGGCCCTGGAGGCCGCCAACCCGGCCGCCCCGGCCGTGGTGACGCCCGAGGCCGTCGAGACCGTGGAGGCCGTCGTCGAGGCGCCCGCGGAGGAGGCCCCGGCCGTCGAGACCGTGGAAGCCGTGGAGGCCGTCGTCGAGGCTCCGGCGCAGGAGGCACCGGCCGCCGAGGCCGAGGCCGAGGAGCCGCCCGCGGATGAGGCCCCGGCGCCCAAGAAGCGGGCCGCCCGCAAGACCGCCGCGAAGAAGACCGCCGCCAAGAAGACGACCACGGCGGCCAAGAAGACCACCGCCCGCAAGACCGCGACCAAGCGGACGAGCGCGGCGGCCAAGAAGGCGGCGGCCGCCGAAGGTGATACGGCGGCCGAGTAGTGCCCACGCGCCCGGGGCGGGACCCTTCCCGCCCCGGGCCGTACGGGCCGGTTTGCCCCCCGGGCGGCCGGTCCGTATTCTTGACCCTCGGCGTGTCTACGCCACACGCTCCCGAGCACATCACCTTCCCGAAGCGCCGCGTTCGCGCGGCAGCGGGCGGGGAGAGGCCCCTGTGTCCGTACCCAGGCGGCTGGCGTCGGGAGTTCCGACCGAGTAAGGAAAGCAGGTACCGCATGTACGCGATCGTTCGCGCAGGCGGCCGCCAGCACAAGGTCGCCGTCGGCGACGTGCTGGAGATCGACCGTATCGAGGCCAAGCCGGGTGACTCGGTCGAGCTCTCGACCATCCTGATCGTCGACGGCGAAGCCGTCACGTCCGACCCGTGGGTCCTGGCCGGTGTGAAGACCCACGCCGAGGTCGTCGACCAGACCAAGGGCGACAAGATCGTCATCCTGCGCTACAAGAACAAGACCGGCTACCGCCGTCGCCAGGGTCACCGTCAGAAGCACACCGCGGTGCGCATCACCAGCATCGACTCGGTCAGCAAGTAAGGGGATAGCGAGATATGGCACACAAGAAGGGCGCAAGCTCTACCCGTAACGGCCGTGACTCGAACGCCCAGCGCCTCGGCGTGAAGCGCTTCGGCGGCCAGGTCGTCTCCGCCGGCGAGATCCTCGTGCGCCAGCGCGGCACCCACTTCCACCCGGGTGCGGGCGTCGGTCGCGGTGGCGACGACACCCTGTTCGCGCTGACCGCCGGTGCCGTGCAGTTCGGCACCCGCCGCGGCCGCAAGGTCGTCAACGTCGTGGCCGTCGAGGCCTGAGTCACACCAGACTCACAGTGAAGGGTGGGCCGGAATGTTCCGGTCCACCCTTCATGCTTTACGCAGGTAGCAGCAGACTTTCGCACACTGGAGGCACACCATGACCACCTTCGTGGACCGCGTCGAACTTCACGTCGCCGCGGGTAACGGGGGCCACGGCTGCGCCTCCGTGCACCGGGAGAAGTTCAAGCCGCTCGGCGGCCCCGACGGCGGCAACGGCGGCGAGGGCGGCAGCGTCATCCTCACCGTCGACGCGCAGATCACCACCCTGCTCGAGTACCACCACTCGCCCAAGCGCAAGGCCACCAACGGCAAGCCCGGCGCGGGCGGCCACCGCACCGGCGCGGACGGCGGCGACCTCGTCCTGCTGGTGCCGGACGGCACCGTGGTGCTGGACCGCAACGGCGAGGTGCTGGCCGACCTGGTCGGGCACGGCACCAGCTTCGTCGCCGCCCAGGGCGGCCGTGGCGGCCTCGGCAACGCCGCGCTGTCCTCGGCCCGCCGCAAGGCGCCCGGCTTCGCGCTGCTCGGCGAGCCCGGCGAGGCCCGCGACATCGTGATGGAGCTCAAGTCCGTCGCCGACGTGGCCCTGGTCGGCTACCCGAGCGCCGGCAAGTCCTCGCTGATCTCGGTGCTCTCGGCGGCCAAGCCGAAGATCGCGGACTACCCGTTCACCACCCTGATCCCCAACCTCGGCGTGGTCACCGCCGGCGACACCGTCTACACCATCGCCGACGTGCCCGGCCTGATCCCCGGCGCCAGCCAGGGCCGCGGCCTGGGCCTGGAGTTCCTGCGGCACGTCGAGCGCTGCTCGGTGCTGGTGCACGTGCTGGACTGCGCCACCCTGGAGCCCGGCCGCGACCCGCTGACCGACCTGGAGACCATCGAGGCCGAGCTGGCCGAGTACGGCGGTCTGGAGGAGCGCCCGCGCCTGGTCGCGCTCAACAAGGTGGACGTGCCGGACGGCCAGGACATCGCCGACCTCACCCGGGAGTCCCTGGAGGAGCGCGGCTACCGGGTGTTCGAGGTCTCCGCCGCCTCCCGCAAGGGCCTGCGCGAGCTGAACTTCGCGCTGGCGCAGATCGTCGCCGAGGCGCGCGCCGCCAAGCCGGTCGAGGAGTCGACCCGGATCGTGCTGCGGCCCAAGGCCGTTGACGACGAGGGCTTCACCATCACCGAGGAGGACGGCGCCTACCGCATCCGCGGCACCAAGCCGGAGCGCTGGGTCCGCCAGACCGACTTCTCCAACGACGAGGCCGTCGGCTACCTCGCCGACCGGCTGGCCCGCCTCGGCGTCGAGGACAAGCTGTGGAAGGTCGGGGCGCACGAGGGCGACACCGTCATCATCGGCCCGGACGAGAACGCCGTCGTCTTCGACTGGGAGCCGACCATGGCCGCCGGCGCCGAGATGCTCGGCCGCCGCGGTGAGGACCACCGCCTGGAGAGCCCGCGCCCGGCGGTCGACCGCCGCCGCGAGAAGCAGAAGGGCAAGGACGCGGCCGAGGCCGAGTTCCTCGCCTTCGAGGCGCTCTCCAGCACCCGCCCGGCCGCCATCGACGAGGGCGACGACGAGGAGTGACCGGGTCGGCCGGGACGCGTCCCGGCCGACCCGGGCGAACGGCCCCCACCACCCTCCGGGGCGGTGGGGGCCGTTCGCGTGTCCGGCCCCCCGTTCGGAACTGACGGGTCGTCATGTCTGCCGGGTCCGCGGTCGGGGACCGTACCGGCCCAGGACCGCCGGCCGTCCGGACCGGCGCTCCGGCCGTGACTCCGGCCGTGGCTTCGCCGAGGCCGGGGCCGGTCCAGCCGGTGAAACTCCCTGCGGGCGACCTGCGCGGATCGCGTAGATTTCGGGGGTGACGGCCGGGCCCGGCCCGCCGCACCCGCACCACACCGGAAGGGCGTACAGCGAGATGAGCGAGGACTCACTGCGCGAGGAGGTGCTGACCGCCCGGCGGATCGTCGTCAAGGTCGGCTCCTCCTCCCTCACCACGGCGGCCGGCGGCCTGGACGCCGACCGGGTCGACGCCCTGGTCGACGCGCTCGCCAAGGTGCGCAGCCGCCCGGACGCCCCCGAGGTCGTCCTCGTCTCCTCCGGCGCCATCGCCGCCGGCCTGGCCCCGCTCGGCCTGGACAAGCGGCCCAAGGACCTGGCCCGCCAGCAGGCCGCCGCCAGCGTCGGCCAGGGACTGCTGGTCGCCCGCTACACCGCCTCCTTCGCCCGGTACGGCATCCGGGTCGGCCAGGTGCTGCTCACCGCCGAGGACGCCAGCCGGCGCGCCCACTACCGCAACGCCTACCGCACCCTCGACCAGCTGCTGGCCATGGGCGCGATGCCGATCGTCAACGAGAACGACACCGTCGCCACCGCCGAAATCAAGTTCGGGGACAACGACCGGCTGGCCGCGCTGGTCGCCCACCTGGTCCGGGCCGACCTGCTCGTGCTGCTCTCCGACGTGGACGGCCTCTACGACGGCGACCCGGCCCGGCCCGGCACCAGCCGGATCGACCAGGTGAGCGGCCCGCACGACCTCGACGGCGTCGAGATCGGCAGCGCGGGCAAGGCCGGCGTCGGCACCGGCGGCATGGTCACCAAGGTCGAGGCGGCCCGGATCGCCACCGGCGCGGGCATCCCGGTGGTGCTCACCGCCGCCAGCCACGCCGCCGACGCGCTGGCCGGACGGCGCACCGGCACCCTGTTCCTGCGCACCGGCAGCCGCACCTCCGACCGGATGCTCTGGCTGGCCCACGCGAGCAGCCCGCGCGGCGCCCTGCACCTCGACGCGGGCGCCGTCACGGCCGTCGTCTCCGGCGGCGCCTCGCTGCTGCCCGCCGGGGTCACCAAGGTGGACGGGGAGTTCACGGCGGGTGATCCGGTGGACCTTCTTGCCGAAAACGGCCACATCGTGGCTCGCGGACTGGTCAACTTTGATGCGAGGGAGTTGCCCCGCCTGCTCGGCCGGTCCACCCGCGACCTGGCCCAGGAGTTCGGCGCCGCGTACGAGCGTGAGGTCGTCCACCGCGACGACCTGGTCGTTCTGCGCGGCTGACCGGCCGGTCGGCCGGTACCGGCCGACCGGCAGAGCGCGGTGGGCGGGCCGCTCCGTACGGGGAGTGGCTCGGCCGCGGGCGAGGAGCGGTGCAGCCGTACCGGTCGGCCGCGGGCCGGCGGGTCCGGTGCGGGGGACGACACGACATCGCCGAACAGGAGGCCGCCGGTGGAACGCAGAAGCGAGGCAACGCTGACCGCAGGGACGGCGGGCCGGCGGCTGACCAGCATCGACGGCGGACGCGGGGACGGACCCGCCGAGCCGGCCGGTCCGCCGCCGCAGACGCCCGGCGGGATGCGCAGGCCGCGGTCGCGGCACGCGGACCCGGGGGAGCCGCCCACCGTGCCCGAGCAGGCCCGGCTCTGGCACGTGGTGCTGAGCGTGTCCGGCCAGGTCACCCCGCTGTCCTCGCTGCGGACCTCGCTGGAGCGGCTGGCGCACGACCACTCGTTCTTCCTCACCGCCCGCTACGCAGCCGACCACGCCGAGATCCGGTACTGGGAGCAGGCCCGGGACCTGCACGACGCGGCGGCGATAGCGCTGCGGCTGTGGGGCGAGCACAAGGTCACCGCGAACCTGCCGCCGTGGGAGATCGTCGGCCTGGAGGTGGTCGACCGGGCGACGTACCACAAGCGGGTGGCGGAGGGCTTCGGCGATCCGCCGCCGCACCTGGGCGGGGTGCACCCGTACTGAGGGGGACGCACCCCGGACGCGGCCACCGGGACGAGCCCCGGAGCGGGTGAGCCGCCGGGGAGAACCGTCCCGCCAGGCCGTCTCGCCGGGCGAAATGGCCGCTCGGCGGGCCCCGCGCAGTCGCTACCCTTGGCGCATGACCAGCGATCTCGCCACCGCCGACAGCCCCGTCCTCGCCGTAGCGCGCCGAGCCCGGGAGGCCGCCGCCGCGCTCGCCCCGCTGCCGCGCAGGGCGAAGGACGCCGCGCTGCTGGCGATCGCGGACGCCCTGGTGGCCCGCAGCGCCGAGATCACCGCCGCCAACGCCGAGGACGTGGCCCGCGCCCGCGCGGCCGGCACCGCCGAGTCGGTGATCGACCGGCTGAGCCTCGACCACGAGCGGATCGCCGCGATCGCCTCCGACGTGCGCGACGTCGTCGGCCTGCCCGACCCGGTCGGCGAGGTGCTGCGCGGCTACACCCTGCCCAACGGCCTGGACGTGCGCCAGGTGCGGGTGCCGCTCGGCGTGGTCGGCATCATCTACGAGGCCCGGCCGAACGTCACGGTGGACGCCGCCGCGCTCTGCCTCAAGTCCGGCAACGCCGTGCTGCTGCGCGGCTCGGCCTCCGCCTACCGCTCCAACACCGCGCTGGTCGCCGTCCTGCGGGACGCGGTCGCCGCGGCCGGGCTGCCCGCCGACGCCGTCCAGCTCGTCCCGGGCGAGAGCCGGGACTCCGTCCAGGAGCTGATGCGCGCCCGCGGCCTGGTCGACGTGCTGATCCCGCGCGGCGGGGCCTCGCTGATCCGCACGGTGGTCGAGGGCTCGACCGTGCCCGTGATCGAGACCGGCACCGGCAACTGCCACGTGTACGTGGACGCGCAGACCGACCTGGCGATGGCCGTCGGGATCCTGCTGAACTCCAAGGCGCAGCGGGTCAGCGTCTGCAACGCGGCCGAGACGCTGCTCGTCCACCAGGACGTCGCGGACGCCTTCCTGCCGCTCGCGCTGGCCGCCCTCGCCGAGGCCGGGGTGACCGTGCACGGCGACGACGCGGTGCTCAAGGCCGCCGAGGGCGGCGCCGCCACCGTGGTGCCCGCCACCGAGGAGGACTGGGGCGCCGAGTACCTGTCCTACGACCTGGCGGCGGCCGTGGTGCCCTCGCTGGACGCCGCCGTCGAGCACATCCGCCGCTGGTCCTCCGGCCACACCGAGGCGATCGTCACCACCTCGCAGGCCGCCGCCCGGCGCTTCACCCGGTTGGTCGACTCGACCACGGTGGCCGTCAACGCCTCCACCCGATTCACCGACGGCGCCGAGTTCGGCTTCGGCGCCGAGATCGGCATCTCCACCCAGAAGCTGCACGCCCGCGGTCCGATGGGCCTGCCCGAGCTGACCAGCACCAAGTACATCGTCACTGGTGACGGGCACGTGCGCGGCGAGGCGACGCAGACCGTGGGCGGGGACGCGGACGCGCGCTGAGCGCGGCCCGCGCGGTCGGCCGGCCGGGCCCCGGGGCGTTCCGCGGCGGCCCGCGTCACACGTGTGACGGACCAACTGCGATGAGCCACAGACAAATCGGCCGCCCGGTAATACGCTGAAGCCGTGGCTGACGATGTGGGGGGCTCGCCGTACCCCGACGGCGCCGACCACGGTGGTGCGGACGACGAGTTCGCCACCGTGGTCTTCGATGAGGCCTTCGTCCGGTCCGCCGCCGTGCACGAGCCGACGGCCAAGGAGCGGCAGCTCGCCGCCGCCGAGGCCCGGTTCGAGCCGGACACCGCGGGCCCGGTCTGGGGCTATGACGTCACCGCCGGGGACGGGCTGCCGCTGGAGCTGCGCCCGCACCCGAGCGGACTCGACGACGACCACCTGTACCCCGATCCCTGGTCGGGCCCCGGCCGGGCGACCGGCCGCCCGGGCCGCCGCCGACGCGGCTACGACCCGGCGCGCGGGCGCGGGCGGTACGTGGCCCAGCAGCGCTGGCACCGGCCGGTGGCCTGGGTGCTCGCCGTGATCATGGGCGTGAGCCTGGTGGCCGTCGCGGTCGCGGCGATCTACCAGGGCGTGGGCGGCTCCTCCGGCGCGCCCCGGCGCCCGGAGTCCGGCAGCAGCAGCCCCGGGACCGATCCGAGGCCCGCGCCGGCCGAGCCGTCGCTCGTGGTCACCGCACCTGCGGGGTGACGTCGTAGGGCGTGGCACGGGGGTGGTGCGCGCCGGGGCGGGCGGTCGCGGGGCGTTCCCGGGAATCTGCGGGCGCACCCTCGTGGAGGGGCGAGGGCGCGCCTTACCCTGGTGTCATGGGTGACCCGCGAGAGCCTCCTGAGGGTGCGCCCGACGGTGGTTCCGGCAATGAGGACGAGTACCGGTCCGTCGTCTTCGACGAGTCCTTCGTCCGGGCTGCCCGGATCCAGGAGCTGTCCGCCCGGGAGCGGCTGGCCGGGTCCTTCGGCCGGGCCACCCGCCCGCGGGTGCGGTTCGGCCCGCTGGGCAGCGTGCCGCGGCAGGCGCTCGCCCTGTTGCTGCTCGTGCTGCTGGCCTTCGGGGCCGCGGTGTACTTCGGGGTCAGCTCGCCGAACCGGATCTCGGCCCGGCCCGAGGGCAGCCAACTGACCGTCAGCCTGGTCGCGTTGAGTCCGGCCTCGGTGGTCCGGCCGGTCGCCGACCCGGCCAACCCGTTCGCCGCGCTGCCGGTCGGGTACAGCGACGGGGCGATCGGACTGGGCACCCCGACCGGGGCCGCCACCGAGCACTTCAGCCGGGTCGAGGTGACCAAGGCGCTCGACACCGTCCAGCGCTACCTGGTGGCCTCCTCGCTGGCCCCGGCCACCCTCGTCCAGGGCGCGACCGCCGACGTGCGGGCCTTCGTCACCCCCGGGGAGCAGGCCCAGTTCGACACCAGCGTGACCCAGCCGGTCGACGACCGGCACCACGCGCTGACCGGCTGGCTGGTGCGCTTCGACCCGGCGCAGGTCGCGCTGGCCGCCGACACCATGAAGGTGACCGGCGCGATGCGGATCGACGAGGCCGACGGCGGCACGCTGCAGATCACCACCGACCACACCTTCGTCTACGCGCTGAAGGCGGCCGGAGCCGCGGCCGGTGCGCCGGTCACCCTGGAGACCGTCCGGCGGCAGCTGACCTTCCAGTTCGACCGGGTCGACCTGGCCTCGGCCCAGCTGCGGCTGGTGGACTCGGTGATCCAGGCCGGGCCGGAGCCCTGCACCACCTCGATGGCCGGCTTCCTCCAGCCGGTGCTGGCCACCCCGCAGGGCACCCAGGTCCCGCCGCCGGCGCCGATCGATCCGGGCAACCACGCGCAGCCGGCCTGGCAGGTGTGCGGGGTGCTGGCGCCTTAGCTAGGGCGTGTCCGGGGCGCCGGCGGCGAGCGGGAGGCGGACCACCGCGCGGGCGCCCGGGCCGGGCGGGGGCGGGTCGGTGAAGGCGGCGGTGCCGTCGACGCCGCGGGCGATCGAGCGGACCAGGGCGAGGCCCAGGCCGGCGCCGCCGGCGTCGCGGGAGCGGGCGTCGTCCAGCCGGACGAACCGGTCGAAGATCCGCTCCCGGTCCTCCGGCGGGATGCCCGGGCCGTCGTCCGTGACGGTCAGCACGGCGTGCCCGTCCTCGACGGTCACCGAGACGGCGACGGCGGTGCGGGCGTGCCGGGCGGCGTTGTCGAGCAGGTTGCGCACCAGCCGGCCCAGCCGCAGTTCGCTGCCCGGGACGGGCGCGGGCTCCAGGGAGACGGCCAGGAAGGCCGGCCCATCGGCGGACGGGTGGGCGCGTTCGGCGACCTGCTCGCCGACCAGGTCGGCGAGGTCCACCGGCTCGCCGCCGAGCGGCCCGGAGCGTTCCTCGACGGCGGCGAGCAGCAGCAGGTCGTCGGTGAGCAGTTGCAGCCGCTCGGTGTCGGTGAGCGCGTCGCGGACCACCTGCGGCCATTCCACGCCCGCCGGGTGGGCCAGCGGGACCTCCAGCGAGTTGCGCAGCGCGGCCAGCGGGCTGCGCAGCTCGTGCGAGGCGTCCGAGACCAGCCGGCGCTGCTCGTCGATCGCGTGTTCCAGGCGGCCGAGCGTGGTGTTGGTGGTCTCGGCCAGCCGGGCGATGGCGTCCCGCGAGGGTGGCACCGGGACGCGCTCGTGGAAGGCGCCGGCGCCGATCCGGGCCATGCCCCGGCGGATCGACTCCACCGGCCGCAGCGCCAGGCCGGTGACCAGCCAGGCGATCAGGGCGGTGAACAGGGTCGCGGCGGGCAGTACGTAGCGCAGCAGGATGCCGGTGATCCGGTCCTCGGCCTGGTCGGCGGAGGTGGGGTTGACCAGCAGGTAGACGGTGACGCGCTGGGCCGGCAGGCCCGCGATGCCGGTGTACGTCTCCAGCGCCTCCGAGGACGCCTGGTCGGTGACCTGCTTGAGCAGGGTGACGTCCCGGCTGACGAGGGAGGGACCGTTCGCGGGCCAGTGGAACAGCCGGGTGTGGTCGGGCAGCGTGATCCGGACCTGCCCGGTCTGCCCGGTGGGGACGTCCTGGGGGTACGGGGGAAGGGCGGCGAAGGGCTCGGGCGGCAGGCCCGCGTACTCGCCCAGCAGGGTGTTGGCCTGGACGGAGCCCTGGTTGCGGTAGGTGGTGATGCTGCCCCGGCCGTCGGGGCTGGCCGGGAAGGCCACGTTGCCGTCGGCCAGCACCAGCAGGAACGACTCCTTCAGGGTCGAGCCCCAGGTCTGGGTGCCGGTGGGGATGTCGTGGGCGACGAGCCGGACGCTTTCCCGGGCCTGCTTCTCGGTGACGGCCGTCCACTGGTCGTGGACCGCGCCGCCGACCCAGAGGCTGGCCACCGAGAAGGCCAGCACCGAGGCGAGGGCCGCGCCGAGGGCGGCGCGGACGCGGAGCGAGGAGCGGTGCCAGGGGCGCAGCAGCGGGCGGAGGCGGTCAGCGCGCATCGGGCACCAGCCGGTACCCGGCGCCGCGCACCGTCTCGATCCGGCAGCCGACGCCGGGCACGTTCAGTTTCCGCCGCAGGGCGGCGATGTAGACCTCGACGATGTTCACGTCGCCCCGGAAGGCGGCGTCCCAGACGGTGTCCAGGATGCCGCCCTTGGGGATCACCTCGCCGGGGCGGTGGGCCAGGCACTCCAGCACGGCGAACTCCTTGGTGGTGAGCCGGACCTGTCGGTCGGCGGCGGTGCAGCGGCGGGCCGCCGGGTCGATCCGCAGCGCGCCGACCGCGAGCACCGGCGGGCGGGCGGCGGCGCCGCGGCGCAGCAGGGCGCGCAGCCGGGCGGTGAGCACGACGTAGGAGAACGGCTTGCTGAGGAAGTCGTCGGCGCCGCAGTCCAGTGCCTCGGCCTCGTCGTACTCGCCGTTCTTCGCGGTGAGCATCAGAATCGGTACGGAATTCCCGGCGCCGCGCAGTTCGTGGCAGACCTTGAAGCCGTTGAGACCGGGCAGCATCAGATCGAGCACGATCGCCGAATAGGGCTCGGTGAGGGCGAGTTCGAGCCCCTGGACGCCGTCGTGGGCCAGGTCGACCGCGTAGCCCTCCGCCGCCAGCCCCTGTCTCAGGGACCGCGCGAGTCGCTCTTCGTCCTCGACGATCAGTAGCCGCATGGCGACCATCCTTGGGGGAATTCCGTTTTCCCGCAACGGCCTTGACCGGCTTGCCCGGGATATCCGAGCTGAAGTTTTCCTCAGCTTTCCTCAGTTTCCCTTCAGTGCGGAATTCCTAGCGTCCGGACCATGGATTTCCGACGTGTGCTGCCGTGGTCGGTGGCCGCCCTGTTCGCCCCGCTGTACGCGGCCGTCTCGCTCACCCGGCACGCCCGGTTGGAGAGTGCGGGTTTCGACCTGGGCATCTTCGAGGAGGCGGTGCGCGCCTACTCCCGGCTCGAAGCGCCGGTGGTCGCGCTGAAGGGCACCGGCTTCAACCTCCTGGGCGACCACTTCAGCCCGGTGCTGGCGGTGCTGGCGCCGTTCTACCGGCTCTGGCCGGGGGCAGGCACGCTGCTGGTGGCGCAGGCGGTGCTGGTGGCGCTGTCCGCGGTGCCGGTGACGGCGTACGCGGTGCGGGTGCTGGGGCCGGCGGGCGGGGCGGTCGCCGGGGTCGCGTACGGGCTGTCGGCGGGGTTGCAGAGCGCGGTGGCGTTCGACTTCCACGAGGTGGCCTTCGCGGTGCCGCTCGCGGCGTGCGCGGTGGTGGCGCTGGCCCGGGAGCGGTACGGCCCGGCGGTGGCGTGGGCGCTGCCGCTGCTGCTGGTCAAGGAGGACCAGGCGCTGTTGGTCGCGGCGGTCGGCGGCTACGTGTGGTGGCGCGGGCGGCGCCGGCTGGGGGCGGTCACCGTGCTGGCGGCGGTGGCGGCCGGGCTGCTGGTCACCCTGGTGGTGATCCCGGCGCTCAACCCCGGCGGCGAGTACACGTACGCGCACATGGGGGAGTTCGACGGCGGGAACCCGCTGGCGCGGCTGCTGTTCCCGGCGGTCAAGGCGCTGACCGTCCTGCTGCTGCTGGCGCCGACGCTGCTGCTGGCGCTGCGCTCGCCGCTGGTGTTGCTGGCGGGCGTGCTGCTGGCGGCCCGGTTCTGGGTGGACAACCCGGCGTTCTGGCGCACCGGGCAGCACTACGACGCGGTGCTGGTGCCGCTGCTGTTCACGGCGGGGCTGCACGGGGTGGGCCTGCTGCTGCCCCGGCTGCCCCGGCTGGGCAGGCTGGGCCGGGGGCTGCCGGTGGCGGCGGGGATGCTCGCCGCCACGGTGGCGCTGACCGCAGCCGGCCCGGTGGCGGGCGTGCTGTCGGGGGACGCCCGGCGGGGCGACGGGCGGGCGGCGCAGGTGCGCAGGGTGCTGGCGGTCGTCCCGGACGGCGCCCGGGTGGCCGCCGCCAACCGCCTGGCGCCGCAGCTGACCGGGCGCTGCACGGTGTCGCTGTTCCCGTACCTGACGCCGCCGGGCGGGGCGGGCGGGCCGGGCGGCTGGGGGCGGCCGGTGGCGGAGTGGGTGGCGGTGCTGGAGGAGCCGGACGCCTTCCCGGTGCCGGTGGCGGAGCAGCGGCGGTTCCTGGCCGGGCTGGTCGACGGCGGCGGGTACCGGCGGGTGGCGGACGGGGCCGGGGTGGCGGTGTACCACTGGCAGCCGGGGTAGGCCCGCCCCGGCAGGCCGACGGCCGGTGCCCCCGGGCGGGGCGCACCGGCCGTCGGCGCGGGTGCGGCGGGTCAGCCGTCGGTGCGCTCGCCCCGGTCGGTGCGGCCGTCCTCGCGGGTGGCGGAACCGCCGCGGGAGCCGCCGGTGAACGTGTCGGCGAAGGTGTCGCGGAGCTTGCCGCCGACGGTCGCGGCGCCGCCGGCCACGTCGCGGATCAGGCCCATCAGCGGGTCCTTGCTCTCCTTCACCGAGGTCGTGTAGTGGTCGGCGGCGGCCTTCCACTGCTCGCCGACCGAGGTGTCCGGGTCGTCCGTGCGGCGCGGGTAGGCGCCGGCCAGGATCGAGCGGTACTCGTCGCTCTCCGCCCACTTCTTCAGCTGGGCGACCCGTACCACCGCGAACGGGTGGCTCTGCGGCAGCAGTTGGAGCAGCTTGAGCACGCCGTCGCGCAGGTCGCCGGCCTTGTCGTACTCCTCGGCCTGCTCCAGGAAGGCGTCGACGTTCAGTTCGGCCAGGTTGTGCCCGCCGGCCAGTTTCATCAGGGCGCGCATGGACGCCTGGACGTCCTGCCCGGCGAGCAGGCCGGCCCGGTCGCTGGACAGCTCCGCCTTGCGGAACCACTCCTTGAGCGCGGTGACGATCGCCATGATCGCCAGGTTGCCGAGTGGCACCCAGGCGACCCGGGTGGCGATGTTGGTGAGGATCATCAGCATCGTCCGGTAGACCGCGTGGCCGGACATCGCGTGGCCGACCTCGTGGCCGATGACCGAGCGCAGTTCCTCCTCGTCGAGCAGCTCGATCAGGCCGCTGGTGATCACGATGATCGGGGTGTCGATGCCGATGCAGTACGCGTTGACCGTCGGGTCCTGGGTGACGTACAGGTCCGGGACCTGCTCCAGGTCGAGCACGTAGGCGGCGTCGCGCACCATGTCGTACAGCTCGGGGAACTGGCGCTCGGAGGTCTTCACGGCGGTGGCCAGGAACATCAGCCGGATCGAGCGCTCGGACACCAGCCCGGCGAGCTTGCGCAGGACGTCGTCGAAGCCGGTGAGCTTGCGCAGGGCGACCAGGGCGGAACGGTCCGCGGGGTGCTCCCAGGCGCGGGTGGAGATGTCGGGGAAGCGCTGGCGGCGCCGGCTCGGGGTCTTCGCGGTCGGGTCGGTCATGGTCTGAGTACCTCCTGGTCGACGGCGGCCCCGGCTCGGCGGCCGGCCCCCGCTGGTCTACGCCTGCAACGACTGTCCTTGCAACGTCCGCGGTTGCGTACTCGTCCCCACCGGCAGCGTACGCGCGGGCCGGGCCACGCCGCAGGGGCCGGTGGGCGCCGCCGGTGTGAGGCCGGTCTACCCTGAATGCCCTGGAGAACCGAGACCGGACCCGGCCCCGGTACCGAGCAGTTCGAGGAGCCCCGCAGATGTCCACCGACGCGCTTGTCAGCCTGGCCGCACCCATCTCCAACGAGGCCGGCCCGGGCCTGTTCCTGCGGATCATCGTGGTGGCGTCGTTCGTCGGCGTCGGCCTGCTGGTCTGGATCATGGCGCGGGCTTTCCGCGGCAACTGAGCGCCGACGCCCCGGTTCAGGCTCACGCCCGGTCAGCGGCGGTGGGCCGCCGAGCGGTTGCCGGGTAAGCCCCCGTACGATGACAGGTGGGCCTTCACGGGCCCGGAAGAACCCCTGGTCCGTTCACCCGAGCCGAGAAGGTCCCGCCGACCATGAACACTGCCGCCGCACTCCCCGTCCTGAACCTGCTCGCCGAGAGCGAGGGGGGCAACCACGAGAGCCTGAACCCGTACCTGACGGGTGGCGCCGCACTGTTCATCCTGGCGCTCCTGCTCTTCGTGACCACCCGCTTCAACCGGGACCGCTGAGCCGCCTCCCGGGGCCGCTCGGGGAGCGTCCGGCGTACCGGCCGGCCGCTCCCTCACGCGTCTTCGGACAACCCCCACCCGGGCGTTCCCGCACCGTAACGGGCGTCGCGTAAGGTGTGGCGGCATGGGAGAGCAGGCCGGGAATCCCGGCGGACCGGAACCGGTGAAGAAGCGCCTCGGGGTGATGGGCGGCACCTTCGACCCGATCCACCACGGCCACCTGGTCGCCGCCAGCGAGGTGGCGAGCGCGTTCCACCTGGACGAGGTGATCTTCGTGCCGACCGGGCAGCCGTGGCAGAAGAGCGACCGCCACGTCACCCCGGCCGAGGACCGCTACCTGATGACGGTCATCGCCACCGCCGAGAACCCGCAGTTCTCGGTCAGCCGGATCGACATCGACCGCGAGGGCCCGACGTACACCGTCGACACCCTGCGCGACCTGCACTCCCAGCACCCGGACGCCGACCTCTTCTTCATCACCGGCGCCGACGCGCTCGCCCAGATCCTCTCCTGGCGCGACTCCGACGAGCTCTTCTCGCTCGCGCACTTCATCGGGTGCACCCGCCCGGGACACACCCTGTCGGACGCCGGGCTCCCGGTGGGCGGGGTCTCCCTGGTCGAGGTCCCCGCGCTGGCCATCTCCTCCACGGACTGCCGCAACCGGGTCGCCAAGGGCGAACCGGTCTGGTACCTCGTCCCGGACGGCGTGGTCCGCTACATCGACAAGCGGGCGCTCTACGCGCCGCACCGGACCTGACCAGGAGCGGGCGTGACCGAGCGAAGCGGCGGAGGCCAGCGGCACCAGCAGCAGCCGGAGGACTGGTCGACCGGGCAGTACCAGCAGTACCAGGGGTACCAGCAGCAGCCTGAACAGCCTCCGCAGCAGCAGTACGACCAGCAGCAGTACGACCAGTACGGGCAGCCGGTGTACACGGGGGACCCGTACGGCGGCTACCAGGAGCAGCAGCCGTACCAGGCGTACCAGCAGCCCCCGCAGCAGCAGTACGACCAGCAGTACGACCAGTACGGGCAGCCGGTGCAGCCTGGGCAGCCCGCGCAGGCGTACCAGCAGCAGGGGGGCTACGGCTACCAGGACCCGGCGTACGGGGGATGGGGGTCGGCCGGGCCGGAGGCCGGGGGCGGTTACCAGCAGCAGGCCTACCCGGCCGCGCCGGCGGCGGGTTCGCCGGCGGCGGTCGAGCCCGAGGCCGTCGCGCCCGCCCCCGTCGCCCCCGCGCCGTCGCGCCCGCGCGTGCCCCGGCCCGCCGCCGACGCGGCGGGCGCCAAGCCCGAGCCGCCGTCCGAACTGGTCGGCGGGGCCCGGGCCGGCAAGCCCGGCGGCAAGGGTGGAGGCAAGGCCGCCAAGGACGACTACCCCACGGACGAGTTCACCTTCGTCGACGAGGAGGAGGAGTCCGAGGACGTCATCGACTGGCTGAAGTTCGCCGAGTCCCGCAGCGAGGTGCGCGCCGAGCGCCGCCGCCGGCTGCGCAACCGGCTGATCGGCCTCGGCGTGGTGGTGGCGCTCGCGGCGGCCGGCACCGGCGGCTACCTCTGGTTCACCGGCGACAAGCAGACCGCGGCGAGCGCGGCCGGTCCGCGCCAGGTCAACGTGGTCCACCTGCGCGACCTCCAGGGCAAGGTCTCCAGCGCGCTGCTGGTCAACGACTCCACCGGGAAGAAGGGCACCGTGCTCCTGCTGCCCGACACCCTGCGGCTGCCCGGCCCCGGCGACCCGCCGGTCACCACCGTCGGCCAGGCCATGGACAGCATCGGCGCCTCCGCGACCCGCGACGGCCTGTCCACCGTGCTCGGCGCCCCGGTCGCGGGCACCTGGCGGCTGGACACCCCCTACCTGGAGATGCTGGTCTCCCAGCTCGGCGGCGTCCGGGTCGACACCAACGCCGAGACCCACGAGGGCGGCAAGCCGGACGGCAAGCTGCTGTCCGCGGCCGGCAAGAACACCCTGCTGAACGGGAAGGCCGCGGTCGCCTACGCCACCCTCCAGGCGTCCGGCGAGAACCGGGACGCCCAACTGGCCCGGTTCGGACAGGTGATGGACGCGGTGGTGCGCACCATGCCCACCGAGTTCAAGGACGCCAAGGACGACGTGCACCGGATGAACGCGGTGCTCGACCCCTCGCTGCCCGAGGACGCCCTCGCCGGGGTGCTCGCCCAGCTCGCCCAGCAGGCGAAGGACGGCCACCTCGGCACCACCGCGCTGACCGTCAAACCGGACGGCGGCCTGGACGACGCCACCGCCGGCAAGCAGGTCAAGGACGTGCTCGGCGGCACCGTGAAGTCCGCGGCCTCCGCCGACGCCCCCGCCCGGGTCTCGCTCCAGGACGCCACCGGCAACGACCAGGCGGCGGCCGCCGCACAGGTCCAGATCGTGAACTCCGGCCTGACCTTCCTGCCCGGCTCCAAGACCGCCGCGCAGGCCGCCAGTGAGATCCGCTACACCGACGACGCCCGGCAGGCCGCGGCGAAGTCGCTGGCGATCAGCCTCGGACTGCCGGACACGGCGGTGAAGAAGGTCGCCGACGCCCAGAACGCGGACCTGGTGGTCGTGCTCGGCAAGGACTACCAGCCGCCGAAGAGCCAGTAGGCCGCGGCCTCCGGCCCGGGCGGCCCCGGAAAAGCGTTCCGGGGCCGCCCGGGCGGCGTGAGATCCTGGAAGGCGACCCCCGGCCAGGAGCCAGGGGTCGCCCCCCAAGCCGCCGAGCCGGAAGAACACCGTGACCGTCACCGACCACAGCCAGCAGCTCATCACCGTCGCCGCGCAGGCGGCGGCCGACAAGCTCGCGCACAACATCATCGCCTTCGACGTCAGCGAGGTGCTGTCGATCACCGACGCCTTCCTGATCGCCTCCGCGAACAACGACCGCCAGGTCCGGTCGATCGCCGAGGAGATCGAGGACCAGCTGCGCGAGCAGCTGGACATCAAGCCGGTGCGCCGCGAGGGCGAGCGCGACGGCCGCTGGATCCTGCTCGACTACCTGGACATCGTCGTGCACGTCCAGCACTCCGAGGAGCGCTCCTTCTACTCGCTGGACCGCCTCTGGAAGGACTGCCCCGAGCTGCCGCTGCCCGAGGACGCCCTGGCCACGCGCAACCGGCCCGACGCCCACACCGACGAGGCCGGCAACGTCGTCGCCCCGGCCGACGACTTCGGCAAGCCCGAGGACCTGCACTGAGCCGGGACGGGCGGGGGCCGCGCGTCGTCTTCTGGCGCCACGGCCAGACCTCGTGGAACCTGGAGTCCCGCTTCCAGGGCACCACGGACATCGAACTGACCGGCCAGGGCGTCCTCCAGGCCCAGCGGGCGGCCCGGCTGCTCTCCGGCCTGCGCCCCGACCTGCTGATCTCCTCCGACCTCACCCGGGCCAAGCGCACGGCCGAGGAACTGGCCAAGGTCACCGGCCTCGACGTGCAGCACCACGAGGGCCTGCGGGAGACCTACGCGGGCTCCTGGCAGGGCCTGACCAACGCCGAGATCCGCGACCGCTTCCCGGAGGAGTACGCGGCCTGGGCGGCCGGCGAGCCGGTGCGGCGCGGCGGCGGCGAACTGGCCACCGAGGTCGCCGACCGCTCGGTGCCGGTCGTGCTGGAGGCCGTCGACAAGCTGCCGGAGGACGGGACGCTGGTGGTGGTCAGCCACGGCGGCACCATCCGCACCATGCTCGGGCGGCTGCTGGACCTGGACCCGGTCCAGTGGGAGTGCTTCGGCGGGCTGTCCAACTGCTGCTGGTCGGTACTCGGGCAGGGGGCGCGCGGCTGGCGCCTGCTGGAGCACAACGCGGGCACGCTCCCGCAGCCGGTCATCGGCGACGACACCTGAGCGACGGGCGTGTCGCGGGGTGGGGTGGGGTGCGGGCATGCAGGGGCTCGCCAGGGGGCGTGCAGGGGCTTCACAGGGGCGGATTTCGCAGTTCCGGGCCTGACCAGCTAGAGTTTTCCTCGTTCGCAGGGAAGGAACGCGGCCCGGAAGGGAAGCGGGAGATCCGACGACTGCGGGGCTATAGCTCAGTTGGTAGAGCGCTTGCATGGCATGCAAGAGGTCTGGGGTTCAATTCCCCATAGCTCCACTCCGCACCAGCGGTCCTGTTCGATCAGGAGCGCCCGTGTCGCGGGGCTGTAGCTCAGTTGGTAGAGCGCTTGCATGGCATGCAAGAGGTCCGGGGTTCAATTCCCCGTAGCTCCACAGTAGTTGAGAGGCCGTCACCCATCGGGTGGCGGCCTCTCGCGTTGTCGGGCCGCTTCCGGGGTGGGGTGCGGGCCCTGCGGGTCTCGGGGGTGCGGGCCCCGCGGGTCTCGGGGGTGGGGGAGTGCGGGCCTGGGAGGGCGGGAACGCGGGCCCCGGGAACGGATTCGTGGAGCACCCCTGGGACCGTGTAAAGTAGTCGATGTCGCCGAGGGAAACCGGACGGAAACGGTCGAAAGCCCCCGGTGACGTCGCAGGTCAAGGGGCTGTAGCTCAGTTGGTAGAGCGCTTGCATGGCATGCAAGAGGTCCGGGGTTCAATTCCCCGTAGCTCCACAGAAGTCGAGGGCCGCCTCCCGAAATGGGAGGCGGCCCTTCGGCGTTCTGTGCACGCCACCGGCGGAAGGGCGGGAAAGACCGCTACCGTCGTTCCATGGCCGATCTGGAGAGAAGGCGGAACGAGGAACTGGCCCGGATACTGCACCAGCTCGGCTGGAGTCCGGAACGGCTCGCCCGCGAGGTGAGCCTCGCCCTGCCGCCAGGCCTGGCCATCAGCTCCACCGCCCCCTACAAGTGGCGCGACCGCGGCATGGTGCCGCGCAGCCCGCACGACCAGACCGTCTGCGAAGTGCTCAGCCGCACCCTCGGCATCGCCGTCACCTACGAACAGCTCTGGGGCCGGATGGGCGGCCACCGCGGCGCCAAGATCCTCTCGCCCCGGCTGCTCACCGACCCGTGGACCGCCGACACCGCCCAGACCGCGCTGCGCGAGGCCGCCACCGACGCCGGGCCCGTCCGCCTCACCGACCTCTTCCGCGGCGCCGACCTCGACCAGGCCGCCGAACGGCTCGCCTCCCCGCCCCCGCCCGTCGGGGGCGGGGAAGGGGCGCTGCGCATCGACCCCGGCCTCGTCGGCGACCTCGGCCTGTCCTACCGCAGCAAGCAGCGGCTCGAACGCTCCTGCGGCGGCGGGCTCGTCCTCGGCCCCACCCGGGCCGAACTCGCCATGCTGGCCAAGCTGCTGGAACTCGGCGCCTACGACGAACGGGTCGGCCGCGAGCTGTACGGCACGGCCAGCCGGCTCGCCCGGCTGGCCGGCTGGGCCGCGTACGACCTCGGCCACGACGCGGCCGCCCAGCGCGCCTTCGTCGCCGCCCTGCGGGCCGCCCACGTCAGCGGCGACGCCCGGCTCGGCGTCGCCGTGCTCGGCGGCCTGGTGGTGCTCGCCACCCAGGGCGCCGGCGGACGCGGCCTGGACGCCGTCGCCGCGCTCAACACCGCCCTGGCGCGGCACGGCTCCGTACTGAGCCCCGCCGGACGGGCCCGGCAACTCGGCCGGATCGCCCGCGCGCACGGCCGCCGGGGCGAGGCCGAGCAGGCCGAGGCCGCCGCCGCCCGGGCCTTCGCCGAACTCGACGGCGTGCCCGGCACGGAGGCGGCCCGCGCCGAACTCGCCGGGATGGTGGGGGAGGGGCGGCTGGCACTGGGCCAGCACCGGATGGCCAAGGCGCTGCTCGCCGAGGCCGTCGCCGGGCTGGGGGCCGGCCGCGGGCGGTCCAAGGCGCTGCTGATGGTCCGCCTCGCCGAGACCCACCGGCGCCTCGGCGACCAGCGGGAGGCCGCCCGCACGGCGTCGCTCGCCCGGGCGCTCGCGGCGGGCATGCAGTCCGAGCGGCTGGCGCGGGCGCTGCGCGACTTCGACGCGGCGACGCGGGCGGCGGCGTCGGCGGGGCGGTGAGGCCTGCGTGCGGTGGGGGTGGCTTCGGCAGGGCTTCTCACGTCGACGGTCCGTGCGGGGGCGGGCCCGGGGGGCCGTCGGGCCCCGGTGGATACCCGGGAGCGCCCTGATCCGCTTGCGGTACCCTGAGCCCATGCGAACCGTGCGCCTGCTCCTTAGCCGGCCGCGCTGACCAGGACCGGTTACGCCCTCGGGCGGTGCCGGAGTCGGCGTGGCGTCCCCTCCTGCGAGGGGATTTTTTGTTTTCCGCCCCCGTGCACGGGCCGGCCGTGTCCGCGGTTCGCCAACTGACATCGATGGAGCTTGAAGGACCATGAGCGAGACGACCCCTGCGTCCGGCACGGCCGAGACCGCGACCGAGCCGTTCCGGTACAGCGCCGCGCTGGCGGCGGAGATCGAGTCCCGCTGGCAGGACCTCTGGGAGAAGGAGGGCACCTTCAACGCCCCCAACCCCGCCGGTGCGCTGGCCGACCCGGCGGCCGGTGACGTCGCCGCGAAGCCGCACAGCTTCATCATGGACATGTTCCCGTACCCCTCGGGCGCGGGCCTGCACGTCGGCCACCCGCTGGGCTACATCGCCACCGACGTCTACGCCCGCTACCAGCGGATGACCGGCCACAACGTGCTGCACACGCTGGGCTACGACGCGTTCGGCCTGCCCGCCGAGCAGTACGCGGTGCAGACCGGCACCCACCCGCGGGTCTCCACCGAGGCCAACATCGCCAACATGCGCCAGCAGCTGCGCCGGCTGGGCCTGGGCCACGACCCGCGCCGCTCGATCTCCACGATCGACCCGGAGTACTACCGCTGGACCCAGTGGATCTTCCTGCAGATCTTCAACTCCTGGTACGACGAGCAGGCCGGCCGGGCCCGGCCGATCGCCGAGCTGATCGCCCGGTTCGAGTCCGGCACGAAGCCGACCCCGGACGGGCGCCCGTGGGCCGACCTGTCCGCCGCCGAGCGCGACGAACTGCTGGGCGAGTACCGGCTGGCGTACTCCAAGGAGGTGCCGGTCAACTGGTGCCCCGGCCTGGGCACCGTCCTGGCCAACGAGGAGGTCACCGCGGACGGCCGCTCCGAGCGCGGCAACTTCCCGGTGTTCAAGTCCAACCTGCGCCAGTGGATGATGCGCATCACCGCGTACTCCGACCGTCTGATCTCCGACCTGGACCTGCTGGACTGGCCCGAGGCCATCAAGCTGCAGCAGCGCAACTGGATCGGGCGCTCCGAGGGCGCCCGGGTCGACTTCGCCGTCGGCTCCGACGAGAAGATCACCGTCTTCACCACCCGGCCCGACACCCTGTTCGGCGCCACCTACATGGTGCTGGCCCCCGAGCACGGCCTGGTCGACTCCATCGTCCCGGCCGCCTGGCCCGCGGACGTGCCCGCCGAGTGGACCGGCGGCGCCGCCACCCCCGCCGAGGCCGTCGCCGCCTACCGGGCCACCGCCGCCGCCAAGTCGGACGTCGAGCGGCAGGTCGAGGCCAAGGTCAAGACCGGCGTCTTCACCGGCGCCTACGCCGTGAACCCGGTCAGCGGCGCGTCCGTCCCGGTGTTCATCGCCGACTACGTGCTGATGGGCTACGGCACCGGCGCCATCATGGCCGTCCCCGCCCACGACCACCGCGACTTCGCCTTCGCCCGCGCCTTCGCGCTGCCGATGCGCTGCGTCGTCCAGCCCACCGACGGGCGCGGCGAGGACCCGGCCGCCTGGGACGACGCCTTCGACACCTACGACTCCGCCATCGTCAACTCCTCCCGGGACGGGCTGACGCTGGACGGGCTGAGCGTCGTCGACGCCAAGGCCGCCGTCACCGCCTGGCTGGCCGAGCGCGGCATCGGCGAGGGAACCGTCAACTACCGCCTGCGGGACTGGCTGTTCAGCCGCCAGCGGTACTGGGGCGAGCCCTTCCCGATCGTCTACGACGAGGACGGCGTCATGCACGCGCTGCCCGAGTCGATGCTGCCGGTCGAGGTCCCCGAGGTCGAGGACTACTCGCCGCACACCTACGACCCGTACGACGCCACCTCCTCGCCCAAGACCCCGCTGTCGCGCAACGAGGCCTGGGTCAACGTCGAGCTGGACCTGGGCGACGGCGTCCGCACGTACCGGCGCGAGACCAACACCATGCCCAACTGGGCGGGTTCGTGCTGGTACGAGCTGCGCTACGTCGACCCGTCGAACTCCTCGGCGGTCGTCGACCCGGCCAACGAGAAGTACTGGCTGGGCCCCACGGCCACCAAGCCGGCCGGCGGCGCCGACCTGTACGTCGGCGGTGCCGAGCACGCCGTGCTGCACCTGCTGTACGCGCGCTTCTGGCACAAGGTGCTGCACGACCTGGGCCACGTCTCGTCCGTCGAGCCGTTCCACAAGCTGTTCAACCAGGGCATGATCACCGCCGACGTCTACCGAGACGAGCGCGGCTTCCCGGTGCCCGCCGCCGAGGTCGAGGAGCGCGACGGCCAGTACTTCTGGCAGGGCGAGGCCGTCAAGCGCGAGGCCGGCAAGATGGGCAAGTCCCTGAAGAACGCAGTCGCCCCCGACGAGATCGCCGACGAGTACGGCGCCGACACGCTGCGCCTGTACGAGATGTCCATGGGCCCGCTGGACGTCTCCCGCCCCTGGGACACCCGCGCCGTCGTCGGCTCGTACCGCTTCCTGCAGCGGCTGTGGCGCAACGTCGTCTCGGAGGCCACCGGCGACCTGGTCGTCACCGAGGAGGAGCCGGACGAGGCGACGCTGCGTGCCCTGCACAAGGCGATCGACGGCATCCGCGGCGACATGGCCGGGCTGCGGTTCAACACGGCCGTCGCCAAGGCGATCGAGCTGAACAACTACCTGGTCAAGCGCGGCTCCACGCCGCGCGCCGTGGCCGAGCAGCTGGTCCTGATCGTCGCGCCGCTGGCCCCGCACATCGCCGAGGAGCTGTGGCGCCGGCTGGGCCACGGCGAGTCGCTGGCGCACACCGACTACCCGGTCGCCGACCCGGCGTACGTGGTGGACGAGACGGTGACCTGCGTGGTGCAGCTCAAGGGCAAGGTGAAGGCCCGGCTGGAGGTCGCGCCGACGATCTCGGACGCCGAGCTGGAGGCGCTGGCGCTGGCCGACCCGGCCGTCGTCGCGGCGATCGGCGGGGCGCCGGTGCGCAAGGTGATCGCGCGGGCGCCGAAGCTGGTGAACATCGTCACCGGCTGAGGCCGAGGTCGGCTGGTTGTCGGTCGGCCGGCCGACGCTGCTGGGGCGGGTGTCCTTCGGGACGCCCGCCCTTGCTCGTACCCGGGCCCTCGGGAGGACCCGCGAACCCTCGGGGAGATCCCCGATCTGTCCCTGATCTCCACCGCCCGGGCCCGTTCCGTCCGCTCCGGACCCGATCCGGCGGCTACCGTGGAACCCTCGGCAGTGCGGCCCGCGTTGGGTCCGGTGGGGGCCGAAACGGTGGCGGAAGGTGGCTCGCGATGAACGCGTTCGGCGTGATGATCGGCCTGGTCCTGCTCTTCGGGATCGCGGCGTTCGTCCTGGCCGTGGTCGGTACGGTCAAGGCGGCGAAGGCCGTCGCCACGAAGATCGGGCGGCACGAGGCCAACGCCCGGCGCGCCGTGGAGAACGCCGGCCTCAAGGCGAAGACCTTCACCAAGGTCGGACCGCCCGGCCAGATCGCCGCCGTCCGGCTCGGCCTGCGCACCTCGCTCGACGGCACCCGGCAGGTGCTGGAGAGCGGCCTCCCCCAGGACGGCCAGCTCGGCGAGTCCCTCGCCCTGCTCGGCAGGCTCGACACACACGCCGCCGAACTCGACGGCGAACTGCGGATGCTGGAGCGGGAGCCGGACACCGCGCGGATCGCGGCCAAGCTGCCGGAGCTGCGCGAGCGCGCCGAACGGATCACCCACTCCGCGGAGACCATGCGCTGGGCCGCGCAGGACCGGATGCACCGGTTCGCGGACGACGAGCTGAGCCGGCTCAGCCAGGAGTGCGAGAGCGAGGCGGGGGCGCTGCGGCACTGGGACACCTCGGGGGAGTCGTCGTCCGCGTCCTCCTCCGGGGGCTCCGCTGCTGGCGCTGCCGCCTCTGGCTCCTCTGGCTCCTCTGGCTCCGCGTCCGCGTCTGCGGGTACGCGGTCAGGGGCGGCCTCCGGCGGTGCTGCGCGGGCCGGGCTGACGGAGGGGAAGGGGCGCCCGAGCTCGGAGGAACTGCTCGGGCTCGCCGACCCGCTGGCCAAGCTGGCCCAGCGGCTGCGGAAGCCGTCGGCAGGGCCGACGGCGGGCTGAGCACCCCGCGTCGGGTGCCGCGGCCGTGTTTCGGCAGGTGCTGCGCGGTTGTTCCGGCGGTGCCCGCGGGGCCCTTCGGGGCTCGCACCCGGGCGCTGTCCTCCCGGACGAACGGGGAGTAATCTCCGCCTCATGCCCTCTGACCTCGCACTTGTCACCGACTCCACGGCCTACCTGCCGCAGGAGACCCTCGACCGGTACGGGATCACGGTGGTCCCGCTGAGCGTCGCGGTCGGTGACGCGGTCCTGTGCGAAGGCGTCGAGATCTCCCCCAAGGACGTCGCCGAGGCGCTGCGCGACAGGCAGCGGGTGACGACCTCCCGACCGAACCCCGAGGCCTTCGCCGCCGCCTATCGGGCCGCCGCCGAGGCCGGGGCGAAGGGCATCGTCTCGGTGCACATCTCCGGCGAGCTGTCCGGCACGGTGGAGGCCGCCCGGCTGGCGGCCGCCGAGGCGCCGGTACCCGTGCGGGTGGTGGACAGCCGTCTGGTCGGCATGGCCCTCGGATACGCGGTGCTGGCGGCGGCCGAGGCGATCGCGGCCGGGCGGGACCTGGCGGCGGCGGCCGAGGGCGCCACCCGGCGGGCGGCCGTGACCAGCGGATTCTTCTACGTCGACACCCTGGAACACCTGCGCAGGGGCGGCCGGATCGGGGCGGCGCGGGCGCTGCTCGGGTCGGGGCTGGCGGTCAAGCCGCTGCTGCACCTGGACGGGGGGCGCATCGAACCGCTGGAGAAGGTGCGCACCGCGTCGCGGGCGATCGCGCGCCTGGAGGAGATCGCGGTCGAGCGGTCGGGGGGCGGGGAGGTCGACATCACCGTGCACCACCTGGCGGCCGAGGAACGGGCCGAGCCGCTCGCGGAGCGGCTGCGGGCCCGGGTGCCGGGGCTGCGGGAGCTGTACGTGGGCGAGGTGGGGGCGGTGATCGGCGCGCACGTCGGGCCGGGGCTGCTCGCGGTGGTCGTCGCGCCGCGCCGCGCCGCGCTGAGTTGAGCTGAGCTGAGCGGGCCGGGCGCGTCGCGTCGCGTCGCGGGCTCTGGTCAACTCTTCGCGATACCGATCACTCGTGTGAGTGATCTGTTTTGTCCACAACCCCCGAGTTGTCCACAGGGGTTCGGTAATTTCTGCGAACTCTGCCGAGGACTCCTACCGTCCTCGGCATGACGACCATGGGCCTGGGCGCGGCGAAGCGCCACGAGATCAACGAGACCGTCCGGCTGCGGATGGCGGCGCTGCTGCCGAGCGGCGGTGGCAGCGCCGTGGGCGATGGGGCAGGGGCAGAGGCCGGGGTCGGCGGGCCGGTGGGCTCCGGTGCCGCGGTGGGCGCGCTCGCGTCGACCGGGCCGCCTTCGGGCGCGGTTCCGTCCGGGGCGGGGGAGCGGCCTCCGCCGGCGGGGCCTGCGCCGCCTGTGCCACCTGCGCCGTTGGAGCCGGTCAGGGCGGGCGGTGACGCGGATCCGCCGGAGCCGGGGGCCGGGTCTGGCCTTCGATTCGGCTCGGCGATGGCGCTCGACCGGCGGGCTGTGGCCGGGTTGGCCGTTCTGCTGCTGTTCGCGGTCGGCTACGCCGTGCAGCACTTCTGGCTGGCCAGACCGCAGGCGGTGGCCGTGCCGGCGTTGGCCTCCGCCCTGGGCTCACCAGTTTCACCGGTCTCACCGGATTCACCGGGGGCGGAGGGGTCGGCGGGGGCAACATCCGCATCCGTGCCGGCTCCGGCATCGGGCCCGGCCACCGTCTCGGCGGCCGACCTCGTCGGCCCCGGGAGCGGGGCGGTCGTCGTGGTCGACATCGGCGGGCGGGTGCACCTCGCCGGCCTGCACACCCTGCCCGGCGGCTCGCGGGTGGCCGACGCCCTACGGGCGGCGGGCGGTCCGCTGCCGGAGACGGACACCCGAAGCCTCAACCTGGCCCGGGTACTGACGGACGGTGAACAGATCCTGGTCGGCGAGCCGGCTCAGGCCTCCGCCCCGGGCGCCGGAGCAGGCAACGGACCGCCGGCGGCCGGCACGCCCAGACCGCCCGTCAGCCTCAACCGCGCCGGCCTCGAACAGCTCGACACCCTCCCCGGCGTCGGCCCGACCCTCGCCCAGCGCATCCTCGCCTACCGCACGTCGCACGGCTCGTTCCGCACGCTCGACCAGCTCCGGCAGGTCAGCGGCATCGGGGCGCGCACGTTCGCGGAACTCCGTCCGCTGCTGACTCTTTGACCTCCCCGCCCGTCCCCTTGCCCGCCTGTTCTCCCGCCCATCCGTCATGGTCCGTCGTCGTTCGTCCGTCGCCGCCACCCGTCGAAGGGAGGTACCGCCATGCCCGCCACCACCGAACCGAACCTGCCGAACCGCTCCACCGGTGCCGACTTCCGGCTGCTGCTTCCCGCCGTCTCGGCCTGGGTGGTGACGGCCGCGCTCCTCGGCCTGGAGCCGGGGTACGACGTCCTCGCCTTCGTTCTGGCGGGTGCCGCCGCGCCGGCGGCCGTCCTGCTGCTCGTCAGGCCCGCGCTCCTGCGCCGACGCGCGGCGGCGGTGACCTTGGCCGCCGTCCTGCTCACCGGAGCCGCCGCCGCGGTGGCGACCCCGCTGCACACCGCCGATCTGCACCGGGGGCCGCTGCCGGAGCTCGTCCGAGCGGCCGAGCACGCCCCGCCGCGGTCCCCGGGCGAGCCCGCTCGGGTGGTGGAGGCCGAGCTGACCGTCGCCGGGGACCCGAAGACCCACGCGGCCCGGGGCGGGACCACCGGCGGGCAGACCCTCCTCACCGTCGACGCGGTGGCCGACCGGGTCACGCTCCTGCCGGACGGGCGGAGCACCCGGACGCGGACCCCGGTGACCGTCATGGTCCGAGGCGCGGAATCCGGGCCCTGGCAGGGGCTGCTCCCGTCGGAGCGGCTGGCGGTGGAGGCCGAGGTGCGGCCCGCAGGAGACGGCTACGACACCGAGTGCGCGGCGCTGCTGGTCGTCCACGGCCCGCCCCGGCACCTCGCGCCGCCGAGCCTGCCGCAGCGGATCGCCGGGCGGCTGCGTGCCGGTCTGCGCACGGCCAGCGACGGGCTCCCGCCGGACGCGCGCGGCCTGCTCCCGGGCCTGGTCGTGGGGGACACCTCGCGACTGCCCGACGACCTTGAGGACGCCTTCCGGGCCACCGACCTGGTGCACCTGGTGGCGGTGAGCGGGGCCAACCTGGCGATCGTCCTCGGCGCGCTGCTGGGCGCCCCGGGGCAGGCCGGCACCCCGGAACGGCGCGGGCTGGCCGCGCTGCTGGGGCTCTCGCTGCGCACCAGTGCGCTGCTCGGGACGGCGCTGACGCTGGCCTTCGTCGCCGTCTGCCGGCCGGAGCCCAGCGTCCTGCGCGCGGCCGGGACGGGGCTGATCGGCATGCTCGCGCTGGCCACCGGCCGGCCCCGGCAGGCGGTGCCGGCGCTCGCCGGGGCGGTACTGGTGCTCGTCCTGCTCGACCCGTTCCTGGCGCGTTCCTTCGGATTCCTGCTCTCGGTGCTCGCCACGGCCGGGCTGCTCGTCCTCGGGCCGCACTGGGCCGAGGCGCTGCGGTCCCGGCGCTGGCCGCACCACCTGGCGGGTGCCCTGGCGGCGACGGCCGCCGCCCAGGCCCTGTGCGCGCCGGTGACGGTGGTGCTGTCCGGGCACGTCAGCCTGGTCGCGATCCCGTGCAACCTGCTGGCCGAACTGGCGGTGGCCCCGGCGACCCTGCTCGGCTTCGGGGTGCTCGTGCTGCAGCCGCTCCTCCCGGACCTGGCCCGCCTGCTCGCGGAGCCGGCCGGCGTGCCGGTCGGCTGGCTCGCCCTGGTGGCGCGGCGCGGTGCCGAACTTCCGGGCAGCCAAGTCTCCTGGCCGGGCGGGTGGTTCGGGACGGTGACGGTCGCGCTGGCCACCCTGGCGGCCTGCTGGGTGATGCCGCTCCTGCTGCCACGGCGAGTGCCGTCCGGCAAGCCCGTCCGCGTTCGGCGGCGGTGGGTGCGGGCGCTGGTGACGGGGGTCCTGCTCGTGGTCCTGCTGGCCGTGCTGCTGCGGCCACCGCAGCTCACCCGGATCGCGACCGGCTGGCCGCCGCCGGGGTGGCGGATGGTGATGTGCGACGTGGGCCAAGGGGACATGCTGGTGCTCGCGGCCGGTGCGCCGGACAGCGCGGTGGTGGTCGACGCGGGGCCGGATCCGAACGCCGCTGACAGGTGCCTGCGGGATCTGGGTGTCTCGGAAGTGCCGCTGTTGGTGGTGACGCACTTCCACGCCGATCACGTCGAAGGTGTGCCGGGGGTGGTCCGGGGCCGCCGGGTCGGAGCGATCGAGGGCACGACCCTGGACGATCCACCGGGTGAGGCGGCCCGGGTAGCGGGCTGGGCGGCCGGTGCCGGAGTCCCGCTGCTGCGTGCGGGGCGCGGTGAACGGCGCTCGGTGGGGCCGGGGTTGTCCTGGGAGGTGGTCTGGCCCGACGCCGGGGCGGCTGTCGAGGCGCCGGGGGCGAACAACGCGAGCGTCGCGCTGGTGGTGACGGTGGCGGGCGGACTGCGGATGGCGTTGCTCGGTGACCTCGAACCGCCTGCCCAGTCGGCGCTGCTGGGCCGGTTGGGGCGGGTGGACGTCCTGAAGGTGGCGCACCACGGATCGGCACATCAGGACTGGGCTTTGACCGGTGTGTTGCGTCCCCGGCTGGCGTTGATCTCGTGCGGCGAGGGAAACGCGTACGGGCATCCGTCCGTGCGGACGGTGGACCGGCTGCGCGCGCTGGGCGCGAGTGTGCTGCGCACCGATCGGGTGGGTGACATCGCGGTGACGGGTGGCTCGCCGGCCGTCCTCGGGGTGTCCGTGCACCCGCAGGCGGCGCACGAGGCGCGCAAGCCCCGCTCGCACGCTGCGGACGGAGCGTCCGACTCCCGTACCGGGCGGGGCCCGCACACCCCGCGAGCCCCGCCCGGCTGACCCCGCCCTCCTCTCCTCCCAGCCATCGGGTGGGGAAGGGAAAGGGGTGGGGAGGGGGGAGGGGAGGGGGGCGGGGCCCGGAGAATGATTGCGGCGCGCTCCGGGCCCCGCCCGGAGCGCGCCGCAGTACGGGCACCTGCGGTGGTGCGTCGCACTCGACCATCAAGCGCGAGCTGTTGGCAGGGCCGACCGGGTCAGCCTTCCTCGCGCCAGCCCTCGTGCTCGACGGCGATGGCGTCCAGGGCGCGCAGCAGGGCCGGGGTCCAGCCGTCCTCCGGGGGCTCGACGACGACCAGCCACTGGGCGTCCTCGGCGTCGTCCTCGCCGGCCAGGGCGTCCCGGACGAGGTCGAGCTCGCCGAGGTTGGGGTGGGCGGCGCTGAGCTCCTCGGAGGCGTCCTCAGCGGCGTCGCGGTCGGGCAGGACGAGCAGTTGCCGGGCGTGCGGGTCGTTGACGTCCGGCAGGTCGGTGGTGTGGTTCTCGGTCACCGGACCATTGTCCAGGTCGGGTGACCGGCGCGGTCGGGCAGGTCGGGTCCGGCAGGCCGGGTCGGGCAGGTCGGGCAGGTCGGGCGGGAGAGGCAGGACCGGAGGGCCGGGGGCCGGGGTCGCCCCGGGCGGGAGTGTCCGTGCCCCGTGGGATGCTGGTAGGCGATGGCCAGGAAGAGTGCACCCGACGACCTGCTCGCCCCGCTGACCCTCGCGGTCGGCCAGGAGGAGCTGCTGCTGGACCGCGCGGTCGCCCAGGTGGTGGCGGCGGCGAAGGCGGCGGACCCGGACACCGACGTGCGGGATCTGCCGCCCGGCGGCCTGCAGCCGGGCAGCCTGGCCGAGCTGACCACGCCGTCGCTGTTCTCCGAGCGCAAGGTGATCGTGGTGCGGGCCGCGCAGGACCTCTCCGCCGACTCGGTGAAGGAGGTCAAGGCGTACATCGAGGCGCCGGCCGAAGAAGTGATCATGGTGTTGGCGCACGCGGGCGGTGCCAAGGGCAAGGGCCTGCTGGACGCCGGGCGCAAGGCGGGCGGTCGCGAGGTGGCGTGCGCGAAGCTGACCAAGGCGAACGAGCGGCTGGCCTTCGTCCGGGGCGAGTTCCGTACGCTGGGCCGCTCGGCGACGCCGGAGGCCTGCCAGGCCCTGCTGGACTCGCTCGGCAGCGACCTGCGGGAGCTGGCGGCCGCGTGCAGCCAGCTCACCTCGGACGTCGAGGGCGCGATCGACGAGACGGTGGTGGCCCGCTACTACAGCGGCCGGGCCGAGGCGACGGGCTTCGAGGTGGCCGATCTGGCGGTCACCGGCCGGGCCGCGGAGGCGCTGGAGCGGCTGCGCTGGGCGCTGGCGGTGGGCCAGCCGCCGACCGGCATCACCTACGCGCTGGCCTCCGGCGTGCGCAGCATCGGGCGGTTGGCGACCACCGGGCGGAACATGCGTCCGGCCGACCTGGCCCGCGAGTTGGGCATGCCGCCGTGGAAGGTCGATCGGGTGCGCCAGCAGATGCGCGGCTGGACGGGCGACGGGGTGGCCACCGCGCTGACCGCGATCGCCCAGGCCGACGCCGCCGTCAAGGGTGGTTCGGACGATCCGGCCTTCGCGCTGGAGCGCGCGGTGGTGGCCGTCGCCCGGGCGGCCCGGGCCGGGTCCCGCCCGGCGTACTAGCGGCGGCGCGGCCACCGAGCCGGACCCGAGCCGGACCCGGCTACCCGCTTGCCCGGTCACCGAACCGGACCCGCCCGCCACCGCCTACGCGCCCATCGAGCGGACGGCCTCCCCGGCGTCGGCCCGCAGCGCCGTCCGGAGCCCCGCTCGCGCGTGACCGGTCGACGACGAGCGGCCGGGCCACGGAACGCGACAGGCGCCGCAGTGGGCCTCTGGGGAGAGGCCGACTACGGCGCCTGTCGTACTGCTTCGTACACCGCACCCGCGTGGCGAACGCAGGCCGCGTGCGGTGCGAGTCTCGCGCGCCTCAGGGGTCCGGGTAGAGGGCCGGGTCCGTCCCGAGGCGGTGGGGGCCGAGGCCCCCGAGGCGTCAGGCCTGGACGGCCGCGTTGACGCGCTTGGTGATGGCCGACTTCTTGTTGGCGGCCTGGTTGGCGTGGATGACGCCCTTGCTCACGGCCTTGTCCAGCGCCTTGGAGGCGGCGCGGGCCAGCACGGTGGCCTTCTCGGTCTCGCCGGCGGCAGCGGCCTCACGGGCCTTGCGCAGGGCGGTCTTCAGCGAGGACTTGACGGCCTTGTTGCGCAGGCGCGCCTTCTCGTTGGTCTTGTTGCGCTTGATCTGGGACTTGATGTTCGCCACGAAGGAGCCTCAGTCTTGTCTAAAAGGATTGAACGGGCTGCACCGCGCGGCCACCGGGCAGCTGAGAGGGCATGCCGGGGCCAGGTGCAGCAGCCCACGCTACCAGGGGCCCGCCACCCGCCCCAAACCGGGCGCCCGGCCCCGCAGTGGGTCGCCTACGCACTGAGCACCGGCTCCCCGTAGTGCTCGACCTCCGGGAACGGCCGGTAGAAGCGGTGCAGCAGCTCCCGCCAGCGCCGGTACTCGGCGGAGCCGCGGAAGCCCTCGGTGTGGTCCGTGAGCGTCTCCCATTCCACCTGGAGGAGGAATCGCGAGCCGCGTCCTTCGTCGAGGCAGCGCCGCAGTCGCAGGGAGCGGAAGCCCTGCTGGACGGCGATCAGGGGCCGGGCCTCGGCGAAGGCGGCGAGGAACTCGTCCTCCTGGCCGGGCAGGACGTCGAGCAGTGCGCTTTCGAGGATCACGGGGTGCCATCCTGCCGCCTGGCGCGGGCCCGGAGAAGGTCCGGGCGGACCGAACGGCGGCTCGCGCCGTGGTCGTGGGAGGATGGGAGGAACTATTTCGATCGGACGAGACTGTCCGGTCCCCGGGAAAACCGGTCAGCGATGACCAGGACACCCCCGGCCCCGGACCAACGGAGAATCGGACCAAGGTGCCCGCGACCCCCAGCAATGTGCCAGAGCCCAGCCGTACCGACCCGGCGCTGATCCGCAACTTCTGCATCATCGCCCACATCGACCACGGCAAGTCGACGCTCGCAGACCGGATGCTGCAGATCACGGGCGTCGTCGACCCGCGGCAGATGCGCGCCCAGTACCTCGACCGCATGGACATCGAGCGCGAGCGCGGCATCACCATCAAGTCGCAGGCGGTCCGCCTCCCGTGGGCGCCGAACACCGGTCCGAGTGCCGGGACGACGCACATCCTCAACATGATCGACACCCCCGGCCACGTGGACTTCACGTACGAGGTGTCCCGCTCCCTCGCGGCCTGCGAGGGCACCATCCTGGTGGTCGACGCGGCCCAGGGCATCGAGGCGCAGACCCTCGCCAACCTGTACCTGGCGCTGGAGAACGACCTCACGATCGTCCCGGTGCTGAACAAGATCGACCTGCCGGCCGCCCAGCCGGAGAAGTACGCGGCGGAGATCGCGCACATCATCGGCTGCGACCCCTCGGACGTGCTGCAGGTCAGCGCCAAGACCGGCCTCGGCGTCGAGGACCTGCTGGACCACATCGTCAACACCGTCCCGGCCCCGGTCGGCGTCAAGGACGCCCCGGCCCGCGCGATGATCTTCGACTCGGTGTACGACTCCTACCGCGGCGTGGTCACCTACGTGCGTGTCGTGGACGGGCAGCTCACCAAGCGCGAGCGGATCGCGATGATGTCCACCGGCGCCACCCACGAGCTGCTGGAGATCGGCGTCATCTCGCCCGAGCCGAAGGTCGCCGACGGCCTGGGCGTCGGCGAGGTGGGCTACATCATCACCGGCGTGAAGGACGTCCGGCAGTCCAAGGTCGGTGACACCATCACCTCGATGCACAAGGGTGCGACCGAGGCGCTGGGCGGCTACAAGGAGCCGCGCCCGATGGTGTTCTCCGGCCTGTACCCGCTGGACGGCTCGGACTACCCGCTGCTGCGCGACGCCCTGGACAAGCTGCGGCTGAACGACGCCGCGCTGGTGTACGAGCCGGAGACCTCGGTCGCGCTCGGCTTCGGCTACCGCTGCGGCTTCCTCGGCCTGCTGCACCTGGAGATCATCCGGGAGCGCCTGGAGCGCGAGTTCAACCTCGACCTGATCTCCACCGCCCCGAACGTGGTCTACCGGGTGATCATGGAGGACGGCACCGAGCACACCGTCACCAACCCGAGCGAGTTCCCGACCGGCAAGCTCGCCGAGGTGTACGAGCCGGTCGTGCGCGGCACCATCCTGGCGCCCAACGAGTTCGTCGGCGCGATCATGGAGCTCTGCCAGTCCCGCCGCGGCAACCTCCAGGGCATGGACTACCTGTCCGAGGACCGGGTCGAGCTGCGCTACACCCTGCCGCTCGCCGAGATCGTCTTCGACTTCTTCGACCAGCTGAAGTCCAAGACCCGCGGCTACGCCTCGCTCGACTACGAGCCCATCGGCGAGCAGTCCGCCCAGCTGGTGAAGGTCGACATCCTGCTGCACGGCGACGCGGTGGACGCCTTCTCCGCGATCGTGCACAAGGACAAGGCCTACGGCTACGGCGTGATGATGGCGGGCAAGCTGCAGAAGCTGATCCCGCGCCAGCAGTTCGAGGTGCCGATCCAGGCGGCCATCGGCTCCCGGGTGATCGCCCGTGAGACGGTCCGCGCGATCCGCAAGGACGTCCTCGCCAAGTGCTACGGCGGTGACATCTCGCGTAAGCGCAAGCTGCTGGAGAAGCAGAAGGAAGGCAAGAAGCGGATGAAGATGGTCGGCCGCGTGGAGGTCCCGCAGGAGGCCTTCATCGCCGCGCTGTCCACCGACGCCGAGGCGCCGAAGGAAAAGAAGTAACCACAGGCGCGTGAGAGGGGCCCGGGCGGACAACCGCCCGGGCCCCTCCTCGTTCTCCCCGCCGGAGCGGGCCATCGCGGCGCGCCGCGGACGAGGAGCCGGGGCGGTTGTCCGCCCCGGCTCGGCACGCGGTGTGCGACGGTCAGTCCACCTCGGCCACGGCCTCCGCGAACTGCGCCTGGTACAGTCGCGCGTAGGCGCCGTCCGCGGCGATCAGCTCGTCGTGCGAGCCCTGTTCGACGATCGAGCCGTTCTCCATCACCAGGATCACGTCGGCGTCCCGGATGGTGGAGAGCCGGTGCGCGATCACGAAGCTGGTGCGGCCGGTGCGCAGCCGGGCCATGGCCCGCTGGATCAGCACCTCGGTGCGGGTGTCGACGGAGCTGGTCGCCTCGTCCAGGACGAGGATCGACGGCTGGGCGAGGAACGCCCGGGCGATGGTGATCAGCTGCTTCTCGCCCGCGCTGACCCCGGCGCCGTCGTCGTCGATGACGGTGTCGTAGCCGTCCGGCAGGGTGCGCACGAAGCGGTCGACGTGGGCGGCCTTGGCGGCCTCGACGACCTGCTCGCGGGTGGCTCCCTGGGCGCCGTAGGCGATGTTGTCGGCGATGGTGCCGCCGAACAGCCAGGTGTCCTGGAGCACCATGCCGATGCCGGAGCGCAGTTCCTCGCGGGACATCGCGGAGACGTCGACCCCGTCGAGGGTGATCCGCCCGGAGCTGACTTCGTAGAACCGCATCAGGAGGTTGACCAGGGTGGTCTTGCCGGCGCCGGTGGGGCCGACGATGGCGACGGTCTGGCCGGGTTCGACCTTGAGCGAGAGGTCCTCGATGAGCGGCTTCTCGGGGTCGTAGCGGAAGGACACGTCCTGGAAGGCGACCCGGCCGTGGATGGTGTCGGGCCGCTCGGACACGGCCGGCTCGGGGGTCTGCTCGGGGGCGTCCAGCAGTTCGAAGACGCGCTCGGCGGAGGCGACCCCGGACTGCACCAGGTTGGCCATGCTGGCGACCTGGGTGAGCGGCTGGCTGAACTGCCGCGAGTACTGGATGAACGCCTGCACGTCGCCGATGGACAGCGCGCCGCTGGCCACCCGCAGGCCGCCGACGACCGCGACCAGCACGTACTGCAGGTTGCCGATGAGCATCATCGCGGGCTGGATGATTCCGGAGATGAACTGCGCCCGGAAGCTGGAGGTGTACAGCGCCTCGTTGTGCTCGCGGAAGGTCTCGGCGGACTCGCGCTGGCGGCCGAACACCTTGACCAGGGTGTGGCCGGTGTACATCTCCTCGATGTGCGCGTTGAGTTGGCCGGTGGACTTCCACTGCTGGACGAACTGGGGCTGCGCCCGCTTGCCGACCTTGGCGGCGACGACCACCGACAGCGGCACCGAGACCAGGGCGATCGTCGCCAGCAGCGGGGAGATCCAGAACATCATCGCCAGCACGCCGACCACGGTGAGCAGCGAGTTGACGACCTGTCCCATGGTCTGCTGCATGGACTGGCTGATGTTGTCGATGTCGTTGGTGACCCGGCTGAGCACCTCGCCGCGCGGCTGCTTGTCGAAGTAACTGAGCGGCAGCCGGGCGAGTTTGGCCTCGACGTCCTGGCGCAGCCGGTAGCCGGCCCGCTGGATCGCCGCGGTGGCCAGCCGGCCCTGGACGATGCCGAACAGGGCGGAGGCGAGGTAGATGACCAGCACCCAGAGCAGGACGGTGCCGATGGCGCCGAAGTCCATGCCCTGGCCGGGGGTGAAGTCCACTGAGGAGAGCAGGCCGGCGACGCCGCCCTCGCCGTGGGCGCGCAGCCCTTCGACGATCTGCGCCTTGGAGGTGCCGGGTTCGAAGCGGGCGCCGACGACGCCGGCGAAGATCAGGTCGGTGGCGTTGCCGAGGACCTTGGGGCCGGTGACGGCGCAGCCGATGCTGAGCACGCCGAGGGCCAGCACGCCGGAGATCAGGTTGCGTTCGGGGCGCAGCAGGGAGAGCAGTCGTTTGCCGGAGCCCTTGAAGTCCATGGACTTCTCGGTGCCCTGGCCGCCCATGAAGCGGCCCGGTCCGGCGGGGCCGCGGCGGGCGGCGGCGGCCTGCGAGTCGCTGGGCAGTTCGTCGGCGGGGTCCGCGGTCCTGGTGTCCGGGTCGGGCTCCGCGGGGTCCGCGGTTCTGGTGTCCGTGGTTCCGGGGTCCGCGGCCTCGGGGTCGGCTGTCGCGGTGTCCGCGGTCCTGGTGTCCGCGTCGGGCTTGCCGGGGGTGGTCACGCCGCCTCCTGCTCGGTGAGCTGGGAGAGCACGATCTCCCGGTACGTCGGGTTGTCGGCCATCAGTTCGTGGTGGGTGCCGGTGCCGACGACCGCGCCTTCGTCGAGGACGATGATCCGGTCGGCGTCGCGGATGGTGGAGACGCGCTGGGCGACGATCAGCACGGTGGCGTCGGAGGTCTCGCGGGCGAGGGCCTTGCGCAGCCTGGCGTCGGTGGCGTAGTCGAGCGCGGAGAAGGAGTCGTCGAACAGGTAGACGTCGGGCCGGCGGACCAGGGCCCGGGCGATGGCCAGGCGCTGGCGCTGGCCGCCGGAGACGTTGCCGCCGCCCTGGGCGATGGGGGCGTCCAGGCCTTCGGCCAGTTCCTGGACGAAGTCCTTGGCCTGGGCGATCTCCAGGGCGTGCCAGAGTTCCTCGTCGGTGGCGTCGGGCCGGCCGTAGCGGAGGTTGCTGGCGACGGTGCCGGAGAACAGGTAGGGCTTCTGCGGGACGAGGCCGACGCTCTCGGCGATCGCCTCGGGGGCGAGTTCGCGCACGTCGACGCCGTCGAGCAGGACCTGGCCGGAGGTGGCGTCGAAGAGCCGGGGCACGAGCCCGAGCAGGGTGGACTTGCCGCTGCCGGTGGAGCCGATGACGGCGGTGGTCTCGCCGGGGCGGGCGGTGATGGCGATGCCGCGCAGCACCGAGGCCTCGGCGCCGGGGTAGCGGAAGTCGACGTCGCGCAGTTCCAGGTTGCCGCGGCGCAGCACCTCGGTGATCGGCGCGGCGGGCGGGACGACGCTGGAGGAGGTGCCGAGGACCTCCTCGATGCGCTCGGCGCAGACCTCGGCGCGCGGCACCATCATGAACATGAAGGTGGCCATCATGACGCTCATGAGGATCTGCATCAGGTAGGAGAGGAAGGCGGTGAGCGCGCCGATCTGCATGCCGCCGTTGTCGATCCGGTGGGCGCCGAACCAGAGCACGGCGACGCTGGAGACGTTCACGACCAGCATCACGGCCGGGAACATGAACGACATCAGCCGGCCGACCTGGAGGGCGGTGTCGGTGAGGTCCCCGTTGGCCTTGGCGAAGCGGGCCTGCTCGTGGTCGTCCTTGACGAAGGCGCGGATGACCCGGATGCCGGTGATCTGCTCGCGCAGGACCCGGTTCACCGTGTCGATCCGGGTCTGCATGCTGCGGAACTTGGGGCGCAGCGAGCGGACGAGGAGGACGACGACGGCGCCGAGCAGCGGGATGACGGCGAGCAGCAGGCCGGACAGCGGCACGTCCTGGTTGAGGGCCATGATGATGCCGCCGACGCACATGATCGGGGCGGCCACCATGAGCGTGAAGCTCATCAGGGCCAGCATCTGGACCTGTTGGACGTCGTTGGTGGTCCGGGTGATCAGCGAGGGGGCGCCGAACTGGCCGACCTCGCGGGAGGAGAAGCTCTGCACCCGGTCGAAGACGGCGGCGCGGACGTCCCGGCCGAAGGCCATGGCGGTCTTGGAGCCGTAGTAGACGGCGCCGATCGAGCAGAGCGCCTGGACCAGGGTGATGCCGATCATCACCCCGCCCACGCGCAGGATGTAGCCGGTGTCGCCCTTGACCACGCCGTCGTCGATGATGTCGGCGTTGAGCGTCGGCAGGTAGAGCGCCGCCAGGGTGGACACCAGTTGGAGCCCCACGAGCAGCGCGATCGGTCGGGAGTACGGGCGCAGGTACGCCCTGAGGAGTCTGATCAGCACTGGCACACTCTTGTCGTCGACGGGTGGATTCGCATCCCGATTCTCGTTCTTTGGTGGACTCGTACAGGAGATTCACGAGTTGTGGATCGCAGGTTTGCCCAGTCCTTTGCCGAACCGTACGGCGGGCCCGATTGCCCGGGTTCACCGGGGCGCGGGCGGAGTCGTCGTCGGGCACCGGTGGCGCGGCGGTGTGCCGGCCGGGCCCCGCCCTCTTACGGAATGACCGGTTTCCCCCTAGGCTGCTGATTGCCCCCTTGTTACTCGCCGGTATCGCCCGGGTTGACCGGGGGCCCGGCGGCCGCCCCCACGGGCGCCGAAACCATCCCTCAGACGGCCACCCGCCCCCGGAGGTCCTCGTTGAGTTCCGCGCAGTCCCTGATCGACTCCGGCAGTGCCGACTTGGTCGCCGGGCGTCCCGCCTCCGTCGCCCACCTCTTCCTGGAGCGGGTCGCCGCCACCCCGAACACCGAGGCCTACCGCTACCCGGCCCCGGTCGACGAGCACGCCGCGGACAGCGCCCCGGGCGCCGAGCAGTGGCGCTCGCTCACCTGGGCGCAGACCGCGGCCCGGGTCAGGGCGGTGGCCGCCGGCCTGATGGCGCTCGGCATCCAGCCGGAGGACCGGGTGGCGCTCGCCTCCTCCACCCGGCTCGAATGGATCATCGCCGACCTCGGGAACATGTGCGCGGGTGCCGCCACCACGACCGTCTATCCCAGCACCAACGCCGATGAGACCGCGTTCATCCTCTCCAACTCCGGTTCCAGGGCGCTGTTCGCGGAGAACTCCGCCCAACTCGCCAAGGCCGTCGGCCAGCTCGGACAGCTGCCCGAGCTGCGGACCGTCATCCTGTTCGACGCCCCCGAGGCCGGCGCCGCCGAGGCCCCCGGCACTGGTACCCCCGGGGCCGAGGGCCTGAACGCCCTCACGGTGCTCACCCTCGCAGAGCTGGAGCAGCGCGGCGCCGAGTACCTGGAGCAGCACCCGGACGTGGTCGAGAAGACCGTCGCCGCGCTCGACAAGGAGCAGCTGGCCACCCTCATCTACACCTCGGGCACCACCGGCCGCCCCAAGGGCGTGCGCCTGGTGCACGACTGCTGGGCGTACGAGGCCCGCGCCCAGGAGGCCAGCGGGCTGCTGCGCTCCGACGACGTCCAGTTCATGTGGCTGCCGCTGTCGCACGTGTTCGGCAAGACGCTGATCTCCGGTCAGATCGCCACCGGCCACGTGATGGCCGTGGACGGCCGGGTCGACCGGATCATCCACAACCTGCCGGTCATCCGGCCGACCGTGATGGCCTCGGCGCCGCGCATCTTCGAGAAGGTCTACAACGGCATCGCCGGCCGGGCCCGGGCCGAGGGCGGCGCCAAGTACAAGATCTTCCGGTGGGCCGCCAAGGTCGCCCGCGAGCACGCCCGCGCCGTCCAGGAGAGCCGGATCGCCACCGGCGCCGGCACCGCCCCGCTGGGCCTCAGGCTCCAGCACGGCCTGGCCGACAAGCTGGTCTACGCCAAGATCCGCGCGGCCTTCGGCGGCCGGCTGCGCGGCGCCGTCTCCGGCAGCGCCGCGCTCGCGCCCGAGATCGGCTACTTCTTCCTCGGCGCCGGCGTGCCGATCCTGGAGGGCTATGGCCTCAGCGAGACCAGCGCCGGCTCCTGCGTCAACCGTGAGGAGGACATCCGGATCGGCACCGTGGGCCGCCCGCTGCCCGGCACCGAGGTCCGGATCGCCGAGGACGGCGAGATCCTGCTGCGCGGCCCCGGCGTCATGCGCGGCTACCACGACCTGCCCGAGAAGACCGCCGAGGTGCTGGAGGCCGACGGCTGGTTCCACACCGAGGACATCGGTGAGCTCGGTCCCGACGGCTTCCTGCGGATCACCGACCGCAAGAAGGACCTGTTCAAGACCTCCGGCGGCAAGTACGTCGCGCCCAGCGAGGTCGAGGGCAGGTTCAAGGCGGTCTGCCCGTTCGTCAGCAACATCCTCGTGATCGGCAACGGCCGCAACTTCTGCACCGCGCTGATCGGCCTGGACGAGGCGGTCATCATGCCGTGGGCCGCCGAGCACGGGCTGCAGGGCAAGTCCTACGCCGAGGTGACCGCCGACCCGCAGGTGCACCAGCTGATCGAGGGCTTCGTCAAGCGGCTCAACGCCGACCTCCAGCGCTGGCAGACGATCAAGAAGTTCCACCTGCTGCCGCGCGATCTCGACATCGAGCACGGTGAGCTCACCCCGAGCCTGAAGATCAAGCGCCCGGTGGTCGAGCGGACCTACGCGGACGCCGTCACCGCGATGTACGCGGGCGCCAACGAGGCCTGACCGGCCCCGCCCCCGTACGGCTCACCGGTTCGGGTGAGCCGTACGGGACAATGGGGTCATGCCCTCCGCACTCCCCGACGGCGAACCGGTGCCGTCCGACGGTTCCCTGCCCGCATCCGCCCGCACCGGACTCGGTCAGCGGCCGTTCGGCTTCTACCTGCACGTGCCCTACTGCGCCAGCCGCTGCGGCTACTGCGACTTCAACACCTACACCGCCACCGAGCTGCGCTCCTCCGGGGCGGTCGCCTCCCAGGAGACCTACGCGGACAACGTGGTCGCCGAGATCCGGCTGGCCCGCCAGGTCCTCGGCCCGGTCGACCTGCCGGTGCAGACCGTCTTCCTCGGCGGCGGCACCCCCACCCTGCTGCCCGCCCGCGACCTGGTGAAGATGCTGGCCGCGCTGCGCGAGGAGTTCGGGCTCGCCGACGGCGCCGAGGTCACCACGGAGGCCAACCCGGAGTCCGTCGACCCGGCCTACCTGGCCGAACTGCGCGAGGGCGGCTACAACCGGATCTCCTTCGGCATGCAGAGCGCCCGCCCGCACGTCCTGAAGCTGCTCGACCGCCACCACACCCCGGGCCGCCCCGAGGCCTGCGTCGCCGAGGCCCGCGCCGCCGGCTTCGACCACGTCAACCTGGACCTCATCTACGGCACCCCCGGCGAGTCCGACGACGACTGGCGTGCCTCCCTGGACGCCGCCATCGGCGCCGGGCCCGACCACGTCTCGGCGTACTCCCTGATCGTCGAGGACGGCACCAAGCTCGCCGCCCGGGTCAAGCGCGGCGAACTGCCGATGATCGACGACGACGTGCACGCCGACCGCTACCTCATCGCCGAACAGGCCCTCAGCGCCGCCGGCTACACCTGGTACGAGGTCTCCAACTGGGCCACCACCCCCGAGGGCCGCTGCCGCCACAACGAGCTGTACTGGACCGGCGCCGACTGGTGGGGCGCCGGCCCGGGCGCGCACAGCCACGTCGGCGGCGTCCGCTGGTGGAACGCCAAGCACCCCGCCGCCTACGCCCAGGCCCTCGCCGAGGGCCGCACCCCGGCCCTGGGCCGCGAGGTGCTCGCCGAGGAGGACCGCCGGGTCGAGCGCATCCTGCTGGAACTGCGCCTCGCCGAGGGCATCCCGCTCACCCTCCTCACCGACACCGGCCGCCACGCCGCCGCCCGCCACCTCGCCGACGGCCTCCTCGCCGCCGGGCCGTACGCCGGGGGCCGCGCCGTCCTCACCCTCCAGGGCCGGCTGCTCGCCGACGCGGTCGTACGTGACCTGGTGGACTGACATTCGTTACCGTGGGTGTCAGCCGTCGGAGGGAGCGTGCGATGACCGCCATCGATGATCGGATGACCGGGATCTTCGAGAACCTGGAGGTGCCGGAAGGCATCAAGGCCGAACTCATCAGGGGGGAAATCGTGATGATGGCGGGGCCTGACATGGTCCACAACCTCATCGTCCTGGCGATTCAGCACCAGCTTCCGTACGGTCGGTGGCGTCCCCTCACGACCCAGGACCTGGGGATCCCCGGCCAGGCGAGCGAACCCCAGCCCGACCTGGTCGTCTTCGAACGCGGGGCGGTCCAGGAGCACGGACGACTGCTGCCGTCGCCCGCCGTCACCCTGGTGGTCGAGGTGGTGTCGAAGACCAGCGTCGATCGTGATTACCGGACCAAGCGGGAGCTCTACGCCGAGGGCTCCGTCCCCGCGTACCTGATCGTGGACCCGATCAAGGGGGTCTGCGTGCTGTTGACCGAGTTGGGCAGGGATCCCGGGTCCGGCCTCCCGAGGTATATGTCCGAGCGGACCAGCAAGTTCGGCGAGCCCGTCCCCGTCGGCCTGCTCGAGATCGATCTGGACACCACGGACTTTCAGCAGTACGTCTGATCGGCCTCACTCCGGAACCGTCACGAAGTCGATCAGCTCCTCGACCTTGCCCAGCAGTTCCGGCTCCAGGTCCTTGTAGCTGTCCACCGTGGAGAGGATCCGCTTCCAGGCGGCGGGGGTGTTCACCGGCCAGCCGAGGCGGCGGCAGACGCCCTCCTTCCACTCCTCGCCGCGCGGGACGGCGGGCCAGCCGGCGATGCCGACGGAGGCGGGCTTCACGGCCTGCCAGATGTCGATGTAGGGGTGGCCGACGACCAGGACGGCGTCGCCGGTGACCTGGGCGGCGATGCGGTGCTCCTTGGTGCCGGGGAGCAGGTGGTCGACCAGGACGCCGAGGCGCCGGCCCGGGCCGGGGGCGAAGTCGGCGACGATCGCGGGCAGGTCGTCCACGCCCTCCAGGTACTCGACGACCACGCCCTCGATCCGCAGGTCGTCGCCCCAGACCCGCTCGACCAGTTCGGCGTCGTGCCGGCCCTCGACGTAGATCCGCGACTCGCGGGCGACCCGGGCCCGGGCGCCGGGGACGGCGACCGAGCCGGAGGCGGTGCGGCCCGGCGTACGGGAGGGGGCGGGGCCGGCCGGGCGCACCAGGGTGACCGTCCGGCCCTCCAGCAGGAAGCCGCGCGGCACCAGCGGGAACACCCGGAGCTTGCCGAAGCGGTCCTCCAGGGTGACGGTGAAGCCCTCGGCGGTCTTCTCGCAGCGCACCACCGCGCCGCAGAAGCCGGTGGCGGCCTCCTCCACCACCAGGTCCCGTTCGGCGGTCACCTCCGGGGCGGGCTGCTGCTTCTTCCACGGCGGGGTCAGGTCGGGTCCGTACTGGCGGCTGCGCATGAAAGCGACTATACGGACGGACCGTCAGAGGCCCGGCGCGCCCCAGACCGGGAACCAGCGGCTGAGGTCCTTCTCCAGCCGGAGGTCGTTCCCGAGCATCGCGTTGACCTGGAGCTCCAGCGGGCTGTTGCGCCGCTCCCCGCCGCCGGGCATCGGGGCGAAGGGGTAGAAGGTGCCGCGCTTGTAGAGGTAGACCAGGGCCAGCGACTGCCCGTCCGGGTTGCGGAAGCCGACCAGCGAGCAGAGCAGCTGCGGTCCGAAGCCGTTCGCCTCCAGCTCGCTGTTGACCGCGTGCAGGTCGTTGACCAGGTCCGGCAGTTCCTCGGGGGTGTGCCGGGCGAGCAGCCAGGAGTAGCCGTAGCCGTCCTTGGAGGCCTCCACCGGGACGCCGCCGCGCTCGGTGTCGGCGTCGAGCAGCGCCCGCACCTGCTGTTCGACCTGGCCGAAGGCCGCGCCCTCGACGGCGGCGAAGCAGACCGAGCCGAGCCCGGTGGGGGTGAACCCGGCCGCGGCCTCCAGGGTGAGAGCGGCGGACGGGACGCCGAACAGCTGGTCGAGGTCGGGCTTGACGGGCTTGGTGCGCCCGAACAGGGTGTCCAGGATTCCCACGGCGGTCCTTTCGGAGGAGGGAGTCGGGAGGAGTCGGGAGGGCCGCAGGAAGGCGGCTGGGGCCGGGGCCTCAGCGGCCGAGCTGCTCGGAGATCTTCGCCAGCTCCGCGAGCCGCTTTTCCAGCGTCGGGTGGGTGGAGAACAGCTGCGAGGCGGTCTCCCGGGCGCTCAGCGCGGGGGCGAAGTAGAAGGCGTTGTAGGGCTGTGCCTGGCGCAGGTCCTTGCTGGGGATGGCGGCGATCTGGCCGGTGACCTTGGTGAGCGCGGAGGCGAGGGCGCTGGGCCGGCCGGTGAGCTGGGCGGCGGCGCGGTCGGCGGCGAGTTCCCGGTAGCGGGACAGGAGCCGGGTGAGCAGGAAGCTGATGGCGTAGACGAGCATCGACACCAGCGGGATGACCAGGGCGACGATGGCCGCGTTCTGGTCGTTGTTGTTGCGGTTGCCGCCCATGAACCCGCCGTACATGGCGATCCGGGTCATGGCCCCGGCGAGGACGCCGAGGAAGCCGGCGATGGTCATCACCGCGACGTCCCGGTGGGCGACGTGGGACAGCTCGTGGGCGAGGACGCCCTCCAGTTCCTCGGGTTCCAGTCGGCGCAGCAGGCCGGTGGTGACGCACACCACGGCGTTCTGCGGGTTGCGGCCGGTGGCGAAGGCGTTCGGCATGTCGTTGTCGGCGACCGCCACCCGGGGTTTGGGCATGTCGGCCAGCGCGCAGAGCCGGTCGATGGTGCCGTGCAGTTGCGGGTACTGCTCAGGGGTCACCTGGTGGGCGCCCATCGCCCGTTCGGTGATCTTGTCGCTGAACCAGAACTGGGCCACGAACAGCCCGCCGGAGATCAGGACGATCAGTGGCCAGGCGCCGCGCAGCAGCACGATCAGCAGACCGGTGAAACCGACGTACAGCAGCCCGATCACGAACATGGTCACGACCATGCGGCCGGTCAGGCCGCGGTCGGGCGCGAAACGGGTGTGCTGGCCCGAGCTCGACATCGCTTGCTCCTCCATTCGCCGTCGTCTTCGATGCTGCCACCCGGACGGCCCCACGGCACCACCCCCGCGCCGGGAACTGCGGGCAGGATCACTCCGGCCGGGCCGTTCCTGCCGTTGGGCCCGGGCCTTACACTGGCAGGTACGGTTTTGGCACTCACAGGTTCAGAGTGCCAAAGCGGGTGCCGGAGCCGGGATCCTCCCGGAGCGGGCAGCAGCATGCGTGACACGAACGGACAACGTGCGAAGACGGAGGTGTGTGCCCCATGGCCGGTGAGGTTCGCCAGCTGGACGACCGCAAGCTCGCCGTGCTCCGCGCGATCGTCCAGGACTACGTGGGCACCGAGGAGCCGGTCGGCTCCAAGGCCCTGGTGGAGCGGCACAACCTCGGAGTCTCCCCGGCGACCGTGCGCAACGACATGGCGGCGCTGGAGGAGGAGGGCTACATCCACCAGCCGCACACCAGCGCCGGGCGCATCCCCACCGACAAGGGGTACCGCCTGTTCGTCGACAAGCTCGCCGAGGTCAAGCCGATGAGCGCCCCCGAGCGCCGGGCGATCCGGCACTTCCTGGACGGCGCCGTCGACCTGGACGACGTGGTCATGCGGACGGTGCGGCTGCTCGCCCAGCTCACCCGGCAGGTCGCGGTGGTGCAGTACCCCTCGCTGTCACGGTCCACCGTCCGGCACATCGAGCTGGTGGCGCTGGCCCCGACCAAGGTGATGCTGGTCCTGATCACCAACACCGGCCGGGTCGAGCAGCGGATGGTCGACTGCCCGGGCCCGGTCGGCGAGACGGTCCTGGCGGACCTGCGGGCCCGGATCAACGCGCGGGCCGTCGGCCAGCGGCTGCCGGACGTGCCGGGGTTCCTGGAGGAGCTCCCGGCGGGTTTCGAGCCGCCGGACCGCCCGACCGTCAGCACGGTCCTGGCGACGCTGTTCGAAGCGCTCGCCGAGCAGAACGAGGAGCGGATCATGCTGGCCGGCACGGCCAACCTGACCCGCTTCGGGCACGACTTCCCCCTGACCATCCAGCCGGTGCTGGAAGCCCTGGAGGAGCAGGTCGTCCTGCTCCGCCTCCTGGGTGAGACGGCGGACGCCGCGATGACGGTCCGGATCGGGCGGGAGATCGCCTACGAGGGGCTGAATTCCACCTCGGTGGTGTCGGTCGGTTACGGTTCGGGCGACGAGAGCGTGGCCAAACTGGGTGTGATCGGTCCGACCCGGATGGACTATCCGGGCACAATGGGGGCGGTGCGTGCGGTGGCGCGGTACGTGGGCCAGATCCTGGCCGAGTCGTAGCACAGGCCGCCGTCGGAACCTCTGACGGCGGTGTCCAGTCGCAGCACTACTACAGGCGGAACAAGCGGAGCATTTGGTGGCCACGGACTACTACGCGGTACTCGGCGTCCGACGGGATGCGGGGCAGGACGAGATCAAGAAGGCCTTCCGGCGCCTGGCACGCGAACTGCACCCGGACGTCAACCCGGACCCGAAGACGCAGGAGCGGTTCAAGGAGATCAACGCCGCTTACGAGGTGCTCTCCGACCCGCAGAAGCGCCAGGTCTACGACCTCGGCGGTGACCCGCTCTCGCCGGGCGGCGGGGGCGCGGGCGGCTTCGGCGCGGGCGCGGCCGGATTCGGCTTCTCCGACATCATGGACGCCTTCTTCGGCGCCGCGGCCGGCCAGCGCGGCCCGCGCTCGCGCACCCGGCGCGGCCAGGACGCCATGATCCGGCTGGAGATCACCCTGGAGGAGGCCGCCTTCGGCACCACCAAGGAACTCCAGGTCGACACCGCCGTCACCTGCACCACGTGCAGCGGCGAGGGCGCGGCCCCCGGCACCTCCGCGCAGACCTGCGACATGTGTCGCGGCAGGGGCGAGGTCTCCCAGGTCACCCGGTCGTTCCTGGGCCAGGTCATGACCTCCCGGCCCTGCCCGCAGTGCCAGGGCTTCGGCACCGTCGTGCCGACCCCGTGCCCGGAGTGCGCCGGCGACGGCCGGGTCCGCGCCCGGCGCACCCTGACCGTCAAGATCCCGGCCGGTGTCGACAACGGCACCCGGATCCAGCTGGCCGGCGAGGGCGAGGTCGGCCCCGGCGGCGGCCCGGCCGGCGACCTGTACGTCGAGATCGCCGAGACCACCCACACCGTCTTCCAGCGGCGCGGGGACGACCTGCACTGCACCGTCACCATCCCGATGACGGCCGCGTCCCTCGGCACCCAGGTGCCGCTGCAGACCCTGGACGGGCTGGAGGAGGTCGACATCCGGCCCGGCACCCAGTCCGGCCAGTCGATCCCGCTGCACGGCCGCGGCATCACGCACCTGCGCGGCGGCGGCCGGGGCGACCTGATAGTGCATGTCGAGGTGCAGACGCCCACCAAGCTCGACCCCGAGCAGGAGGAGCTGCTGCGCCGGCTCGCGGTGCTGCGCGGCGAGGAGCGGCCGTCCGGCCAGTTCGCGCCGGGCCAGCAGGGCCTGTTCTCGCGCCTCAAGGACGCGTTCAACGGCCGCTAGGCCCTGGCCCGGGCCGTCGAAGGCCCTAGGCCCTGGCCGTCCGCGCGGGGGTGCCGGGTTCGCCCGGCGCCCCTTTCGCGTTCCCGATCCGCCCCACCCCCCGGAGGTTCCCCGCATGACCGCCCCCGTCTTCGTCGTCGAGACCGAGCGGATCGCCGCCGCCGCGCCCGGTTCCGTGGTGCGCCTCGACGGGCCGGAGGGGCGGCACGCGGCCGCGGTGAAGCGGCTGGCGGCCGGCGAGGCGGTGACCCTCGCCGACGGGCTGGGCCTCGGGGTGGACGGGACGGTCGCCGCGGTGCTCGGCAAGGACGCGATCGACGTCACGGTGGCCGCCGTCCGCCGGGAGCCCGAGCCGGCGCCGCGGATCGTCGTCGTCCAGGCGCTGCCCAAGGGCGACCGCGGCGAGCTCGCGGTGGAGACCATGACCGAGGTCGGCGTGGACGTGATCGTCCCGTGGGCCGCCTCGCGCTGCATCACGCAGTGGAAGGGCGACCGGGGCGCCAAGGCGCTCGCCAAGTGGCGGGCCACCGCCCGGGAGGCCGGCAAGCAGTCCCGCCGGCTGCGCTTCCCCGAGGTGCGCGAGCCGGCGACCACCCGGCAGCTGGCGCCGCTGCTGGCCGGGGCCGCGTTCGCCGCCGTGCTGCACGAGGAGGGCGCCGAGCCGCTGGCGCTGGCCGCGCTGCCCGCGGCCGGGGACGTGGTGCTGGTGGTCGGCCCGGAGGGCGGGGTCTCCCCGGAGGAGCTGGCCGCGTTCGCCGAGGCGGGCGCCGGGCCGTACCGGCTGGGCCCCTCGGTGCTGCGCACCTCCACCGCCGGGGTGGCCGCCGGCGCCCTGCTGCTGGGGCGCACCGGCCGCTGGTCGTAGCCCGCGCCCGTGCGGTCGGAGTCTGCCCGAACCGGCCCGCGCGGTACGCGCACGTGCCTACGCTGACCGCGTGACGGAACCCCTGAGCACCTCTGCGGGCGCCTACCTGCGCCACCCCCATCTGCACGGCGACCTGGTCACCTTCGTCGCCGAGGACGACGTCTGGCTGGCCCCGCTGGACGGTGGCCGGGCCTGGCGGCTGACGGCCGATCACCTGCCCGTCCGGCACCCCCGGTTCGCCCCCGACGGGCGGCACATCGCCTTCACCTCCACCCGGGACGGCGCGCCCGAGGTGCACGTGGTGCCGGTGGACGGCGGGCCGTCCCGGCGGCTCACCCACTGGGGCAGCGAGCAGACCGAGGTGCGGGGCTGGACGGCCGACGGGCGCCCGATCGCCCTCACCACCGCCGGCGAGGCGACCCTGCGCCGCAGCTGGGCGCACGCCGTGCCGCTGGACGGCGGCGAGCCGGTGCGGCTGCCGTACGGGCCGGTCGGCGGGCTCGCCTTCGAGCCGGGCGGCGACCGCGTGCTGCTGGGTACCGTCAACAACCGCGAGCCGGCCTGGTGGAAGCGCTACCGGGGCGGCCGGGCGGGCAAGTTGTGGATCGGGCGGGACGAATTCGTCCGCGTCCACGAGGAGTTGGACGGCCAGCTCGACTCGCCGCTGTGGGTGGGGGACCGGATCGCCTTCCTCTCCGACCACGAGGGCGTCGGCGAGCTCTACTCCAGCCTCCCGGACGGCTCCGACCTGCGCCGCCACACCACCGACCCGGACGGCTGCTACGCCCGCAACGCCGGGACCGACGGCACCCGGGCGGTGTTCCACCGGGCCGGCGACGTCTGGCTGCTGGACGACCTGGCGGGAGCCGCGCCCCGCCGCCTCGACATCCGGCTGGCCGGCCCGCGCAGCGGCCGCCGCCCCCGCCCGGTGCACGCCGCGCACTGGCTGGAGTCCGCCGCCCCCGACCGCACCGGCCGGGCCGGCGCCGTGGTGGTGCGCGGCGACGTGCACTGGCTGACCCACCGCGAGGGCCCGGCCAGGGTGCTGGACGAGACCCCGGGGGTGCGCGGGCGGCTGGCCCGGGTGGTGCCGGGCGAGGACGGCGCCCAGGGCGTGCTGTGGGTGTCCGACGCCGAGGGCGAGGACGCCCTGGAGTTCGCCCCCGACGCCCAGGGCGCCGAGCGCCGCCGGCTGGCCGCCGGGCGGATCGGCCGGGTCAACTCCCTGGCGGTGTCCCCGGACGGCAAGCAGGCCGCGCTCGGCGTGCACGACGGCCGGGTCCTGCTGGTCGCGCTCGCCGACGGCACCGTGCACGAGCTGGACCGCAGCGCCGACGGCGAGGTCAGCGGGCTGGCCTTCAGCCCGGACTCGGCCTGGCTGGCCTGGTCGCGGCCGGTGCACCGGCTGGGCCCGTACTCGCTGCGCCAGATCGTGCTGGCCAACCTGGCGACCCGGACGGTCGGCGAGGTCACCCAGGAGCGCTTCATCGACACCTCGCCGGCCTTCACCGCGGACGGCCGCTACCTGGCGTTCCTGTCGGTGCGCAACCTCGACCCGGTCTACGACTCGCACGTCTTCGACCTGTCGTTCCCCAACGGCTGCCGCCCGTACCTGATCACGCTGGCCGCCGACACGCCGTCCCCGTTCGGGCCGCAGCGGGCCGGGCGCCCGCTCGGCGGGGAGGAGGACGAACCGCGCGGCAGGAGGGCGGACGGCGAGGAGGCCGCCGGCGACGCCGCGCTGGCGACCAGGGTAGACCTGGACGGCATCGCGGACCGGATCGTCCCGTTCCCGGTCGAGGGCGGCCGGTTCGACGCGCTCAGGGCCGCCAAGGACGGCGTGCTGTGGACCCGCGCCCCGCTGCTCGGCGAACTCGGCGACGCGGCGGCCTCGCCCGAGGACGAGCGGCCCCGGCCGGTGCTGGAGCGCTTCGACCTGAGGAAGCGCCGCGTCGAGCAACTGGTGCACGGCGTGGACGGCTTCGCGGTCAGCGGGGACGGCACCCGGGTGGCCGTGCTGGACGGGAGCGAGCTGCGGATCGTCCCGGCCGAGCACAAGGCGGGCGGCGAGGACGACGAGGTGGGCGTCGACCTGGCCCGGCTGCGGGTCACCGTCGACCCGGCCGCCGAGTGGCGGCAGATGTACGCCGAGAACGGCCGCCTGATGCGGGACAACTTCTGGCGCCCCGACCTCGGCGGCGTCGACTGGGCCGGCGTGCTGGACCGCTACCGGCCGCTCGTGGAACGCCTCGGCTCGCACGACGACCTGGTCGACCTGCTCTGGGAGGTGCACGGCGAACTCGGCACCTCGCACGCCTACGTCGTCCCGTACGGCCGGTACACCGAGCCGGCCCGGCGCCAGGGCCTGCTCGGCGCGGACCTCGCCAAGGACGGCGACCGGTGGCGGATCGCCCGCATCCTGCCCGGCGAGTCCTCCGACCCCCGGGCCCGCTCGCCGCTGGCCGCACCCGGCGCCGCGATCCGCCCGGGCGACGCGGTCCTCGCCGTCAACGGCCGCCCGGTGGACCCGGTCACCGGCCCGGCCCCGCTGCTGGCCGGCACCGCCGGGCAGCCGGTCGAGCTGACCGTGGCCGGCAAGGACGGCACCGACCAGCGCCACCCGGTGGTCGTCCCGATCGCCGACGAGGAGCCGCTGCGCTACCACGACTGGGTGGCCGGGCGGCGGGCCGCGGTGCGCGAGCTGTCCGGTGGCCGGCTCGGCTACCTGCACATTCCCGACATGCAGTCGGCCGGCTGGGCCCAGATCCACCGCGACCTGGCCGTGGAACTGGCCAGGGACGGCGTGATCGTCGACGTCCGGGAGAACCGCGGCGGCCACACCTCGCAGCTGGTGATCGAGAAGCTCGCCCGACGGATCGTCGGCTGGAACGCCATCCGGGACACCGACCACCCGGTGCCCTACCCCCTCGACGCCCCGCGCGGGCCGGTCGTCGCGCTCGCCAACGAGTTCTCCGGCTCGGACGGCGACGTCGTCAACGCCGTCATCCAGACGCTCGGCATCGGCCCGGTGGTCGGCACCCGCACCTGGGGCGGGGTGATCGGCATCGACAGCCGCTACCACCTGGTCGACGGCACCCTGGTCACCCAGCCCAAGTACGCGTATTGGCTGGAGAACTACGGCTGGGGCGTGGAGAACCACGGCGTCGACCCGGACGTCGAGGTGCCGATGGCCCCGCACCAGTGGGCCGCCGGCGAGGACCCGCAGCTGGCCGAGGGCGTCCGGATCGCCCTCGCCGCGCTCGCCGCGGCCCCGCCCCGCACGGCCCCGCCGATGCCCTGGGCGTAGGGCGCGCCCCCGCCGCCCGGCGGGCGGGAGAGCGGCCGAACGGGAGGTCGGCCGGGCCGACTTCCCGCTAGGCTGCGCCCGTACGGCCCAGACCAGACACGAACCGAGGAGAAGCCGATGGCCGGCGAGCCGCAGCCCGACTGCCTGTTCTGCAAGATCGTTGCGGGCGAGATCCCGGCGACCGTGGTGCGCAAGACCGAGCGCGTCCTCGCCTTCCGCGACATCGCCCCCAAGGCACCGCTGCACGTCCTGGTCATCCCGCACGTCCACTACCCGAACGCCGCCGCGCTGGCCGCCGCCGAGCCGGAGATCGCCGGTGAACTCCTCGCCGAGGCGGGCGCGGTGGCCAGGGACGAGGGCGTCGAGGACTACCGGCTGATCTTCAACACCGGCGCCGGCGCCGGTCAGACGATCTTCCACGCCCACGTCCACGTGCTCGGCGGCAAGCCGATGACCGAGAACATGGTCTGACCTACGTGTCACAGCGCGAACTCGTCGTCCTCGGCACCGCCAGCCAGGTGCCCACCCGGCACCGCAACCACAACGGCTACCTGCTCCGCTGGGACGGCGAGGGCCTGCTGTTCGACCCCGGCGAGGGCACCCAGCGGCAGATGCTGCTGGCCGGCGTCTCGGCCACCCAGATCACCCGGATCGCCGTGACGCACTTCCACGGCGACCACTGCCTGGGCCTCGCCGGGGTGATCCAGCGGATCAACCTGGACCGCGTCCCCCACCCGGTGGACGTCTACTTCCCGGCCTCCGGCGAGGTCTACTTCGAGCGGCTGCGGCACGCCACCGCCTACCACGAGACGGCCGTCCTGCGGCCCCGGCCGATCGACGAGCCGGGCCCGCTGCCCGCCCCCGGTGCCCGCTTCGCGCTGGACGCCGTGCGGCTGTCCCACCCCGTGGAGTCCTTCGGCTACCGGCTGTCCGAGCCGGACGGCCGCCGCCTGGTGCCCGAACGCCTCGCCGCGCTGGGCGTCTTCGGCCCCGCGGTCGGCCGCCTCCAGCACGAGGGGGCGATCGAGGCGGACGGCCGGCGGGTCACCCTGGAGGAGGTCAGCGAGCCCCGGCCGGGCCAGCGCTTCGCCTTCGTGATGGACACCCGGCTGTGCGACGGCGTGTACGAACTCGCCGAGGGCGCCGACCTGCTGGTCGTCGAGTCGACCTTCACCGACGCCGACGCCCGGCTCGCCGAGGAGCACGGCCACCTCACCGCCGGGCAGGCGGCCAAGGCCGCCGCCGAGGCCGGCGCGCGCACCCTGGTGCTGACCCACTTCTCCCAGCGCTACCCGGACCTCGGCCAGCACCTGGCCGACGCCCGCAAGCACTTCGACGGCGAGCTGGTGCTCGCCGCCGATCTCGCCCGGGTGCCCGTCCCCGTCCGGCGCCAGCCGTGAACCCGGCCCGCACCGCGTGAAAAGCGCTCGCGCCGCCCCCCGATCTGCCGCAGCATCGTCGGGTGCGGCCCCGCCGCCCGCCGCGGCGACCACGTGCGCGGCGTACCCTGGTGCCCCGGAGAGACCGATCGGCACACGACACCACGGATGGGATGAGGCAGGCCCAGCGCCGACCTATGAGTGACACATCGCAGACCCGTACGAACGGACAGTCGCGCCCCGAACCGGCCGACGACGGTCGCGTCAGCGCCCGGATCGTCATCCCCGAGAAGCACCCGATGGTCACCCTGCTCGGCACGGCGGACTCGCTGCTGCGCGTGATCGAGCAGGGCTTCCCCGCCGCCGACATCCACGTCCGCGGCAACGAGGTGACCGCCACCGGAGTGCGCGCCGAGGTCGCCCTCGTGCAGCGGCTCTTCACCGAGATGATGCTGGTGCTGCGCACCGGCCAGCCCTTGACGGAGGATTCCGTGGAGCGCTCCATCGCCATGCTCCGCGGTGCCGCGGAGAACCCGGACAGCCCGGCGCCGTCCCAGGTGTTCACCGCGAACATCCTGTCCAACCGGGGCCGCACGATCCGCCCCAAGACCCTCAACCAGCAGCGCTACGTCGACGCGATCGACAAGCACACGATCGTCTTCGGCCTCGGCCCGGCCGGCACCGGCAAGACCTACCTCGCGATGGCCAAGGCCGTCCAGGCCCTCCAGGCCAAGGAGGTCAACCGGATCATCCTGACCCGTCCGGCCGTCGAGGCGGGGGAGCGGCTGGGCTTCCTGCCCGGCACCCTCTACGAGAAGATCGACCCGTACCTGCGCCCGCTGTACGACGCGCTGCACGACATGATGGACCCGGACTCCATCCCGCGCCTGATGGCGGCCGGCACCATCGAGGTCGCGCCGCTGGCCTACATGCGCGGCCGCACCCTCAACGACGCCTTCATCATCCTGGACGAGGCCCAGAACACCTCGCCCGAGCAGATGAAGATGTTCCTCACCCGCCTCGGTTTCAACTCCCGGGTGGTGGTCACCGGCGACACCAGCCAGATCGACCTCCCGGGCGGCACCCGCAGCGGCCTCAAGGTCGTCCAGGACATCCTGGCCGACGTGCCCGACATCCACTTCTCCGTCCTCACCAGCACCGACGTGGTCCGCCACAAGCTGGTCGGCCGGATCGTGGACGCCTACGAACGCTGGGACGCCAAGCAGGAGGCCGAGGAGAACCCCTCGCCCGCCCGCAAGCCGGCCCAACGGCGCGGCTCCCGCGCACCCCGCCAGTCCCATCGCACCGAAAGCTGAGTACGCAGCCCGTCATGTCGATCGACATCGCCAACGAGTCCGGTTGGGACGCCGATGAGGAAGCCATCCTCGACGTCGCCCGCTTCGCCCTGGACAAGATGCGGATCCACCCGCAGTCCGAACTGTCCGTGATCCTGGTGGACGGAGCGGCGATGGAGGAGCTGCACATCCAGTGGATGGACCTCCCCGGCCCCACCGACGTGATGTCCTTCCCGATGGACGAGCTGCGCCCCGGCAAGGAGGGCGAGGAACTGCCGCAGGGCCTGCTCGGCGACATCGTGCTCTGCCCTGAGGTCGCCGAGCAGCAGGGCAAGGCGGCCCCCTCCAAGCACTCGATGGACGAGGAGCTCCAACTGCTCACCGTCCACGGCGTGCTGCACGTCCTCGGGTACGACCACGAGGAGCCCGAGGAGGAGGAGGAGATGTTCGCCCTCCAGAAGCGCATCCTGGACGACTGGCGGGCGGGCCGGGGCCTCGGTGGTCTCTCCCCGGCCCCCACCACCCACTGAGCGCGGAGCCCGAACCCCTGTGAGTGGTGAAAGTACGAGCTTCATCCTCGGTGCCGTGCTCCTCGTCGTGCTCGGCTGGCTGGCCGCGTGCGCCGAGGCGGGCATCTCCCGGGTCTCCCGGTTCCGGGCGGAGGAGGCCGTGCGGGCCGGGCGGCGCGGCTCGGTCCGGCTGCTGACCGTCGCCTCCGACCCGATCCGCTACCTCAACCTGGCGACCCTGATCCGGGTGGCCAGCGAGATGGCGGCGGCCGTCCTGGTCACCGTGGTGTGCGTGCGCAACGTGGAGCCGGTCTGGCAGGCCGTGCTGCTGGCGTTCGGCGTGATGGTGCTGGTGTCCTTCGTCGCGGTGGGGGTCTCGCCGCGCACGATCGGGCGCCAGCACCCGCTCACCACCGCGACCGCCGCCTCCTTCGTGCTGCTGCCGCTGGCCGCGGTGCTCGGCCCGATCCCGCGGCTGCTGATCCTGCTCGGCAACGCGCTGACCCCGGGCAAGGGCTACCGGGAGGGGCCGTTCGCCTCCGAGGCCGAACTGCGGGCGCTGGTCGACCTCGCCGAGAAGGACGACCTGATCGAGGACGAGGAGCGCCGGATGGTGCACTCCGTCTTCGAGCTGGGCGACACCATCGTCCGCGAGGTGATGGTGCCGCGCACCGACCTGGTGATGATCGAGCGGCACAAGACCGTCCGGCAGGCGCTCACCCTGGCACTGCGCTCGGGCTTCTCGCGGATCCCCGTGGTCGGGGACAGCGAGGACGACGTGGTCGGCATCGTCTACCTGAAGGACCTGGTCCGGCGCACCCACATCAACCGGGAGGCGGAGTCCGAGGAGGTCGGCGCGGTGATGCGCCCGGCCGTCTTCGTACCGGACTCCAAGCCGGCCGGCGACCTGCTGCGCGAGATGCAGCAGCGCCGCTCGCACGTGGCGATCGTGATCGACGAGTACGGCGGCACGGCCGGCCTGGTCACCATCGAGGACGTCCTGGAGGAGATCGTCGGCGAGATCACCGACGAGTACGACCGGGAGATCGCGCCGGTGGAGGACCTCGGCGACGGCTCGTACCGGATCACCGCCCGGCTGCTGGTGGAGGACCTGGGCGAGCTGTTCGGCATCGAGCTGGAGGACGAGGACGTCGAGACCGTCGGCGGCCTGCTGGCCAAGCACCTCGGCCGGGTGCCGATCCCCGGCTCGGCCTGCGAGATCCCGCTGCCCGAGCCCGCCGGCACCGGGCTGACCGGCATCCTGCTGACCGCCGAGTCCTCGGCCGGGCGCCGCAACCGGATCGGCTCGATGGTCGCGACCCCGGTCCGCAAGGCCGCGGAGGCCGGGGCGGAGCCCGGCGAGTAGCGGTCGCGCCCCGGCGGAGCGACCATGGACAGCATGACGCATCAACTTCGCGCGGAGTACGGCCCGCAGGGTGCGACCGGCGGGGTCAAGGTCTGGCACGTGGTGCGCGACGGCGACCCCGCGACGGCGCTCTGCGGCCGCAGCCTGGCCGACGACGCCGAGACGCGGCCCGAGCAGGAGTGGGGCACCGGGCTGCGCTGCTGCCAGCAGTGCGGTTCGCTCTACATGCACGAGGTGCCGCACATGCAGGGGAGCCATCCCTACAGCTAGGCCGGCGTGGCCGGCAGGCCGGCCAGGCCATGGTGGAGGTCACCATGAAGCTGCAAGACGAACTGCCCGTGAACAGCCGGCTCGCCACGGTGTGGCGGATCGGGGCGGGGCTCGGGGGGATCTTCCTGATCGTGTTCGGGTGCCTGGGGCTGGCCGACCACCCGGGCTTCCTGGCCACCCACGGTGACCGGATCGCCGGGCTGTCGACCAACGGGGCGCTGAGCATCCTGTCCATCGTGGCGGGCGCGATCCTGGTGGCGGGGGCGGTGATCGGCGGTAACTTCGCGTCCAACCTGAACATGGTGGTCGGCGTGCTGTTCGTCCTGTCCGGCTTCTACGGCCTGGCGGTGCTCGGGCGGCCGGACGCCAACATCCTGAACTTCCGGATGTCGAACGTGCTGTTCGCCTTCATCTTCGGGGTGATCCTGACGACCTTCGGGATGTACGGCCGGGTGAGCAGTCACCTGCCGCACGACAATCCGTTCTGGCGTGAGCGCACGGAGCACGAGACGGCGAGGCCGTCCGGGCCGAAGACCTTCGTCAAGGTCCTCAATCCGAACCCCGGTCCGACCCACCCGGTCGGCCACTGAGCGGCCGCGGGGGCCGCCTATGCTCGGCGGCATGAGTGACATCGTCGAGCTCGACCCCGAAGACAAGAAGATCATCACCCTGGCCCGCTCGGCCCGCGCCCGCAACGGCGTCGCCGAGGGGGCCGCGGTGCGTGACGAGACCGGCCGGACGTACGTGGCCGGGACGGTCGCGCTGGAGTCGCTCCGGCTGAGCGCGCTGCAGACGGCGGTGGCGATGGCGGTGGCCAGCGGCGCGAAGTCGCTGGAGGCGGCGGCCGTGGTGAGCGAGGCGGAGCAGCCGGCCGAGGCCGACCTGGCGGCCGTCCGGGATCTCGGCGGGGCCGGGACGCCCGTGCTGCTGGTCGGTGTGGACGGGACGCTGCGGGTGGCGGCCGAGGCCCGCTGAGGGCTGCCGGGGCCTGCTGGGGCCCGCCGGGGGTCTGCTGGGGCCCGCTGCGGCGGGGGATGGCGGCGGCCTGGCGAACACCTGCCCGAACCGAGCCGATAGTCTCACCGGGGGAGTGAACTCGGTGAGGGGGCTGGGCACATGGGGGCGGTGGCGTTCTTCGCCGGGCTGCTGCTGTTCGTGATGGGGATGGGCAAGTGGCAGGAGACCGGCTCGCCGTACTGGCTCTGGGGTTCGATCGCCTTCCTGGTGCTGCTGGTGGTGATGTCGGTGGTCTCGCGGGGCGGTCGCAAGGGCTGATCGGGCGATGCGGACGGGCCCGGACAGCGCGACTCCGGTGATCAGGGAGAATGGAGCACATGAGTGCCCCTTCCTCCTCGTACCGCTCCGGCTTCGCGTGCTTCGTCGGCCGACCCAACGCGGGCAAGTCGACCCTGACCAACGCTCTGGTGGGGACGAAGGTCGCGATCACCTCCGACCGCCCGCAGACCACCCGGCACACCGTGCGCGGCATCGTGCACCGCCCGGACTCCCAGCTCGTCCTGGTCGACACCCCCGGCCTGCACAAGCCGCGCACCCTGCTCGGCGAGCGCCTCAACGACCTGGTCCGCAGCACCTGGGCCGAGGTCGACGTGATCGGCTTCTGCCTGCCCGCCGACCAGAAGCTCGGCCCCGGCGACAAGTTCATCGCCAAGGAACTCGCCGAGGTCAAGAAGACCCCCAAGGTCGCCATCGTCACCAAGACCGACCTGGTCGACTCCAAGCGGCTCGCCGAGCAGCTGATCGCCATCCACCAGCTCGGTGAGGAACTGGGCATCGAGTGGGCCGAGATCATCCCGGTCTCGGCCGTCGGCGACAAGCAGGTGGAACTGGTCGGCGACCTGATCACCAAGCTGCTGCCGGAGGGCATGCCGCTCTACCCGGACGGCGACCTCACCGACGAGCCCGAGCAGATCATGGTCGCGGAGCTGATCCGCGAGGCCGCCCTGGAGGGCGTCCGGGACGAGCTGCCGCACTCGCTGGCCGTCGTGGTCGAGGAGATGCTCCCGCGCGAGGGCCGCCCGGCGGACCGCCCGCTGCTGGACATCCACGCCAACGTCTACATCGAGCGGCAGAGCCAGAAGGCGATCGTCATCGGCGCCAAGGGCGCGCGGCTCAAGCACGTCGGCACCACCGCCCGCAAGCACATCGAGGCGCTGCTCGGCACGCCGGTCTTCCTGGACCTGCACGTCAAGGTGGCCAAGGACTGGCAGCGCGACCCGAAGCAGCTGCGCAAGCTCGGTTTCTGAGCCCTGGTTCCCAGCGAAGGCCCGCCCCGGATCTGTCGATCGGGCGGGCCTTCGGCGTGTCCGGGGGCCGGCGGAGCGGGATCAAGCGGGGTCGGGCAGGATCAAGCGCCCTCGCGCAGGACCAGCGACACCAGTTCGCGCTGCGAGTCGGTGAGCTTCGGGTCGGCGCAGTAGACCGTCCGGCCGTCGACGGTGATCTCGTAGTGGAAGCCGTCCGGCACCCCGTACGAGGGCGCCCGCAGCCCGCCCGCGACGGCCTCGCGGGCGAGCGCGTGGACGTGCGGGGCGTCCGTGCGGTCGACGGTGTCGAGTTCCGCATGGCGGACGATCCCCGCGAAGCCGCCGGTCCGGGTCACCTGGATACGCATGGTGTCCATGGTGCTACCAGGGGAGGGAGTTTGCCGGTCTTTTCCCGGACCGTGACCTTAAGCGCGGCTCAACCCGGTCTCAACCGGTCCTCGATCGGGGCCGTCGTCGGGGCCGTCGTCGAGGTCTGAGGGGTTCAGCCGGGGCTGACGCCCACCTGCGCCCAGGAGGCCGTCACGGTGTCCGCCACCGAGGACTGGCCGGGGTAGCGGGCCTTGGCGGCGGCCACGGTGGCCCGGGCGAAGGCGGTGAAGTCGGCGTCGGCGGCCAACTGGCCGCCGGTCAGGGCGTCGTACCAGATCCGCCCGGCGCGGTCCCAGGCCTGGCCGCCGAGGGCGGTGGCCAGCAGGTAGAACGCGTGGTTGGGGATGCCGGAGTTGATGTGCACGCCGCCGTTGTCGTCGGTGGTGTCCACGTAGTCCCGCATGTGCGCGGGCTGCGGGTCCTTGCCGAGCTTGGGGTCGTCGTAGGCGGTGCCGGGGGCCTTCATCGAGCGCAGCGCCACGCCCTGGATGCCGGGGGCGAGCAGGCCGGCGCCGATCAGCCAGTCGGCGTGGGCGGCGTCCTGGCCCAGCGAGTACTGCTTGACCAGCGAGCCGAAGACGTCGGAGACCGACTCGTTGAGCGCGCCGGGCTGGTCCTGGTACTGCAGGCCGGCGGTGAACTGGGTGACGCCGTGGGTGAGTTCGTGGCCGATGACGTCGACGCAGGCGGTGAAGTCGCCGAAGATCTCGCCGTCGCCGTCGCCGAAGACCATCTGGTGGCCGTTCCAGAAGGCGTTGTCGTAGTCCTGGCCGTAGTGCACGGTGGCGTCCAGGCGCAGCCCCCGGTTGTCGATCGAGCGGCGGCCGAAGACGGTGGCGTACAGGGCGAAGGTGTCGCCGAGGCCGTCGTAGGCGTGGTTGACGGACTGGTCGGCGACCGGGGCCTGGCCCTCGGTGCGGACGGTGCGGCCGGGCAGCCGCTGGCTGTGGGCGGTGTCGGCGATCAGCCGGCTGGGGGTCGGGCCGGTGCTGACGGGCGGGGCGGGGGCGAGGCGGGCCGCGCGGTGCGCGGTGTCGAGCAGGAGGGAGCGGACGGCGGGCTCGTGACCGGCCTCGGCGAGGCGGTCCAGGACGTACGGCGGGACGATCGCACAGATCGGAACTGCTGCAGTCATGTGGCCCAGGGTGAGGCCTCGATGACCGGTTGTCACCACTCTCGGCGTGACCGGTCGGTGTCTCAAGGGGTGGAACGGTGGCCCGGATCACTTCGGGGGCGCGCGCCCCTGGGTTACGCTGGGGCCATCATGCGCAACGGGCTGCTTCTTCTTAGCTGCCGCGTCGAGGGCCTGTAGTCCACAGGGCCGGCTCCCTCGCCGCGGGGATCGAGCTGTGCGCGTCATCCGGCGATCCAACGGAGGATCGCGAGCGGCAGCTGCCGGCCAGTCGGTGTTGACCACCCCGACCCGCCCCCGCACCACGCATCACAGGAAGCCGAGAGTCATTCCATGACCGAGCAGAGCTCCGCCGCGCCCATCCCCGCCGGTCGCGCCTTCGTCGACCGCCCCACCCCGATCACCGCCGCGTCCGTTCGCCAGCTGCCCTCCGGCATGCGGTACGGGCGCTACCTGCCGTTCGACACCGTCGACCTGCCGGACCGCACCTGGCCGAGCAAGGTGATCACCAAGGCGCCGCGCTGGCTCTCCACCGACCTGCGGGACGGCAACCAGGCGCTGATCGACCCGATGTCCCCGGCCCGCAAGCGCAAGATGTTCGACCTGCTGGTCGCGATGGGCTACAAGGAGATCGAGGTCGGCTTCCCGTCCTCCGGTGCCACCGACCACGCCTTCGTGCGGTCGCTGATCGAGGAGGGGGCGATCCCCGAGGACGTCACCATCTCGGTGCTGACGCAGGCCCGCGAGGAGCTGATCGAGAAGACCGTCGAGTCGCTGGTCGGCGCCCCGCGCGCGACGGTCCACCTGTACAACGCGACGGCGCCGCTGTTCCGCCGGGTGGTGTTCCGCAACGACCGGGCCGCCACCAAGGCGATCGCCACCGACGGCACCCGGCTGGTGATGGAGTACGCCGAGAAGCTGCTGGGCGAGGAGACCGTCTTCGGCTACCAGTACTCGCCGGAGATCTTCGTGGACACCGAGCTGGACTTCGCGCTGGAGGTCTGCGAGGCGGTCATGGACGTCTGGCAGCCGGGCGAGGGCCGCGAGATCATCCTGAACCTGCCGGCCACCATCGAGCGGGCCACCCCGAACGTGCAGGCCGACCAGTTCGAGTGGATGTCGCGCAACCTGTCGCGCCGCGAGTTCGTCTGCCTGTCGGTGCACCCGCACAACGACCGCGGCACCGCCGTCGCCTCCGCCGAACTGGCCTACATGGCGGGCGCGGACCGCATCGAGGGCTGCCTGTTCGGCCAGGGCGAGCGGACGGGCAACGTCGACCTGGTGACCCTGGGCATGAACCTGTTCTCGCAGGGCATCGACCCGCAGATCGACTTCTCCGACATCGACGAGGTGCGCCGCACCGCCGAGTACTGCAACCAGATGGAGGTGCACCCGCGCCACCCGTACGCCGGCGACCTGGTGTACACCTCCTTCTCCGGTTCGCACCAGGACGCCATCAAGAAGGGCTTCGACGCCCTGGAGGCGGACGCCGCGGCGGCGGGCGTCCCGGTGGGGGAGCACACCTGGGGCGTGCCGTACCTGCCGATCGACCCGAAGGACGTCGGCCGCACCTACGAGGCGGTCATCCGGGTCAACAGCCAGTCCGGCAAGGGCGGTGTGGCGTACGTCCTGAAGAACGACCACAAGCTGGACCTGCCGCGCCGGATGCAGATCGAGTTCTCCCGGATCATCCAGGCCAAGACCGACGCCGAGGGCGGCGAGGTCACCCCGGCCGAGATCTGGCGGGTCTTCGAGGACGAGTACCTGCCGACCCCGGACAACCCGTGGGGCCGGATCTCGCTGAGCGGTTCGCGCACCCTGACCACCGAGGACGGCCGGGACGCGCTGATCGCCGGCGCGCTGGTCGACTCGGTACCGGTGACCCTGACCGGTGTCGGCAACGGCCCGGTCTCCGCCTTCACGGACGCGCTGGCCCGGATCGGCCTGGACGTCCGCGTCCTGGACTACGCCGAGCACGCGCTGAGCGAGGGCGGCGACGCGCAGGCCGCCGCGTACGTCGAGTGCGCGGTGGACGGCAAGGTGCTGTGGGGCGTCGGCATCGACGGCAACACCGTGCTGGCCTCGCTGAAGGCGATCATCAGCGCCGTCAACCGGGCGCAGCGCGGGTAGTTCGTACGAGTGAGATGTGGCGGGGCCGTCCTCCGGGGCGGCCCTTCGCCGCGCCTGGGGCCAGTTGTGTCCTGCGCCACATTTTTTCGGGTCGGAAGCCGTTCGAGGTACTGACACGTGCCGGTAACCATGGCAACATCGATCCACCGGAAAGCCGGGTCGGTGGGACGGCCTCGGTGTCCGGTCGCGTGACCTGCCCATTGTTGTGCAGGCCGTCTGCCATGTCTGGGGAGTGGCGCCGTGACCAGGTTGTGGGGTGTTCGCCCGCGGTGGCGGACTGACGTTCTCGGTGACTTCTTCTGTCCGGGCTGTGGCGGGGACCGCAACTACCGCCGGCAGCACGGTCGGCGGTGGCTGCGGTTGCTGGGGACCCCGGTGGCCCCGCTCGGCCCGGTGATCGGCAGCGTGCAGTGCACCAGCTGCCACGGCCGCTACGGCGTCGAGAGCCTGGAACAGCCCACCTCCGTACGGCTCGGCGCGATGCTGCGGGATGCGCAGTACACCATCGCGCTCGCCCTGCTCGCGGCCGGCGGCACCGCGCACCGCGCGGCCCGCGAGGCGGCCTGCACGGCGGTCCGCGAGGCCGGGTTCGAGGACTGCGGCGAGGCCCAGGTGCTGGCCGCGCTCGCCGCGCTGTCCGGGCTCGGCGGCGAACTCTACGACGCCCACGGGATGGCCGGCGGCCTGGCCGTGGAACTGCACGCGGTGCTCGAACCGCTCGCCCCGCACCTGGCCCACCAGGGCCGGGAGCGGCTGCTGCTGCAGGGCGCGGCGATCGCCCTGTCCGACGGGCGCTACCTGCCGCAGGAGCGCGAGGCGCTGGCCGCGGTCGGGCGCTGTCTGGATCTACCGCAGTCGCGGGTCGGGGCGCTGCTGGAGGCGGCGACCAGGGCTCCGTACTAGGCCTTCTCCGCAGTAACCGGACCTCCTGCGCAGTACCGGGCCCGCTCCGCGGTGCCGGGCCTGCCGCGCAACCCCCGAGCCATCTCCGATCCCCCACAGAACGGGCCCGAAATCCCCCTCCGGGCCCGCCGTGACCCGCACCGCTCGGTCCTCCCCCACGGACTCGGTGCGGGCAACACGGCTGTCGGCGGCCGGGGCGCGCCGTGGGGGAGAATGGCTCCCATGAGTCTTTTCCGGGACGACGGCGTCGTGCTGCGGGCGCAGAAGCTCGGCGAGGCCGATCGGATCATCACCCTGCTGACCCGGCACCACGGCAAGGTGCGGGCGGTGGCGCGCGGGGTGCGCAAGACCAAGTCCAAGTTCGGCGCCCGTCTGGAGCCGTTCTCGCACGTGGACGTGCAGTTCTTCAGCCGGGGGAGTGAGCTGATCGGACGCGGGTTGCCGCTGTGCACCCAGGTGGAGACGATCGCGCCGTACGGCGGTTCGATCGTCACCGACTACGGCCGCTACACCGCCGGGACGGCGATGCTGGAGACGGCCGAGCGGTTCGCCGAGAACGAGGGCGAACCGGCCGTCCAGCAGTACCTGCTGCTGGTGGGCGCCCTGCGCACGCTGGCGGCCGGGCTGCACGAGTCGCACCTGGTGATGGACGCCTTCCTGCTGCGCTCGCTCGCGGTGAACGGGTACGGCGCGAGCTTCACGGACTGCGCCAAATGCGGGCTGGAGGGGCCGAACCGCTTCTTCTCCCTTCCCGCGGGCGGGGTCCTCTGCCCGGACTGCCGAGTGCCCGGATGTGCCGTACCCTCCCCTGAGACGCTGGTACTGCTCGGGGCGCTGCTGTCAGGGGACTGGCAGACGGCCGATTCCTGCGAGCCGAGGTACTGGCGGGAGGGCAGCGGCCTGGTCGCGGCCTATCTGCAGTGGCATTTGGAGCGGGGCATCCGCTCGATGAGATACGTGGAGAAGTGAGCACATGGCAGCGCGACGGCTCTTCGGCGGCGGCAAGCAGAGGGAGTACCTCCCCCCGACCCCGCACCCCAGCGGCGCACAGCCCCCGAAGATTCCCGGCGAGCTGGTCCCCGAACACGTCGCCATCGTGATGGACGGCAACGGTCGCTGGGCCAAGGAGCGTGGACTGCCCCGCACCGAGGGCCACAAGGTCGGCGAGTCGGTCGTGCTGGACGTCCTCAAGGGCGCGATCGAGCTCGGCGTGAAGAACATCTCGCTGTACGCGTTCTCCACCGAGAACTGGAAGCGCTCGCCCGACGAGGTGAAGTTCCTGATGAACTTCAACCGGGACGTCATCCACCGCCGCCGCGACGAGATGGACGCGATGGGCGTGCGGGTCCGCTGGGCGGGCCGGATGCCGAAGCTGTGGAAGAGCGTCGTCCAGGAGCTCCAGGTCGCCGAGGAGCAGACCAAGGACAACGACGCCGTCACGCTCTACATGTGCGTCAACTACGGTGGCCGGGCCGAACTCGCGGACGCCGCGGCGGCCCTCGCGGCCGACGTCGCCGCCGGGAAGCTGGACCCGAAGAAGGTCAACGAGAAGACCCTCGCCAAGTACATGTACCACCCGGACATGCCGGACGTGGACCTGTTCCTGCGCCCCAGCGGCGAGCAGCGTACCTCCAACTTCCTGCTCTGGCAGTCCGCGTACGCCGAGTTCGTGTTCCAGGACGTGCTCTGGCCGGACTTCGACCGCCGCGACCTGTGGCGCGCCTGCGAGCAGTACGCGCGGCGCGACCGCCGCTTCGGCGGGGCGATCCCGAACGAGGTGCCCGAGGCGCTGGACCTGCCCACCCAGCGCTGACGGTACGGCGGCGGTACGGCGAAGGGCCCGTGGGAATCGCTCCCACGGGCCCTTCGCCGTACCGCCGCTCCGCTGCTCAGGCCTTCTTGGCGCACTCCGCGCAGGTGCCGAAGATCTCCAGGGTGTGCGCGATGTCGCTGAACCCGTGCTCCGCGGCGACCGCGTTGGCCCAGCGCTCCACCGCCGGGCCCTCCACCTCGACGGTGGCGCCGCAGTGCCGGCACACCAGGTGGTGGTGGTGCCCGCTGCTGCACCGGCGGTAGACGGCCTCGCCGTCGGCGGTGCGCAGCACGTCCACCTCGCCGGCGTCGGCGAGCGACTGGAGGGTGCGGTAGACCGTGGTCAGACCGACGGAGTCCCCGCGGTGCTTGAGCATGTCGTGGAGCTCCTGCGCGCTGCGGAAGTCCTCGATCTCGTCCAGGGCCGCCGAGACGGCGGCACGTTGCCGGGTCGAGCGGGCGCGCGGCGACGGGCCTGCGGTGGTCACCGTGGGTCCTCCTGGGGTGGTGGGCGTCTCGCACCTCATTGTGCCAGCCCCGCCCCCCGCTCCGGAGTGATCGCGTCGGAGGAACCGCGGCCCGGGATCTGCCCCGGGATCTGCCCCGGGATGTGATCCGGGATGTGATCCGGGGATTGTTCCGGCAGGGCGACGTCGCAGACCTTCGGTCCGGGGTCCGTGACGCCCCTGCGGTGCCGCCGCCGGGCGAGCGGCGCGGCGAGCAGGCTGAACACCGCGAAGACCGCGATGGCGAGCAGCACGATGGCCGGGCCGGAGGGCACGTTGAGGTGGTAGGAGCCGGTGACGCCGGCCAGCGAGACCACCACGCCGAGCGCGATCGAGGCCGCCTGGGTGGCGGCGAACGACCGGGTGAGCTGCTGGGCGGCGACCACCGGGACCACCATCAGGGCGCTGACCAGCAGCAGTCCGACCACCCGCATCGCGACGGTGACGGTGACGGCGGCCATCACCGCGAGCAGCAGGTTGAGCGTGCGCACCGGCAGGCCGGTGACCCGGGCGAAGTCCTCGTCCTGGCAGATCGCGAAGAGCTGTCGGCGCAGGCCGATGGTGACCGCGACGACCACCGCGCCGAGCACCGCGATGGTGATCAGGTCGGTCGGGGCGACGGTGAGGATGGAGCCCCACAGGTAGCTCTCCAGCGAGCCGGCGCCGGCCTGGGCGGAGAGCGAGACGAGCAGCTTGCCGCAGGCCATGCCGCCGTAGAAGAGCATCGCCAGGGCGATGTCGCCGCGCTGGTTGCCGCGCGAGCGGACGAGTTCCATCGTGACGGCGCCGAGCACGCAGACCAGCACGGCCATCCAGACCGGGCTGGTCTGGAAGATGAAGCCGAGGCCGACGCCGGTCATCGCGACGTGTCCCATGCCGTCGCCCATCAGGGCCTGCCGGCGCTGCACCAGGTAGATGCCGACGGCCGGGGCGGTGATCCCGACCAGGACGGCGGCGAGCAGGGCGCGCTGCATGAAGTCGTAGGAGAGCATCTCGGTCATGCCAGCAGCCTCGGCGGGGTGTGGTCGGCGTGCGGGTGGACGTGGTCGTGGCCGGGCAGCGCGTGCAGGCCGGTGTTGGGCACGGGCGGGCCGTCGTGTGCGACGCAGCCGTCCCGCAGCACCACGGCGCGGTCGATCAGCGGTTCCAGCGGCCCGAGTTCGTGCAGCACGAGGAGGACGGCGGCGCCGCGGGCGACCTCGGCGCGCAGGGTGTCGGCGAGCACCTGCTGGCTGGCGGCGTCCACGCCGGCCATCGGCTCGTCCATGATCAGCAGGTCGGGGGTGCCGACCAGGGCGCGGGCGATCAGCACCCGCTGCTGCTGGCCGCCGGACAGGTCGGCGACGCCGTCCCCGGCGCGCTCCAGCATGCCGACGGCGGCGAGCGCGCGGTCCACCGCCGCGCGGTCCCGGCGGCGGAACGGCAGCAGCCGGTGCTGCGGCAGCCGTCCGGTGGAGACCACTTCGCGCACGGTGGCCGGCACGCCGGAGGCGGCGGTGGTGCGCTGCGGGACGTACCCGATCCGGTGCCAGGCGCGGAAGCCGGCGTACGGGATGCCGAACAGCTCCAGCGTGCCCTGCCCCAGCGGGACGGAGCCGATCACGGCCTTGACGGTGGTGGACTTGCCGGAGCCGTTGGCGCCGAGCAGGGCGACCACCTCGCCGGGCTGGACGGTGAGGTCGACGCCGCGCAGCACCGGCCGACCGCCGCGCGAGGCGACGGCGTCGCGGAGGCGGACGGCCGGGGGTATCGGGTGGGTCATGGTGCTGTCGTCCCGTCAGCTGGTGGGGGTGCCGGTCGCGGTGGGAGTGGCGCCGGGTGCGGCGGGGGTGGCGCCGAGGGCGGCCTGGAGGTTGGCCAGGTTCTGCTTCATGACCGAGAGGTAGTCCTCCTTGCCCGGGTCCTTGACGCCCTCCAGCGGGTCCAGCACGGCGGTCTTGAGGCCGAGGTCCTTGGCGACGGTTTCGGCGAGCTTGGGGCTGACCAGGGTCTCGAAGAAGATCGTGGTGACGCCGTTGTCCTTGGCGGCCTTCTGTACGTCGGCGAGGCGGGCCGGGGTGGGCTCGGACTCGGGGTCGACGCCGTTGATGGCGACCTGGGTGAGGCCGTAGTGGTCGGCGAGGTAGCCGAAGGCGGCGTGGCTGGTGACGAAGGTCCTGGACTTGGCGTCCTTCAGGCCGTCCCGGAACTCCTGGTCCAGCGTGGTCAGCCGGCCGACCAGGTCCTCGGTGTTCTTGCGGTAGTCGTCGGCGTGGGCCGGGTCGGCCTTGGCGAACCCGTCGCCGACGCTCTTGGCGATCGCCGCGTAGCGGGTCGGGTCGAGCCAGATGTGCGGGTCGCCGGCCGGGCCTTCGTGCTGGTGGCCGTCGGCCTCGGTGCCCTCGTCGAGGTGGTGGTCGACGAGCGGGCTGGCGGCGGTGGCGTCGATCTTGTACTTGGCCGAGGACTGGCCGACGGCCTGGTCGACGGTGGGCTGGAGGCCCTTGAGGTAGATGATCGCGTCGGACTTCTGCACGGTGGCGACCTGCTTGGCGGTGAGCTCCAGGTCGTGCGGCTCGACACCGGCCGCGGTGAGGTCGGTGACCGCGACGTGCTCCTTGCCGATCTGCTGGGCCAGGTACTCCATCGGGTAGAAGGAGGCGACGACCTTCAGCTTGCCGTCGGCGCCCTGGGCGCTGCTGCTGCCACCGCAGGCGGTCAGGACGAGGGAGGCGGTGAGGGCGGTGGCGGCGATGGCTATGGAGCTGCGGGTACGTCGTCCGATCATCATGACAATCATTCTCATCTTATCTGGAAATGATTGTCAACTCACTCGGACGGGTGAACGGCAGGTGGCCGTGGCTGGGAGGGGCCGGACGATACCGATTTGAACCCCGTACCCATATGGCCGGTAACCTGAGGTATTCGGGTACGCGCAACCAGCCGTGCCCTGACCGTGCCGTACGTACTGAAGAGAGCACTGTGGCCGCCGACAAGATCGACACGATCGTCAGCCTGAGCAAGCGCCGTGGCTTCGTCTACCCCTGCAGCGAGATCTACGGCGGCACGCGTGCCGCCTGGGACTACGGGCCGCTGGGCGTCGAACTCAAGGAGAACATCAAGCGCCAGTGGTGGCGCGCGATGGTCCAGGCCCGTGAGGACGTCGTGGGACTCGACTCGTCGGTGATCCTCGCGCGCGAGGTGTGGGAGGCCTCCGGCCACGTCGCCACCTTCAACGACCCGCTGACCGAGTGCCTCTCCTGCCACAAGCGCCACCGGGCCGACCACCTGGAGGAGAAGTACGAGGCCAAGCACGGCTTCCCGCCGCCGAACGGCCTCAAGGACGTCAACTGCCCCGACTGCGGCACCAAGGGCCAGTTCACCGAGCCCAAGGACTTCTCGGGCATGCTGAAGACCCACCTCGGCGTCACCGAGGAGGCCAGCGGCCTGGCCTTCCTGCGGCCCGAGACCGCCCAGGGCATCTTCACCAACTTCAAGGCCGTCCAGACCACGTCGCGCAAGAAGCCGCCGTTCGGCATCGCCCAGACCGGCAAGAGCTTCCGTAACGAGATCACCCCCGGCAACTTCATCTTCCGCACCCGCGAGTTCGAGCAGATGGAGATGGAGTTCTTCGTCAAGCCGGGCGAGGACGAGCAGTGGCACGAGTACTGGCTCCAGCAGCGCTGGGACTGGTACGTCGACCTGGGCCTGCGCACCGAGAACATGCGCTTCTTCGAGCACCCGAAGGAGAAGCTCTCCCACTACGCCAAGCGCACGGTGGACATCGAGTACCGCTTCAACTTCGGTGGCAGCGAGTACTCCGAGCTCGAGGGCGTCGCCAACCGCACCGACTACGACCTGCGGGTGCACAGCGAGGCGTCCGGCCAGGACCTCAAGTACTTCGACCAGGAGAGCGGCGAGCGGTACTTCCCGTACGTCATCGAGCCGGCGGCCGGCCTCAACCGCGCCATGCTGGCTTTCCTGATCGACGCCTACTTCGAGGACGAGGCGCCCAACGCCAAGGGCGTCATGGAGAAGCGCGTCGGCATGCGGCTCGACCCGCGCCTGGCCCCGGTCAAGGTCGCCGTCCTGCCGCTGTCGCGCAACGCCGACCTCTCGCCGAAGGCCCGCGGCCTCGCCGCCGACCTGCGCACCGCGTGGAACGTCGAGTTCGACGACGCCGGCGCCATCGGCAAGCGCTACCGCCGCCAGGACGAGATCGGCACGCCGTTCTGCGTCACCGTCGACTTCGACACCCTCGAGGACAACGCGGTGACCGTCCGCGACCGCGACACCATGTCGCAGGAGCGCGTCTCGCTCGACCAGGTCAAGGCGTACCTGGGCGCGCGGCTGATCGGCTGCTGAGCCGGCTCCGCCCGTCTGGAGCCCTCGTCCGCCCCGGTCCTTCCGGGGCGGGCGGGGGCTCCCGCGTGTTCCCGCCGTTTCCGCCCCCGCTTACCGCCTGCCCCAGCGGGACCGGGGGGCCGCGGCCGGTTCGGTCGGGAGGCCGGCGCTGCGCAGGGCGGCCAGCGTCGCCCGGTGCCGGGCGCCGTCGGCGAGCAGCGCGGCGAGCAACCGCCCGTACAGCTCCGGGCTGGTGTCCAACGCGGCCGCCAGCTTGACCAGTTCCATCGGCGGGCGCAGCGCCGCCAGCTCGTACAGCAGGACGGTCGCGAGCTCGGCCGGCAGCTCCGCCGCCAGCGCGGCCAGCTCCGCCGTCGGCCGGCCGGCCGCCTGGCGCAGCAGCGTCCGCACGTCGGCGTGCCGGCCCGTGCGGCGCAGGCCGGTCGCCAGCGCCGTCAGCTCCTGCGTCGGGGCCGAACCCCACTCCCACAGCAGCGTCGCGCCGTCCGCGCCCTGCCCGGCCCGCTCCAGCGCGGCCAGCAGGGCGGGCAGGGCCGACGCCGGATAGCCCCAGAACGCGTGGAACAGTTCCGCCGCCTCCTCCGCCAGCCCCAGCTCGCGCAACTCCGCCAGCATCGCCACCGCCTGCTCGGGGGCGCACCGCGCGGCGCTCCTGGCTAGGTGCAGGGACGCGCCCGTCGGACCGCGCCGGGAGAGCATGCCGGCCAGCAGCGCGGCGTCCGCCGGGTCGAGGCCGGTGGCCGCCCGGGACAGCAGCTCCGTCGCCTCGGCGATGGCGCCAGCGCGGTGCAGGGCCGCCACCCGCTCGGCGAGGGCGCCGATGTCGGGTCGGGCGGGTCGGGCGGGTCGGTCCTGGGGCGGCGGGGCCTGGGCCGGTTGCGACTCCGACTGTCGGCTCCGCAGCCGGTTCTCCAACGCCTCCAGCCGATCGCTCAGTTGGAGGCAGCGGGCGCCCAGGCCCTCGCGCAGGGTGCGCGCCTGGGCCAGCTGCCGCAGCAGGTCCCCGTCCGGCCGCTGGCGGCCCGGCGCCGCCCGGATCGCCTCGTTCAACCGCCGCTCCCGCTGGCTCGCGTAGCGGCTCGCGCGCAGTAACTCGTCCAGCTCCGCCCGGAGTTCGTACGCCTGCTGCTCGCCCTCCGGGTCCTGGCCCGCATCTCGTGCCGTCGGCCGCATGCGCATGATCGCCCCACCCCGTCCATCTCTCCCCTGACTGCGGGACATCCTGGCGTCGCTATGTGGCGGGGGAGTTAAGGGAGCACGTCCAGTCGTGCGCGACTGGTGTCAAGGAGCGCGCAGACGGCGGTCGTTGCGAGAAGTGCGCCGGTCGCGCTCCGCAGCAGGGTCGCCTCGTAGTACGAGCCGGGTGCGACCACGGCGACGGCGTACCCGACGGCCGCCCCGACCAGGGCGGCGGGGATCAGTCGGACCGTCCGCACCGCGGGCAGGAGCACCACGAGCCCCGCGGCGGCGGCCAGTTCGGGGGTGCCGAAGGAGACGCCGTAGCGGACGGCCAGCGCGGGGACGAAGAACAGGACGAGGGCCCGCCCGAGCGTGTCGGTCAGCGCGGTGGTGTGCGCCCCGGCCGGACCGCCGCTCCACGGCGCGAACCGGGTGGCGGCCAGGACCGCCAACGCGACCAGCGCGCCGGCGAGATGGTCGCCGAGCCGGGCCAGGTCGTACAGCAGCGCGGTGTCGTACAGCGTCAGCATCAGCGTGCCGAACGCCCACAGGTCGAGCGTGAACAGCAGCGGGCCGCGGGGTGGCCGGGCCCGTTCGCGAGAGGCCAGCCAGACGAGCAGCGGCGGTGTGACGAGCGCCGAGGCCGTCCGCAGCACGATGTCGTCCACCGTGTACGGATTCCGCAGGTCCCACTCCACGGCGCAGAACGCCACCGTGTACGAGGCGGCCGCGAGCCCGGTCAGCGGCGAGCGCACCGCCCGGACGTAGAGGCCGTGGTCCAGGCGTCGCAGTACGGCGGCGAACGCCAGCAGCACCAGCGGGAGTTCGAGGAACGCCTGGACGCGGAGCACGGTGGGCGCGAGCAGCTCGGGCGCGGGGAAGTGCGCCGCCAGCCAGTCGACCGCCGGGTTGCCGCGAGGCACGTCGAACCACCCGGGCGGCAGGTAGCGGGCGATGAACGCCGTACTCCCGCCCCGCACCCGTTGCACGTACACGGCGAACAGCACCTGGTTCAGGTAGACGAGCGCCACGACCAGGGCCAGCACCCCCTCCGGGCCGAAGCGCCCCCCGCGCCCCGGCCGGACCTCCCGCCGCCACACCCCGGGCGCCAGGGCCAGCGCGGCGGCGGCCGACACCACCACCGTGCCGTCCAGCACCGGGCCGACCGCCCTCATCCGGCCAGCCGGGCCCGCGCCTCCATCAGCGCGAAGCCGAGCAGGTTCAACCCCCGCCACTCGTCGGGCCGTTCGGCGCGGATGTCGTCGGCCGCGAGCCCGATGCCCCAGATCCGGTCCACCGGGCTGGCCTCGACCAGAACGCGGTCGCCGGTGCCCAGCAGGTAGGCGCGCAGTGCCTCGTCCTGGCCGAACTTCGCGACGTTCCCCTCGACGACCAGCTCGAACCGGCCGGCCGTCCAGGCCGCGTCGTCGAACCCCTCGACCAGCCTCCCCAGCTTCTTCGCCTCGGCCGGCGTGCGGGCCGCCAGCACCTGCCGCTCGATGGCCTCGTCCCCGAACATCCGGGCCTTCCCCGCCATCATCCAGTGCTCGGCGGACGCGTACGCGACCCCGTCGACGGTGAACTCCCCGGGCCACCACTGGCTCAGGCACTCCCGCCGCGTCCCCCCGCCCTTCCGCTCGGTGTGCCCCCAGAACATCAGCCACTTCGGCCGCACCCCGGTGGCCATCAGCGCCGCCAGCTCCGCCCGGCTACGGACGTCGGCAGAGGCCCCCACACGCATCTCGCTCATATCGTCATTCTGACGTAAAGGGGGCCGTCGGGCCAGCGGGTTTTCGGTGACCGGTCGGGTCAGCCGGCGGGCAGCGCGTTCGCCATGTCCCGGAAGCGGGGCGACACGCGCATCATGCCGTCCGAGCCGACGTTGAGGTTCTCGATCCAGCCGTCCCGGTACCAGAAGAGCGACGGGGTCAGCGGGGCCGGATCGCCGGCCGCGAGCTCCTTCGACAGGTCGATCAGGAAGCGGATGGCGTTCAGCGACAGGCTGGTGCGGATCGGCACCGCGCAGAGCGCGTTGTTCGTCGGCAGGGCGACCAGAGCGCCGTTGGGCAGCTCGATGCCCCCTCCGATGGCGTTCTCCAGGCGCAGCGCGTGGGCGGCGCCGGGCCAGGCCCCCATCCCGTTGACGGTGTGGACGGTGTCGCCGTTGGACGCGTCGAAGACCTGCCGGTTGAGTTGCTCGGTGGCCAGGTTCGCGAAGGCCCGCTCCCACAGCTCGGCCCGGCTGATGCTCCACTGGCCGGCGGCGTGTTCGGCTATCGACAGGGCCTCGGCCTTGCCGGCCCGCTTGCCGGCGTCCACGCAGAGGACGACCGACAGCTCGTCGTCGATCTGCCGCGCCATCGGATCGGGCCCCAGGCCACGGCTCCTGGTGATCAGGAGCCGCAGCCGGTCCCGGACCTCGAAGACCGAGATCTTCGCCAGCGCCTGGCACGGGCCGTGCTCGTCGCACAGCGGCCTCGGAAGGTTCTTGCGGCTGCCGAACAGCGGCATGGGTGGCTCCCCGGGTGGGTGCGGCGGTCGGATCGAGCCACAGCATTCCATCGGTCGGCTCCGCCGTCCTGGGGATCGCCCGATTCCCGGAGATGTTCTGTCGGGGCGTCAGGTGGCGCAGTGCTCCCAGCAGAGGGCGGGGTGGTCGTCGATCCAGTAGCGGGTCGCCCGGTCGGTGATCCGCAGGCGGACGGCGGTGAGGTCGGGGCGGCCTGCCTCCTGCCAGGCGGTGAGGATGCGCTCGACCTCGTCCCACAGGGCGACCGGGCCGCTCTGGTGGACCGTCCAGCCGTAGGTGTCGTCGGCGACCTCGGCGACGGATTCGGGGGTGGCCAGGTAGTGGATCGACTCCAGGTCCGCTCCGATCGACACGGCGAACTTGGCTCTGGGGAAGGCGAGTTGGATGAGGAGGGCCGGTGTCGGTTCGTTGAGGAGGGTGGGGGAGACGTGCGCCGGCCGCGTCGGCGCGGCCGCCCCCGCCCGGGTCGCGAGGGTGCCGACCGGGGACGCCGGGCGATCGGGTCGGGCGGGAGGGAGGGTGGAGCGGTCGATGAACCGGCCGTCCGCGGTGCCGTCGGCGGCGACGGTGACCCTGGCCAGGCCGGCGCCCTCGGGCCAGGTGCCGATCGTGGCCAGGATCGCGCCGCCGGGCCTGGTTCGCTGGACCCAGGCGTAGGGGATGCGGCGCACCGCGTGGGTGGCGATCACCCGGTCGTGCGTGCCCTCGGGGTCGCCCTCGACGGTGCTGACGTCGCGCTCGCCGAGGAGGTGGCGGAGCAGGGCCGTCGAGTAGCCCGCGCCGGTGCCGATCTCCAACACGGTGTGCCCGTTTTCGACGTCCAGGGCGTCGATCATGCGGACAGTGGGGGCCGGGGCGGTGGTGGAGGCGGTGGGGAAGCCCCGGACGGGCGCGGAGACCTGGTCGGCGGTCAGATGCCCGTCGAGCTGGGTGACCAACGACCGGTTGCTGTGCGCGAGTTCGACCCACTCGGCAGGGTCGGCGCCGCGCTCGGTCACCGGCCGCCAGCGGCGCCGGGCGGGCACGAACACCCCGGGTCGCAGGAACGGCTCCCGGGGCACGGCCTCCACGGCCGCCCGCAGCGCCGGGCTGGTCAGGGCGCCGACCGCCTCGAGCCGGTCGGCGAGCGCACGGCGGGCGGCGGCGGTGTCCGGGGTCATGGGCCTAGGAGTAGTGCTTGTGCAGGTCGTCGGTGATCAGCCCGGTGCCGTGGTGGACGGCCTGGCTGGAGTAGGTCCCGCGCAGCTGGGCGGCGTGGGCGGTTCGCTGGTGTTCGATCAGCAGTCCAGCGGTGTCGTCCGAGTGGCCGCTGCGGGCGCGCTCTCGGCGACTCAGGAAGGCGGTCGTGCCGACGATGGTGGCCACGAGCGCGACCAGGAACGCGATGACGAAGGTCATGAGGTCTCACCTTTCCCCCGGGCCTGGATCGTCCCATGACGAACCATCTCCACGGAAGGGTCAATTCCACCGACCCGCCGCACGGGAGGTCGACCAGGCCGATTTCTCGTGCCGCGCGCCACGGGTTTCGGGGCCCCTCCCATCGAGCAGATCGGGAAGGGGGCATGACAATTCCCCCTTCCAGAGGTCGATGTGAGGAGCCCGCATGAGCCCCACCCGTCGTGACGTCCTGCGCTGGGGAGCCGGTGCCGGCGGCGCCCTCCTGGCCGCCGCCGCGTTCGGCCCGGACGCGGTGGCAGCTGAAGCCGCAGCCACGGCCGCAGCCGTCAGCCCGTCCGCCTGGATGAGTGCCCTGGACGACGCCACGCCGCTGACCGCCCTGACGATCCCCGGCACCCACGACTCCTGCTGCACCGACCCGCTGCACGGCACCGAGTGGTCCCACACCCAGAACTGGGGCGTGCCCGAACAGCTCCAGCGCGGCATCCGCTTCCTCGACATCCGCTGCAACGGGCTCGCCGGGACGGCCGACGAACTCGGCATCTACCACAGCGACAACTACCAGTACGTCCGCCTCCAGGACGTCCTCGACCAGTGCCGCGCCTTCCTCGCCGCCAACCCGGGCGAGGGCCTGGTCATGCGCGTCAGGAACGAGTACGCGGGCGGGAACCGGCTCGACGACGCCGAGTTCCAGCGCCGGATCAACCACTACCTGGACGACCTCGGCTACCGGGGCCTGTTCTGGACGAACCCCTGGTGGCCCACCCTCGGCCAGGCCCGCGGCCGCGTCGTCCTCGCCGCCGACTTCGCCAACTCGTGGTCCGTCATCCAGTGGTCCAGCGGTACCAACACCTGGTTCGCCACCCAGGACACCTTCCAGGGCATCAGCCTCGCCGCCAAGTCCAAGGCCGTCACCGACTGGTTCGACCGGGCCTTCCTCGACCAGGGCTCCCCGCGGATGTACGTGAACTTCACCAGCTACGCCAACGGCGGCTGGCCCAAGGTCAACGCGGCCGCCATCGTGCCCCCCGTCCGCGACTACCTGAACGCCCGCCGCCAGCAGCCCGCCCACTTCGGCATCGTCCCGATGGACTTCCCCGACTTCCACACCGACGTCCTGCAACTGCTCATCGACAAGAACTTCATCGGCCGCTGACCGCCCCCCGAACCGGCCCCCCGAACCGGCCCCCCGAACCGGCCCCCCGAACCGGCCCGCCGACTCGCCGTTGCAGGCTCCCCGTCGCTGGGTAGCCTGCCGGCATGCCTGCTCCCTCCCCCTTCGCGCTCCCCACCCGTTTCGACGGCGACCCCGACCGTGTCGCACTCGTCATTCCCGGGGGCGGCTACTCGCCCGCGAGGCCGCTGCTCCACTTCGCCCGTGCCGTACTGCTCCACCACGGTTGGACCGTGCAGGAGTTGTGGTGGCAGGCCCCGCACGACCTTCCCCAGCTGACCGTGGACGATCGGATCGCCTGGGTCGAGCGGCAGGTCGGCGGGGCCGTCGCCGCCGAGGGGGAGGCCTGCCGTCTTCTGGTCGGCAAGTCCTTGGGCTCGCTCGCCTGTGGCATCGCGGCCGATCGGAGGATGGCGGCGGCCTGGCTGACGCCCGTCCTGACCTTCGACCAGGTGGCGCGCTCCCTCCGCCGATCCGAAGCGCCGACGCTCCTTGTCGGCGGGAGCGCCGACAAGCTGTGGGATCGGCAGGTCGCCGGATCGGTGGGGCACGAGGTCCTGGAAGTGCCCTCGGCGGACCACTCCCTTGAGCTGGCGGATGATCCCGTGGGGTCGGTCGGGGTGCTGCGGCAGGTCGTCTCGCGGCTGGACCGCTTCGTCGGCTCACTCGAAATCTAGCGGGCGGCCGGCCGGTTCCCCCGGGGTGCCGGCGCGGTCCACGCCTCCCGGGTGGCGGGCTGCGCAGGAGGTGCCCCGCGGCGTGGCGGCGGCCCCGCGATCGGGTGCCGATCGCGGGGCCGTTGCCGTTGCCGTCGCCGTGGCCCGTGGGGCCGGTGGGCTCAGCCGATGGAGCGGGGGAGGCGGGTGGTCAGGTACAGGATGACGAAGGAGCCGATGAGCTGGAGGCCCAGGCAGAGGGCGAGGGCGCGGTCCATGCCGAGGCCGGGGGAGAGCGACAGGTAGAGGGTGCCGAGGGTGGCGACGCCGAGGGCGAGGCTGGACTGCTGGCCGGTGGCCAGGACGCCGCTGCCGACGCCGGCCCGGGCGGCGGGCACCTTGGCGAGGACGACGCGGAACAGCGGGGTGCCGATCAGGCCCTGTCCGATGCCGGCGAGGGCGACGCCGGGCGCCATCCGCAGCGGGGAGAAGTGCGACCAGTCGGCGAGGACGGTGACGGCGAGGGTGGCCAGGCCGGCGGCCTGGATGACGGCGCCCGCGCTCAGCACCCGGCTGCCGTAGCGGCCGATCAGGCGGGGGCCGGAGAGCGAGGCGGTGAAGTAGCCGACGGCCATCGGGACGAGCGCCCAGCCGGCCGCGACCGGACCGAGGTGGAGGCCCTGCTGGAGGGCGACGGCGATGACGAACATGAAGCCGCCGAAGCCGGCGAAGTAGGGCAGGGCGATGCCGAGGCCGCGCCGCATCTCGGGGATGCGCAGCAGGGACGGCGGCACCAGCGGGGTGGCGCCGCGCTGCTCCGCCCGGCGCTCGACCAGGACGAAGGCGGCGGCGAGGACGGGGAACAGCCCGAGCAGCACCCAGGACCAGAGCGGCCAGCCGGCGGCGCGGCCCTCCATCAGCGGGACGAGCAGGGCGAGCAGCGAGGCGGTGAGCAGGACGGTGCCGGGCACGTCGACCCGGGCGGCCTGGGTGGCCCGGCTCTCCGGGACGTAGCGGACGGCGAGGACCATGGCGAGCAGCGCGAACGGCACGTTGAGCAGGAAGACGGAGCGCCAGCCGGTGCCGAACAGGTCGGCGGCGACGAGCATGCCGCCGAGCACCTGCCCGATCACCACGGAGATGCCGCCGACGGCGCCGTAGATGCTGAGGGCGCGGCCGCGCCGGGCGCCGTCGGTGGCGGCGGTGATGGTGCCGAGGACCTGCGGGATCAGCAGCGCGGCCGAGGCGCCCTGGGCGGCGCGGGCGGCGACCAGCGTCCAGGCGCCGGGGGCGAGGCCGCAGGCGAGCGAGGTGAGGGCGAAGGCGGCGGCGCCGACGACGAAGAGCCGGCGGCGGCCGAAGATGTCGCCGAGGCGCCCGCCGAGGACGAGCAGGACGGCGAAGGCGATGCCGTAGCCGGCGGCGACGAGTTCCAGGACGGCGGGCCCGGCGGCCAGGTCGTGGTCGATGGTGGGCAGCGCGACGTTGACGATGAAGAAGTCGAGCATCGGCAGGAAGGCCCCGAGCAGGACGGTGACCAGCCCGGCGGTGCCGAGGGAGGGGGCGGCGGTGCGGGCGGCGGTCGCGGTCGCGGTGCCGGGGGTGGTGGCGGTGCGGACCGGGTCGGGGGCGACGGCGAGTTGTTGGGTCACGGGTCCTACGATCCGCCTGGTCGTACCCTGGTACCAGAGTGTGGTTATCCAGGTATAAGAAGTACCTGGCAACAGGCTCCGGGCTGGCGCATGCTAGGAACCATGAGCCTCACCACACCGGCCGCGCAAGCCCGGTCCGCCTCGGCGGCGCAAGCCCGGACCGCCCCCGACGACGCCCGCCGGCACGACCTGGCGGCCTTCCTGCGCAGCCGCCGCGAGCGGATCGCACCCGACCAGGTGGGCCTGCCCCCGACCGGCCGCCGCCGCACGCCGGGGCTGCGCCGCGAGGAGGTCGCGCAGCTCGCCGCCGTCGGGGTGACCTGGTACACGTGGTTGGAGCAGGGGCGCGACATCCAGGTGTCCACCCAGGTGCTGGACGCGGTCTCCCGCGCCCTGCTGCTGGACCCGAGCGAGCGCGCGCACCTGTTCACCCTGGCCGGCGCGGAGGATCCGGCGCCGGTGAAGGAGTGCCCCTCGGTCACCCCGAGCGTGCGGCTGGTGCTGGAGCAGATGGCGCCGTACCCGGCCGTGGCCGTCAACGCCCGCTACGACGTGCTCGCGTACAACGCCCAGTACACCGCGATCATCGGTGATCTCAACGAACTTCCGCCCGAGGACCGCAACTTGATGTGGCTGGCGTTCGCCCCCTCGCGGTTCCGCGAGGTGCTGATCGACTACCGGACCGAACGCCTCGGCATGGTGGCCCGGTTCCGCGCCGCGATGGCCGACCACAGCGCGGAGCCCGCCTGGAAGGCGCTGCTGGCCCGGCTGCTCAAGACCTCGCCGGACTTCGCGGAGGTCTGGCAGCGGCACGAGGTGATGGGGCCGAGCAACGGGATCAAACGGTTCCAGGTGCCGGGCGTCGGACTGCTGCGCTGCGAGTACACCAGCTTCTGGCTCGGCCCCCGACTCGGGACGCGGATGATCACGTACACCCCGCTGGACGAGGACACCCGCGAGCTGATGAACCGACTGCCCAGCAGCTGCTAGCCGGCCCGACGGCTTCTAGCGAGGGGCGAGGACGGCACGCCCGAGCAGCACGCACACCACCGCGAGCGGCAGTTCGACGCCGAGCGCCATCACCAGGGCGGCGAGTACCGCGTGGCCCGGGCCGGCGCAGGCGATGTCGGCCAGCGCGTCCCCCGCGAGCAGCAGGGCCACCGCTGCGCCGGCCCAGCCGGCGGCGGCGCTGCGTCGGCGCAGCAGGGCGTCGAGTGAGAGCAGCGCGGAGAACTCCAGCAGGTCGAGCACCACCCACGGGGTCTCGTGGCAGGCGGCGAGGACCGCGAGCCAGGGCAGCAGCGCGACGGCGGCCACGGCGGGCACCCGCTCGAAGCGGGCGGGCAGGACGAGGGCGGCGGCCGGGCGGCCGGCGAGGACGGCGGTGCTCATGCCGCCCCTCCGACGACCGCGGCCTCGCCCCGGCGCCGCACCCGTTCCAGCGGCTGCCGCTCGGTGGTGTCCGCGCCGGGGTGCCGGACCAGTACCCCGGTGTACGGGCCCTCGGCCCAGGCGAGCCAGAACCGCCCGGCGACGGTGACCACCTCGGCGCCGACGGCCGGCCGCTCGAACCGGAACGGCCCGGCCGACCGGAGCGAGCGCACGGACCGGAGCGACCGTACGGACCAGAGCGAGCGCACGGACCGGAACGGCCGCACGAACCCGAGCGGCCCGGCCAGCCGCCCGGCGGTGAACGCCACCGCGGGCGCACCACCGTCGGCCGCCAGCCGGCCCCAGGCGAGCACGTGGTGCGCCCGCCCGCCGGCCGGGCTGCGCCGAGCACCGCGCAGCAGCTGCGGGGTGAGCCGGGCGGCGACCAGGACATCGGCCAACTCGCCGTCCTGGTACACCTCCAGCGCGGCCCGGCCGCGGCGGCCGACCAGGCTGCGGACCGACCAGGGCCCGGCCCCGACCGGCAGCGTCCCCTCCGGCCCCGCCGTCCGGCGGAGCGCGTCCCCGGGAACACCCCCGTGGCTCCCGGGGACGGGCCGCCGGTGCGGCGGGGTGGCGGAGTGCGATGCGGTGCTCGTCATGCCGTCCAGCTTCCCGTCGATCACGGGCCGCTGTCGGTGGTGCCGTGCTCCGAATCCGGGGTGTACCTGGCTACACCCCGACCGTGAGCCCCCCTTCATGGCGGCCGTTGATCATCGCGCCCTACGCTGTCGGTCATGCCCTCCACCACGTTGCGCCGAGCGCTCGTCAGGAGCCTTCGGCGCCCCCCGTGGTCGCCCGAGGCCTGGCGGGACACCCGCTTCATAGCCGCCGGCCTCCCGATGGCCCTGCCGGTCTGGCTGGCCGTCACCGAGTCCAGGCTGCTCTTCCCGATGACGGTCCTGGTCCTCGTCTGCACGCGCCCGCTCACCGCCGCCCAGCGCGGCCGGCTGCGCGCCCTGCGCGGGGTGGAGGTGTCGCCGCCGCGCCCGGGCGAGCCGTGGGCCTGGCTGCCGGGCCGGCTGCTGCTGGGGCTGACCTGGCGCCAGAGCGTCCACCACCTGCTGGCCGGCCCGCTGCTGGCGGCGGGCGCGCTGGTGGTGCTGTACGCCTGGGGCGCCGGCGTGGTGATGGCCGGCGTGTACGGCTGGGTCTGGCTGATGCCCGCCGGCAGCCCGCTGCGCTCGGAGCTGGCCGGGCTGGACGTCCTGATCACGGTCGCCGGGGTGCTGCTGCTGGCCGTGATGCCCTGGCTGGCGGCGCTGGCGGCCTGGCTGGAGGTGCGCACGGCCCAGCTGCTGCTCGGCCCCAACCGGGCGGAGGCGCTGGAGCGGCGGGTCGAGGAGATCGCCGAGAGCCGGGCCGGGCTGGTCGACGTGGTGGACGCCGAGCGCCGCCGGATCGAGCGGGACCTGCACGACGGGGCCCAGCAGCGCCTGACCTCCCTCGCGATGAACCTGGGCCTGGCCCGGCGCACCCTCAAGGACGTCCCGCCCGAGGTCATGCAGGTGATCGTGGACGCGCACGAGGAGGCGCAGGCGGCCATCGACGAGCTGCGCGACCTGGTCCGCGGCCTGCACCCGGCGGTCCTGGAGGACCGCGGCCTGGACGCGGCGCTGTCCGGCATCGCGGCCCGCGCCCCGCTGCCGGTGCGCCTGGACGTGCACCTCGCCGAGCCGGTCGTCCCGACCGTCGAGGCGGTCGCCTACTTCACCGTCTCCGAGGCCCTGACCAACGTGGCCAAGCACGCCCGCGCCCAGCGGGTCGACCTCTCGGTGCGGACGGTCGGCGGCCGGCTGCGCCTGGTCATCAGCGACGACGGCGTGGGCGGTGCGGACGCCTCCCGCGGTACCGGGCTGACCGGCCTGCGCAAGCGCGCCGCCTCCGTCGACGGCACGCTGTCCGTTCTCAGCCCCCTCGGGGGCCCCACCACCATCACCGTGGAGTTGCCGTGCGCGCTGTGATCGCCGAGGACTCGGTCCTGCTGAGGGTCGGCCTGGTCAAGGTCCTGGAGGCGGTGGGCTTCGAGGTCGCCGCCGCCGTCGGGGACGCCACCGAGCTGCTGGCGGCCGTCGAGGAGCACCGCCCGAAGGTGGTGGTGGCGGATGTCCGGATGCCTCCGGGCTTCACCGACGAGGGCGTGAAGGCCGCGCTGATGATCCGCCGGCAGTGGCCGGACGTCGCCGTGCTGCTGCTCTCCCAGTACGTGGAGGAGCGCTACGCCGCCGACCTGCTGGCCACCAACACCAGCGGCGTCGGCTACCTGCTCAAGCAGCGGGTGGCCAACGTGGACGACTTCGTGGACGCGCTGCAGCGGGTCGCCGCGGGCGGCACCGCGCTGGACCCGGAGGTGGTGGCCCAGCTGCTGGTGCGCCGCCACCGGGACCCGCTGGAGAAGCTGACCCCGCGCGAGCGGGACGTGCTCGGCCTGATGGCGGAGGGCCGCTCCAACGCCGCGATCGCGGCCGCCCTGGTGGTCAGCGACAGCGCGGTGGCCAAGCACATCAACTCGATCTTCACCAAGCTCGACCTGCCGCCGGCCGACGACAGCCACCGCCGGGTGCTGGCGGTGCTGCGGTTCCTGGAGGTCGGGTAGCCGTGGGCGGACCGACGAAGGCGTGGGGGCGGAAGGCCTGGCGGACCACCGGCACGCTCGCGATCGCGATCGTCATGATCGGCGCCGGGATGCAGACCTGGGCGATGGTGGTGCAGCAGCAGACGACCTCGACGCAGTCGTACAACGTCGTCGTCCACAAGCTCCGGCTGGACACCGGCAGCGCCTCGGTGCGGATCAGGGCGGGCCGCGACGGCCGGGTGGTGGTCCGGCAGAACCTGGACTGGATGGTGCGCAAGCCGTCGGTGTCGACCACCTTCGACGGTGACGTGCTCACGGTCGGCATGGAGTGCCGGACGTTCCTGCCGTTCGCCGACTTCGGCTGCGGTGCCCAGATCGAGCTGGAGGTGCCGGCCGGTACCGACGTCTCGGGGCAGGTGAGCTCGGGCAGCGTCGAGGTGGACGGCCTGAGCGGCGGCGTCCGGATGGACCTCACCTCGGGCGAGCTGAAACTGATCGGCACGTCCGGGCAGGTGTATGCGCACGCCACCTCCGGGATGGTGCAGGGCACCGACCTGAGCTCGGAGCAGGTGTACGCGGAGACCACCTCGGGGGCGGTCGACCTGGCCTTCTCCAAGGCGCCGCGGTCGGTGGACACCAGGAGCGGGTCGGGCTCGGTGAAGCTGGCGCTGCCGCAGGACTCCCACTACGCCTTCAGCGGCGAGGTCGGCAGCGGCAGCCGCCACATCGACCCGAGCCTGGCGGACCCGGCCAGCCCGAACCGGATCCACGGCTCGGTCACCTCGGGCTCGATCACGATCGACCCGGCCTAGAGAGGTCTGGGGCCCTGGGAGGCCCGGAGCGGCCTGGAGCGGCCCGGAAACCGGGGCTGACCCGAGTGGGGGACAATGGAGAGTCCCGTTCCCCTGCCCCGAGGTCAGCCGCGCATGACAGCCACGCCCGCACCCACCGCGCCCGACGCCGAGTTCGCGCCGCTGGACATCGGCCCGATCCGGGTGTGGCCGCCCGTCGTGCTGGCGCCGATGGCCGGCATCACCAACGCGCCGTTCCGCACCCTCTGCCGCGAGCAGAGCGGCGGCAAGGGCCTGTACGTCTCCGAGATGATCACCACCCGGGCCCTGGTCGAGCGCAACGCCAAGACCATGCAGCTGATCAAGTTCGACGCCAGCGAGAAGCCGCGCTCGATCCAGCTGTACGGCGTGGACCCGGTGACGGTCGGCAAGGCCGCCCGGATGATCGCGGACGAGGGCCTGGCCGACCACATCGACCTCAACTTCGGCTGCCCCGTCCCCAAGGTGACCCGCAAGGGCGGCGGCTCGGCGCTGCCGTACAAGCGCAACCTGCTGCGCGAGATCCTGCGCGAGGCCGTGGCCAACGCGGGCGATCTGCCGGTCACCATGAAGATGCGCAAGGGCATCGACGACGACCACCTCACCTACCTGGACGCCGGCCGGATCGGCGCCGAGGAGGGCGTGGCCGCGATCGCCCTGCACGGGCGCACCGCCGCCCAGCACTACGGCGGTACGGCCGACTGGTCGGCGATCGCCCGGCTGCGCGAGTCCGTTCCGGCGCACGTCCCGGTGCTGGGCAACGGGGACATCTGGTCGGCGGACGACGCGCTGCGGATGATGCGGGAGACCGGCTGCGACGGCGTCGTGGTGGGCCGCGGCTGCCTGGGCCGGCCGTGGCTGTTCAGGGACCTGGTCTCGATCTTCGAGGGCGAGGTCGACTACGCCCGTCCGGACTTCGGCTACGTGGCGCGGGCCATGGTGCGGCACGCGCAGCTGCTCGGCGAGTGGATCGGGGACGAGGCGCGCGGCGTGATCGACTTCCGCAAGCACGTCGCCTGGTACACCAAGGGCTTCTCGGTCGGCTCGGAGCTGCGGGTGAAGCTCGCCAACTCCTCCTCCCTGGTCGAACTGGCCGAAACCCTCGCCCTGGTGGAGCAGTCCCAGGCCTGGCCGGCCGGTGCGGACGGGCCGCGCGGGCGTACGGCCGGCAACAACCGGGTGGTGCTGCCCGAGGGCTGGTTGGACGATCCGTACGACTGCGCCCGACCGGGGGCGGACGCCGAATCGGACACCTCTGGCGGATGATCTGTCCGTAGTGGCGAAATCGCCCCTCCGGGGCCCACTGCCACTCGGTCCCAGCCCTCTTGTCCAATCTGGACAGGAGGGCTCCTTTTTGGCGGTCCGATGTCACGGAACGGGCACGTTTCTGGACGGAGTGCGACGATCGGCGGAGGCGGACTACGTTCGACCGGTGAGATGCGCTGGTGACGCTTGCCACATGTGGCGGCGCCCGATGGCGGGCCGGTGGACGAAATGGACAGGTCGACTGTGAATCGCTTCCCGAAGCCGGTGGGCCGGTGATCGGCCGATCCGAGTGCAGGAAATCAAGCCGGGGCGACGCGGGTGACCCGCGACCGCTACCCAGCGTCCGAATCGTGCGATCTTCGTGTTTCCATTCGTTCAAGACTTGAAGGCGGGCTAGCGTCATCCGGACGATTTCACCAACAGAGGTGAACGCCTTTATGTGCATTCGATCTATCGGGTTACCCCCGGGTACCGGCCTCGTACGGCCTATTCGGGGCAGAGAAGAACCTTCGAAATGGGTATGTTCTCCGGCGTCAGGGCAACCGCGTACGAGGAGACCGACCCGTGCCGTCCCAGCAGAAGTTTGTTTACTCCTTCACTGAAGGAAACAAGGACCTCAAGGACCTTCTCGGCGGCAAGGGCGCGAACCTGGCCGAGATGACCAACCTTGGCCTCCCCGTCCCTCCGGGGTTCACCATCACCACCGAGGCCTGCAAGGTCTTCCTGGAGACCGGCAGCGAGCCGGCCTCGCTGCACCAGGAGATCGGCGCCCACCTGGACGCGCTCGAGCAGGAGATGGGCAAGAAGCTCGGCCAGCCCGACGACCCGCTGCTGGTGTCGGTGCGCTCGGGCGCCAAGTTCTCCATGCCCGGCATGATGGACACCGTCCTGAACATCGGCCTCTCGGACGCCTCGGTGGTCGGTCTCGTCGCCCAGTCCGGCAACGAGCGCTTCGCCTGGGACTCCTACCGCCGCCTGGTCCAGATGTTCGGCAAGACCGTGCTGGGCGTCGACGGCGAGCTGTTCGAGGAGGCCCTGGACGAGGCCAAGCACGCCAAGGGCACCGCCGACGACCTGGACCTGGACGCCTCCGACCTCCGGGCACTCGTCGAGGTGTTCAAGGGCATCGTCGAGCGCGAGACCGGCCGGGCCTTCCCGCAGGACCCGCGCGAGCAGATGGACCTCGCCATCCACGCCGTCTTCCACTCCTGGAACGGCGACCGCGCCCGCCTGTACCGCCGGCAGGAGCGCATCCCGAACGACCTCGGCACCGCGGTCAACGTCTGCAGCATGGTCTTCGGCAACCTCGGCGAGGACTCCGGCACCGGTGTCGCCTTCACCCGCGACCCCTCCACCGGTGCCCAGGGCGTCTACGGCGACTACCTGTCCAACGCCCAGGGCGAGGACGTCGTCGCCGGCATCCGCAACACCCTGCCGCTGGCCGAGCTGGAGAAGCTCGACAAGAAGTCGTACGACGAGCTGATGACGATCATGCAGACGCTCGAGAACCACTACCGCGACCTCTGCGACATCGAGTTCACCATCGAGCGCGGCAAGCTCTGGATGCTGCAGACCCGCGTCGGCAAGCGCACCGCCGCCGCGGCCTTCCGGATCGCCGTCCAGCTGGTCGACCAGGGCCTGATCGACCTGGACGAGGCCCTCATGCGGGTCACCGGCGGCCAGCTCTCGCAGCTGATGTTCCCGCGCTTCGCCCCGAACGCCGAGTCCCAGCAGATCGCCTGGGGCCTCGCCGCCTCGCCCGGCGCCGCCATCGGCAAGATCGTGTTCGACTCCTACACCGCCGTCAAGTGGTCCCGTTCCGGCGAGAAGGTCATCCTGGTCCGCCGCGAGACCAACCCGGACGACCTGGACGGCATGATCGCCGCCGAGGGCATCCTCACCTCGCGCGGCGGCAAGACCTCGCACGCCGCCGTCGTCGCCCGCGGCATGGGCAAGACCTGCGTCTGCGGCGCCGAGGAGCTGGAGGTCGACACCAAGCGCCGCCGGATGACCACCGCCGCCGGCCTGGTGCTGGAGGAGGGCGACGTCGTCTCCATCGACGGCGCCACCGGCAAGGTCTACCTCGGCGAGGTCCCCGTCCTGCCGTCCCCCGTCGTCGAGTACTTCGAGGGCACCCTGCACGCCGGCGCCGACGTCCAGGGCGGGCTCGTCCAGGCCGTCCACCGGCTGATGGCGCACGCCGACGTCCGCCGCCGGCTCGCCGTGCGCGCCAACGCCGACAACGCCGAGGACGGCGGGCGCGCCCGCCGCTACGGCGCCCAGGGCATCGGCCTGTGCCGCACCGAGCACATGTTCCTCGGCGAGGAGCGCCGCAAGGAGGTCGAGCACCTGATCCTGGCGGACAACGACAAGGACCGCGAGCTCGCCCTCTCCACCCTGCTGCCGCTCCAGAAGGGCGACTTCCTGGAGCTCTTCCAGGCCATGGACGGGCTGCCGGTCACCGTCCGGCTGCTCGACCCGCCGCTGCACGAGTTCCTGCCCGACATCACCGAGCTGTCGGTGCGCGTCGCCCTCGCCGAGGCCCGCAAGGACCCGAACGAGAACGACCTGCGCCTGCTCCAGGCGGTGCACAAGCTGCACGAGCAGAACCCGATGCTGGGCCTGCGCGGCGTCCGCCTCGGCCTGGTCATCCCCGGCCTGTTCGGCATGCAGGTCCGCGCCATCGCCGAGGCCGCCGCCGAGCGCCGGCTGGCCGGCGGGGACCCGCGCCCCGAGGTGATGATCCCGCTGGTCGGCACCGTCCAGGAGCTGGAACTGGTCCGCGACGAGTGCGAGCGCGTGCTCGCCGAGGTCGCCCAGACCACCGGCGTCCAGCTGGACATCAAGCTCGGCACCATGATCGAGCTGCCGCGCGCCGCGGTCACCGCCGGTCAGATCGCCGAGGCCGCCGAGTTCTTCTCCTTCGGCACCAACGACCTCACCCAGACCGTGTGGGGCTTCTCCCGGGACGACGTGGAGGCCTCGTTCTTCACCGCGTACCTGGAGAAGGGCATCTTCGGGGTCTCCCCGTTCGAGACCATCGACCGCGACGGCGTCGGCGCGCTCGTCAAGCACGCCGTCGAGGCCGGCCGGGCCACCCGCCCCGACCTCAAGCTCGGCGTCTGCGGCGAGCACGGCGGCGACCCGGACTCGGTCCACTTCTTCCACGAGGTGGGGCTGGACTACGTCTCCTGCTCCCCCTTCCGGATCCCGGTGGCGCGCCTGGAGGCAGGCCGCGCCGCCATCGAGACGGCGGGCAGCGACCCGCGCTGAGAGAGGGTAGGCATCCCCTCCTCGGCCGCGGGCCGGACTGACCGCTTCCCTCCCCGTCGGGAGGGCGTACACCGGAGCTCGGCGCAGGAGAACCGGCGTACGTAACAACGGCAGGGCGGGAACGGACAACGGCGTCCGTCCCCGCCCGGCCGTCCGTCTGTGCCCGGCCCCGCTTGCCGGCCGGCGTTCCCCGGCCGGCCGGATGTGGCGGCGGCCACGTGTGTAGCTGGCCGGGCGGTGCCCGCGGGCCTGCCAAGCTGGGGCGCATGACCAGACGTAAAAGCCCGCTCGTCGTCGTGGCCGTCCTGATCCTGGCCCTCGTCGCCGGCATCGGGTACCTGCTCGCCGGCAAGGGCGGCAGCAGCCACCCCCAGGCCGCCGCGAGCTCCGCCGCCACCTCGGCGGGCGCCTCGGCCGCCAAGTCCTCGGCCCCCAAGCCGTCCCCGCCCGCCGGCGGCACCCCCGCCCCGAGCGGCACCTGGGTGCCCGCCGACCCGGCGCTCGCCGACGTCTGCCGCAGCAAGCTCCCCAGCCAGGCCCAGGACACCCTCGGCCTGATCGCCAAGAACGGCCCGTACCCGTACAACCGCGACGGCATCGTCTTCGAGAACCGCGAGAGCCGCCTGCCGAAGAAGTCCGGCGGCTACTACCACGAGTTCACCGTGGTCACCCCGGGCTCCAACGACCGCGGCACCCGCCGCGTGGTCACCGGCGGCTCCGGCGAGCAGTACTGGTCGCCGGACCACTACGCGACCTTCCAGGAGATCGACCCGCGCTGCTGACACCCCACGCCGCGTGACACCCCGCACCCCGCACCCCTCGCCCCTCACCGGGCCCGGCGCCAGCTGATCCGGCGGTGGGGGCCGTGCGGGCCGGTGGTGAGGAGGGCGGTCAGCTCGTGGAACACCGGGACGGGGTCGCGCCGGAGCTGGACCGGGGTGGTGCGGACCACGGGGAGCCCGACGGCGGTCAGCCGGTTGGCGCGGGCCAGACCGCGTTCGTGGTCGGCGGGGCGCAGGTGCCAGGCGCGGGAGTCGATCTCCAACGCCACGCAGGCGTGCGGCCAGTAGGCGTCCGGGACGGCGAGGAAACGGCCGTCCAGGAAGAGCACCGGGTTCCACAGCGGCTCGGGCAGGCCCGCGTGCGCGAGGAGTTCGCGGGCCTCGCCCTCCACCACCGATCGCACTCCGGCGGTGAGGTCCTCCACCACCCGGGCCACCTGCGGCAGTCCGAGCGCGCCCGGCCGGGCCAGCAAGTGGTCCAGCAGCTCGCCGAGTTCGCAGTGCCGCCGCTGGACGGCCTCCGCGCACAGCGCCCGGAACCGGCGCTGCCCGGTCTCGCCCGGCGCGAGGTCGGCCAGCGCCCGGGCGACGGTGGTGCTCCACAGCCCGTCGTCCCGCTCGAAGCCGCCCGGCAGCGGCCCGGCCGACCGGTGGATCCGGACGAACTCGCGGTCGCCGACGCGGCGCCGGGCGGGGATCAGGACGTCGATCCGGGCCAGGTCCGCCGGGTGTCCGGCGCTCGGGAGCCCCGCGTCGGCCAGCACCGCGTCCCCGGTCAGCAGCACCTCCCCGGCCTGCGGCGCCCGCCCCTTGGGGCTCGCGTACGCCAGCGCGGCGCGCAGCCGCTGATGCGCCGTCAACCGGCCGGACTGCAGGCAGATCACCCGGGGCAGCACCTGTTGCCAGGGCCCGCCGGGGCGCAGCCGGTGGGCGATGGTGCCGGACGGTACGCCCAGCCGGCGCAGCTGCGCCCGGGTGGCGATGTGCTGCTGGTCGGCGCCGAGCAGCACGACGGGGTCGAGCGGGTTCACGCGGGTCATGCCCGGGGTGCTGCCCACCAGGGTCGGGTGTATGCGAAACATCCCTCGTCGGGGGAGCCTGTGAGAATGAGGTTGACGGGGCGCCGGTCGAACCGCTGAGCCGGAGAGTGCCGCGCACGCTCTCTCGGGGGAGCCGTGAGGCAGCCGTGGGGTAGTGGCGTCCCGGCCGCAACGCCGGAAGGCCCTCGACGACCGGGTGCGGTCGTCGAGGACCTTCCGGTCCGGGAGGAACCGACCCGCGACCGCTGGGCGGCGGTGCGGGGCGGGCGGGCGTCCTTCAGGCCGTGATCAGGTGCCCGGGGCCGCCGCCGTGTCTAAGGCACTCCTGGTTGATCGCCGGATCCGGGGCGCTGGGCGAGGTGGCGGCGGCGATCCGCAGCTCGATGATGTCCCGCACCGCGGGCCACTCGTCGTCGAGGATCGAGTAGAACGCGGTCGAGCGCACCACCCCGTCGAGCCCGCGCGAGTGGGCCCGGCGGACGCCCTCGGAGGTGGCGCCGAGCCGCTCGATGGCGGTGCGCGAGCGCTGGTTGCGGGCGTCGGCGCGCAGCGAGATCCGCTGCACCCCCCAGGTCTCGAAGGCGTGGCGCAGCATCAGCAGCTTGGCCTCGGTGTTGATACCGGTGCCCTGGGCACGCGGCGAGAGCCAGGTGTTGCCGATCTCGGCGGCGTCCGGGACGGCCGTGGCCGGGTCGCCGAACGGCACCCCGGGCACCGGTGGCCAGACCATCGGCCCCTGCCAGTAGTCGAGTTCCAGGAAACGGGTGGAGCCGACGACCCGGCCGTTTGCCACGTTCACCGTCGCGAACGGCAGCGACCGGCCCGCGGCCTGGTCGGCGAGGGCGCGCGCGATGTAGTCGCGGGCCGCTTCGAGGCCGTGCGGGACGGGCGTGAAGGCGTAGGTCGTACGGTCTTCGGCGCCGGCCTCGGCGATGGCCGAGGCGTGGTGCGCGGCGAGGGGCTCCAGCCGCACGGTGCGGCCGGTGAGGATGACAGGTACGGGCACGGAACCTTCGGTCCTTCATCGGTCGGAGGGTGCCTCCCGTGCCGGGGTACGGCGCGGGAGGCAGGGACAGTCGCCCCGGCCCCGGAGCACGCCCGCCGGTACCCGCGCACGCCGGAGAGCCGGTCGGGCGGGGCGGGGGCGGCGGCCCGGAGGCGGGCAGCGCGGTGCCGGAACGGACTCGGGTCCACGGACCGGTCCGGCGGGGATGAGCGAGGGGACAGTGTGCGTCCGCGAGATGGCCGATGAGGAAACGGGAGCGCGAAGGAAACAGGCGGCCAGATGAAGGCAAGATGCGTCGTGTGGGCTGGCCGAGCACCGGTCCGGGACGTGGCCGACGGCGTTACGGGACGACGTGACGACGACGCGACGATGCGAGGCAGCGAGAGGACGATACCCGTCAGAAGGCGGTGCGTCACTTCGCGGCACGCGAATGGCGGTGCGGGTCGCTGCGACCCGCCCTCGGACGGGCCGTTGAACACCCGTGACCAGGGGCTTTCCACCCGGGTGCGATCATGGTCCGGAGCGGTCCGGCGAGGCCGCCGGACCCGCCGCCGGGCGGGTCGGGAATTCCGGCGGCGCCCGGCACGCTGGAGAGGACGAGAAGCCGGTACGTCGTGACGAGTAGAGAACGGGGTTGGGTGCGCGGTGCGTGACTTCCAGGCGCTGTACGAGCTGGATCAGCAGGGCGTGGCCGCGGTGGCCGCGGCCACCGCGGAGCTGCGCGACACCGGTGCGGGCCTCGTGCTGCTCCAGCACTTCGAGGGCTTCATGGACGCCGGCGAGGCCGGCGGCCAGGTGGTGGCCCACCTCCTGGAGACGGGCTCGCCGCAGGTGGTGGCCCGCTTCGACCACGACCGCCTGGTCGACTACCGGGCGCGCCGCCCCGTGATGGTCTTCGACCGGGACCAGTGGGCGTCCTACGAGCCGCCGGAGATCCTGCTCCAGCTCGTCCGCGACGGCGCGGGCGCGCCGTTCCTGCTGCTCACCGGCCCCGAGCCGGACGTCGAGTGGGAGCGCTTCGCCGGCGCCGTGCGCGAGCTGGTGGAGCGCTTCGAGGTCCGGCTGGCGGTGGACTTCCACGGCATCCCGATGGGCGTGCCGCACACCCGCCCGGTCGGCCTGACCCCGCACGGCAACCGGCTCGACCTGGCGGCCGGCTACCCGCAGTGGTTCGAGCAGGCGCAGGTCCCGGGCAGCGCCCAGGCGCTGCTGGAGTACCGCCTGTCCGAGGCCGGGCACGACGTGCTGGGCTTCGCCGTGCACGTCCCGCACTACGTGGCGCGCTCGGAGTACCCGGCGGCCGCCGTGCTGATCCTGGAGGCGGTGCAGTCCGCCACCGGCCTGGTGCTGCCCGGCACCCGGCTGCGCGAGCGGGTCGGCGAGGTGTACGCCGACATCGAGGAGCAGCTGGCGCACGGGGACGGCGAGTTGCGTTCGGCGATCCGCGGCATGGAGGGCCAGTACGACGCGGTGGCGGGGTCGGAGGGCCGTGAGAGCCTGCTGGCCGAGCCGGTGGACCTGCCGTCGGCGGACGAGCTGGGGCGGCGCTTCGAGCAGTTCCTGGCCGAGCACGAACGCGGCGCGGAGTAGGCCCGGCGCGGAATCGGCCTCGCAGGGGCGGGATCCGGCCGGGTCGGTGGCGGCCGGGAGTCACGGGAGTCATTCGCGGGCCCCGTTCGTTGGTGGTGGCGGCGTCGGGGGACGCGCCGCCGTACGGAGCTGCCCGTGACGCCTAATCCCCCGGGGGGATGCCATGCCCACGACCATGTCCAGGACCTTCCGCCCGGCCGTCGCCCTGACGGCCGGGCTCGCCGTGCTGCTGCTCGCCGGGTGCACCCCCGCGGACGGCGGGACGGACGGCTTCGCGGGCGCGCTGCCCGCCAAGAACGCCAAGTCCACGCCACCGCCGAACGGCCCGTACGTGGCGCTCGGCGACTCGTACACCGCCGGTCTGAAGCTCGCCCCGCAGGTGGGCGAGCCGAAGGGCTGCTCCCGCTCGGGGGCCAACTACCCGTCCCTGGTGGCGAAGGGGCTCGGGCTGCCGGCCGGCCAGTTCCAGGACGTCAGTTGCAGCGGCGCCCGCACCGGGGACCTGACCGGCGCCCAGGAGACCGACCACGGCACCAACCCGCCCCAGCTGGACGCGCTGACCGCGGCCACCCGCCTGGTGACGGTCGGCATCGGCGGCAACGACGCGGGCTTCATGGAGGTCGTCAAGGAGTGCGCCAAGGAGAACCTGGTGGACGCGGTGAAGGGCATCGTCGGCGCCACCCGCGCGTCCTCGCCCTGCCGCGAGCACTACGCCTCCGGCGGGACGGACGAGGTGCAGCGCAAGGTCGACGCGGCCGGTGAGCAACTCGGCCGGATCCTGAAGGACATCAAGCACCGCTCCCCGCAGGCCCGGGTGTACGTGATCGGGTACCCGACGCTGCTCCCGTCCGACCCGGCCGGCTGCCGAAAGGTGTTGGGCAAGGCGGTCGCGGCCGGGGACCTGGGCTTCCTCTCGGAGAAGGAGCAGCAGCTCAACGGCATGCTGAAGCGGCGGGCGGAGGGCGCCGGCGCGGTGTTCGTGGACGCGGCCGCCCCCTCGGCCGGGCACGACATGTGCGCGGGCGAGGCCACCCGCTGGGTCGAACCGCCCTTCCCGGCCCCGGGCCTGGCGGCGATCCACCCCAACGCCAAGGGGCAGGAGGCGGTGGCCGCCGTCGTCCTCAAGGCCGTTCGCGGCTGAGGCCGTACGGCAGGCAGCGGGCCGGGGCGGACACCAGCGCGTACCGCAGGATTCACGCTCCGGCCCACGCCCCTTCGTGCGCGGCACACCCCGGCTGTCGGGGGCGCGGCGTACCGTGAGGGGCATATGGATGACACCGCGCACCGCCTCGCCGCCGCCCCGCTCCCGTACGATCACGCCGCCGAGGCCCGCTGGGTCCCCGAACCGGACAAGCGCCCCGGCCGCACGGCGTTCCAGCGCGACCGCGCCCGGGTGCTGCACTCGGCGGCGCTGCGGCGGCTGGCCGGCACCACCCAGGTGGTCGCCCCGATGCGCAGCGACTTCCCCCGCACCCGGCTCACCCACTCCCTCGAATGCGCCCAGGTGGGGCGGGAGTTGGGTGCCGCCCTGGGCTGCGACCCGGACCTCGTGGAGGCCGGCTGCCTGGCCCACGACATCGGCCACCCGCCGTTCGGCCACACCGGCGAGGAGGCGCTCGACCAGGCTGCCGAGGCCTGCGGCGGCTTCGAGGGCAACGCGCAGTCGCTGCGCATCCTCACCCGGCTCGAACCCAAGCGCTTCGCCCCGGAGGGTGAGCACCCCGCCGCCCGGCTCGCTCCCTGGCCCGGCCGCAGCGTCGGCCTCAACCTGACCCGCGCCGCCCTCGACGCGGCCACCAAGTACCCGTGGACCCGCGGCGCCCACCCCACCGACCCGGCCTCGCCCAAGTACGGCGTCTACGCCGACGACCTGCCGGTGTTCCGCTGGCTGCGAGCCGGCTCCCCGGCCGGGCGCAAGTGCTTCGAGGCCACCGTCATGGACTGGTCCGACGACGTCGCGTACTCGACCCACGACGTCGAGGACGGCCTCCAGGCCGGCCACATCGACCCGGCCGCGCTGCGGGCGCCGAGCGAGCGGGCCGAACTCTTCAAGGTCGCCGAGCGCTACGCCCCGGACGCCGAGCCGGAGGAGCTGGCCGCCGCCCTCGACCGGCTGCTCGCCCAGGAGCGGTGGCCCCAGGAGTACGACGGCACGGCCCGCGCCCGGGCCGGGCTGAAGGACCTCACCAGCCAGTTGATCGGCCGCTTCTGCCTGGCCGCCGAGCAGGCCACCCGGGCCCGCTACGGCCCCGGCCGGCTCACCCGGTACACGGCCGAGCTGGTGGTGCCGCGGGGCGTCCGGCTGGAGGTCGCGGTGCTCAAGGCCGTCGCCGTCCGCTACGTGATGCAGCGCGACGAGCAGGCCCAGCTGCGGGCCCGCCAGCGGATCGTGATCGCCGAGCTGGCGTACGTGCTCACCCAGCGCGCCCCCGAGGGCCTGGACCCGGTGTTCGGCGCGCTCTACCGCGAGGCCGAGGACGACCGGGCCGCGCTGCGCGCGGTCATCGACCAGATCGCCACCCTCACCGACGCCTCCGCCCTCGCCCTGCACGCCAGGCTCGTCGGCGCCTCCTGGGCCTGACCGCCCGGCGCCCGGCGCCCGACCGATCAGGCGCGGCCGTTCGGACCGGTCCCGGCGCGACCGGACCGCCGGGAAACCCCGGCCACCCCAGTAGACTTCCGGGGTGGCCGGGCGGATCAGGGACGAAGACGTACAAGCGGTGCGCAGCGCACTGCCGATCGACGCCGTGGTCGGCGACTACGTTCAGCTCACCAACGGTGGCGGTGGCGAGTACAAGGGCGTCTGCCCCTTCCACGACGAGAAGTCCGCCTCGTTCTACGTGAACCCCGCCAAGGGCGTCTTCCACTGCTTCGGCTGCCAGGAGAACGGCGACACCATCGCCTTCCTGATGAAGATCGAGCACTTCACCTTCGCCGAGGCCGTCGAGCGGATGGCCGCCCAGGCCGGCATCACCCTGCGCTACGAGGAGGGCGGCTACAGCCCCCGCCACCAGCAGGGCGAGCGGACCCGCCTGGTCGAGGCGCACAAGGTGGCCGCCGCCTACTACCGGGAGCAGCTGGCCTCGGCGGAGGCGGAGATCGGCCGCCGCTTCCTGGCCGAGCGCGGCTTCGACGAGGAGGCCGCGAAGACCTTCGGCGTCGGCTACGCCCCGGTGGGCTGGGAGCACCTGGTCCGCTACCTGCGCGGCAAGGGCTTCACCGACAAGGAGATCCTGCTCGGCGGCCTGGCCTCGCAGGGCCAGCGCGGCGGCCTGATCGACCGCTTCCGGGGCCGGCTGGTCTGGCCGATCCGGGACATCGCGGGCGAGGTGGTCGGCTTCGGCGCCCGCCGCCTGCGCGAGGACGACAACGGCCCGAAGTACCTGAACACGCCGGAGACGCCGATCTACAAGAAGTCGCACGTGCTGTACGGCATCGACCTGGCGAAGAAGGAGATCGCCAAGTCGGGCCGCGCGGTCGTGGTGGAGGGCTACACCGACGTGATGGCCTGCCACCTGGCGGGGGTCACCTCGGCGGTGGCCACCTGCGGTACGGCCTTCGCCGAGGACCACATCAAGATCATCCGTCGGCTGCTGATGGACACCTCGCAGTACCGCGGCGAGACGGTCTTCACCTTCGACGGCGACGCGGCCGGCCAGAAGGCCGCCCTGCGGGCTTTCGAGGACGACCAGAAGTTCGCCGCCAAGACCTCCATCGCGGTCAGCCCGGGCGGCATGGACCCGTGCGAACTGCGCCTGGCCCAGGGCGACGAGGCGGTCAAGCAGCTGATCGACAACCCCGTCCCGCTGTTCGAGTTCGCGCTGGTCTCGGCGGTGTCCAAGCACCGGGTGGAGACGCCGGAGGGGCGGTCGGCGGCCCTGGAGGAGGCGGCCCCGATCGTCGCCAAGATCAAGGACCGCTCGATCCAGCACGAGTACGCCGTCCGCCTGGCCGGCATGCTCGGCATCCTGGACGAGCCCTTCGTCGTCCGCCGGGTCTCCCAGCTGGCCCGCTGGGACCGCGAGCGCCAGCAGAACCCCCGGGGCGCCGACCGCGGCCGCCGCGTCGAGCCCGCGCCGGTGCGCCCGGCGCAGCCCGCGTTCCGGCTCAACCCGCGCGACCCGGCCCAGTTCGTCGAGCGGGAACTGCTCAAGCTGGCACTCCAGCACCCGGACCTGGTCAGCCCGGCCTTCGACCACTACGGCGAGGACGAGTTCCCCACCCTGCCGTACACCGCCGTCCGGCAGGCCATCGCCAAGGCCGGCGGCGCCGCGTACGGGGCGACGCTGCCCGACTTCACCAGCGCGGTGCGCGAGGCGGCCCCGGACGACCAGGTGCGCTCGCTGGTCACCGAGCTGACCGTCGAGCCGGTGCGCTCCCGCCGGAAGGTGGACGCGGTCTACGCCGGGGAGTTCCTGGTCAAGCTGCGCCTGCTGGCGGTGGACCGGCGGATCGCCGAGGTCCGCGGCTACCTGCAGCGGCTCGGCCACCGGGCCGACGCCGAGCAGCAGCACGCCGTGCAGACCGAGCTGTGGCAGCTCCAGCAGTACGGCCAGCAGCTCCGCAGCCAGGGCGCGGCGGGGCTGTAGGAGCGCGCGGGGCCGTCGGAGCGGCCCGGAAAAGTCGGCGCACGAGTCTCGGCCACGGAGTGTGGCGTACCGCACACTGGAGGGCGTCCCACCTCCGTTCAGCGCGGGTCCGCCAGAGTCGCGCCCGCCCCGAGGGATGCCCGTGGACCGAGGCTCTGCCGCGACCTCCAGCCCGACCGCCGCACCGACAGCCGCACCGCCCGGCGCGCTGAGCGCCGCACCGCCCGGGGAACGGGAGGCGGACCACGGCCGGGCCGGGGCCGCGCCCCCGGACGGCGCCCGAGGCGTGCCGCAGGGCCACCCCGAGGCCCCGGAGACGGACCCCGACGCCGACGATCCGGAGCCCGACGACGGGGACGAGGAGGAGGAGCCCCGCCCGCCGGCCGAGGGCGACGCCGGCCCGGCGCCGGACCTGCTCCGCCAGTACCTGCGCGAGATCGGCCGGGTCCGCCTGCTCACCGCCGCCGAGGAGGTGGAGCTGGCCCGCCGGGTCGAGGCCGGCCTGTTCGCCGAGGAGCGGCTGAACGGCGACCCCCCGCCGCCCGACCCGCCGGCCCGCGAACTGGACACCCTGGTGGTGCGCGGCCGGATCGCCAAACGCCGGCTGATCGAGGCGAACCTGCGGCTGGTGGTGTCCGTCGCCAAACGCTACGTCGGCCGCGGACTGACCCTGCTGGACCTGATCCAGGAGGGCAACCTGGGCCTGATCCGGGCGGTGGAGAAGTTCGACTACGCCCGCGGCTACAAGTTCTCCACGTACGCGACCTGGTGGATCCGGCAGGCGATGAGCCGGGCGCTGGCCGACCAGGCCCGGACGATCCGGGTGCCGGTGCACGTGGTCGAGCTGATCAACCGGGTGATCCGGGTGCAGCGCGCCCTGCTGCAGGAGCGCGGGCTGGAACCGACGCCGGCCGGGATCGCCGCCGTCCTGGAGCTGACCGAGGAGCGGGTGCGCGAACTGCTCCGGCTGGCCCAGGAGCCGATCTCGCTGCACACCCCGGTCGGCGAGGAGGACGACGTCGCGCTCGGCGACCTGATCGAGGACGCCGACGCCGCCTCACCCTCGGAGTCCGCCACCTTCCTGCTGCTGCGCCAGCACCTGGACGCGGTCCTGGCCACCCTGGGCGAGCGGGAGCGCCAGGTCGTCCAGCTCCGCTACGGGCTGGACGACGGCCGCCCGCGCACGCTGGAGGAGATCGGCACGGTGTTCGGCGTGACCAGGGAGCGGATCCGCCAGATCGAGTCGAAGACGCTGATCAAGCTCCGCGACCACGCCTTCGCGGCGCAGCTGCGCGGGTACCTCGACTGAGGGGCCCAGGGCCCTAGGGCCGGCTCGGGGACGGCAGGTCGGTGGCCGCCGCGTCCGGGCCGGTGCCCGGGGGCGGTGAGGCGGGGCCGATCGGGATCGGGGTGGAGGCCACCACGGCGGCCAGACCGGAGACGGGCGAGGTGCAGACGTGTCCGGCCGGCTGGTAGCCGCAGACCTGGAAGGTGACGGCCGGGTCGGCCGCGTCCAGCATCGACGAGTAGTTGTCGTAGCCCCAGTGGATGAGCGCGGTCTCGCTCTGGCCGGAGTCGTCGGTGATGGTCGCGTAGTCGTTCGGCTCGCCCTCGGTGATCGCCGCCCAGGCCGCCTGGCAGGTCTGGCTGTACCGGAGGTAGACGACGACCTTGCCGATGACGTCGGTCTGCAGGGTCCGGGCGTCCTTGCCGCAGCCGGTGGCCTTGGGGTCCTTGTGCGCGCAGCCGACGGCCTGGCAGACGGAAGCGCCCGGGACGGGCTTGGCCGTGGTGGCGGTCGGGACGGGCTCGGCGACGGTCCGCGGTTGCTCCTGGTGCCGGGTGGCCCGCAGGCCGACCAGCACCAGCAGGGCCGCCAGCAGGGCGGCGCCGGTCAGCAGCGTCGCCGGGCGCCGCCACCACGCCGCGGGTGCCGGCACGGCGCCGCCGGGCTCGCCGGGTGCGGCGGTCAGGTCGAGCACGTCGGTCACGTCGGCCACGTCGGAGGCGGCAGGTGCGTCGGAGGGCGCGGGCGCCCCGGTCCGGTCCGTCGGGGGCTGTGCCGCCGGGGGCTGCTCGGGGGCCGCCTGCTCGGGGGCCGCCCGCGCGGCGGGTTCCTCCGGGGCGGCGGGCCCGCCGTCCTCCTCGGGCCCCGCCACGGCCCGCTCCCACAGCGCCCGCAGGGCCGGCCCGTCGCAGTCCACCGCCCTGGTCAGCGCCTCCAGGGCCTGCCCGGTGATGACTCGCTTGCCGTTCAGCCAGCGCTCCCAGGAGGCCCGGCTGTAGTGCGTCCGGGCGGCCAGCTCGGACAGCGAGAGTCCGGCGGTGTCCTTGATGACCCGGAGCTCCTCGGCCAGGAGCCGGGCGGGTCCGGACAGCTCTTCGGGCAGGTTCTTCCAGGCGGAACCCATGGGGCCTTCCAACGATGCGGGACGGGAACGGGGGACGGGGAGAGCGGAACGGGCTCCGGCCGGGGCCGTCCGGGTGTCTCCGCTTCTCCAAACCCATCGGTCCGGCGTCCCAAACCCCAGGTCATGGCGCTGAGACGGACGGAAGTGTCTCACAACCCCCGGGGAGGCTCGCATGGGCACGTGTCCGTCGTGCACAGTTCTCTGGTCGGCGCGGTTCGCCGCCCGACGGCGTCGTTCGGACGCGGACCGGTCACCGGTCCCCGCTCCGGCAGCACGTCCCGATTCCCCCACCGACCGGGGCAGCCTCGCGGGGGGAGGCTGCCCCGGTTCGTCCGGGACACACGGTGGGGAGGGCGCTTCGCCGCGCCCTCCCCACCGTGATCACGCCCCACCGCGTTCACGCCCCGGCGGGCCCACGCGCTAGTGGTGGAAGCCCGACCGGGCCGGCACCCCGAGCTCCTTGAGCGGGCCGGGCTGGCGCCGCAGCTCCGGCAGCAGCCGGGAGAGGTCGGCCAGCAGCAGGTCGGCGAGGTCCAGCGAGAAGCCGTTGCGGCAGACCACCCGGAGCACCGACAGGTCCGTCCGGTTCGCGGGGAAGGTGTACGCGGGCACCTGCCAGCCGCGCTCGCGCAGCCGCCGCGAGACGTCGAACACGTCGAACGGCTCGTCGTCGGCGGTGGTGAGGGCGAAGACCGGCAGTTGGTCGCCGCGGGTCAGCAGCCGGAAGCCGCCCAGCTGCCCGATCGCTTCGGACAGGTGGATGGCGACCTCGCGGCAGGCGCCCTGGACGGCCCGGAAGCCGTCCCGGCCGAGCCGCAGGAAGACGTAGTACTGCGCGACGACCTCGGCGCCGGGGCGGGAGAAGTTGAGCGCGAAGGTCGGCATCTCGCCGCCGAGGTAGTTGACCCGGAAGACCAGTTCCTCCGGCAGCGCCTCCTGGTCGCGCCACAGGGCCCAGCCGACGCCGGGGTAGACCAGGCCGTACTTGTGCCCGGAGCTGTTGATCGAGGCGACCCGGGGGAGCCGGAAGTCCCAGACCACCTGGTGGTCGAGGAAGGGCGCCACCATGCCGCCGGAGGCGCCGTCCACGTGCACCGGGACGTCGAGGCCGGTGCGCTGCTGGAGGCCGTCCAGGGCCGCGCAGATCTCCGCGATCGGCTCGTAGGAGCCGTCGAAGGTGGAACCGAGGACGCCGACCACGCCGATGGTGTCCTCGTCGCACAGCGCGACCGCGTGCTCGGCGTCGAGGTGGAAGCGCTCGCCCTCCATGGGCGCGGTGCGGGCCTCGACCTCCCAGAAGGTGCAGAACTTCTCCCAGCACACCTGCACGTTGACGCCCATCACCAGGTTGGGCCGGGCCCCGGCCGCGTAGCGTTCGGCGTTGCGGCGCATCCAGCGGCGCTTGAGCGCCATGCCGGCCAGCATGCAGGCCTCGCTGGAGCCGGTGGTGGAGCAGCCGACCGCGGCGTCCGGGTCGGGGGCGTGCCAGAGGTCGGCGAGGATCGCCACGCAGCGCCGCTCCAGTTCGGCGGTCTGCGGGTACTCGTCCTTGTCGATCATGTTCTTGTCCAGGCACTCGGTCATCAGCCGGGTGGCCTGCGCCTCCATCGAGGTGGTGACGAAGGTCGCCAGGTTGAGCCGGGCGTTGCCGTCCAGCATCAGCTCGTCGTGGATCAGCTGGTACGCGGTGTCGGCCGTGACGGGCCCCTCGCCGAGCCGGTGCAGCGGTGGTGCCAGCTTCATCGAGCCCAGTGGGTCGGCGGCTCCGACGAGCGGGCCGATGCTCAGCCGGCGGTCGTTGCCGGCCCCCTTGTGCAGCGCCATGGAGTCCTGCCGCCCTTCACGCCGGTGGCCGTGTCCCGTCCCACGCTGCCACCGGCCGCCGGGTGACGCATCTTCACCGGCCGGGGCCGGGGCCGGGGCCGGGCGCCGCCGTCCCCGGCCGGTGAGGCCGCCGCAGCCGGGGTCAGGCCGCCGTCTCCGGGTGGATCTGTTCGCGGGCGGCGCGGTACTGCTGGCGTACCGCCGAGCCGATCGCCAGGTCCTGCTCCCCGTCCGGCTCGACGGTCTCGGCGTCCGGCAGCTCCCACTCCGGCGGCTCCGGGGTGCCGGCCAGCGCCCAGGCGGCCTGCCGGGCGGCCCCGCGGGCGGCGTGGGCGCCCGGCGGGGGCACCACGACCGGGACACCGAACAGCGGCGGGGCGATGTGCCGGACGGCGGGCAGCCGCCCGGCCGCGCCGAGCAGGAACACCCGCCGCACCGCGACGCCCTGGGCGCGCAGCACGTCGAGCGCGTCCGCGATGTTGCACAGCATGCCCTCGACGGCGGCCCGGGCCAGGTGCTGCGGCGTCATCGACTCGGCCCGCAGGCCGGTCAGGGTGCCGGCCGCGTGCGGGAGGGCCGGCGTCCGCTCGCCGTCTAGGTAGGGGAGGAGCACCAGCCCGTACGCGCCGGGGGAGGAGTGCAGGGCGAGGTCGCTCAGGCCGTCCAGGTCCCGGCCGAGCACGGCGGCGGTGGCGCGGAGCACCTGGGCGGCGTTGAGGGTGGCGACCATCGGGAGGTGGCGGCCGGCGGCGTCGGCGAAGGAGGAGATCAGCCCGGTGGCGTCGACCACGGCCCGGTCGTGCACGGCGAAGATCGTTCCGGTGCTGCCGAGCGAGACCACCGCGTCGCCGGGGCGCAGTCCGAGGCCGAGCGCGGCGGCCATGTTGTCGCCGGTGCCGGCCGAGATCAGCAGGCCCTCGGGGGTGTGCCCGGCGGGTTCGGCGGGGTCGAGCACCTCGGGCAGCCGCAGCTCGTGGCCGAGCGCCAGCTCGACCAGGTCCTGCCGGTACTCGCCGGTGATCGGGGACCAGTAGCCGGTGCCGGAGGCGTCTCCCCGGTCGGTGGTGCGGCGCCTGGGGTGGCCGAGGAGCTGCCAGACCAGCCAGTCGTGCGGGAGCAGCACCTCGGCCACCCGGCGGGCGTTGGCCGGCTCGAACTCGGCCAGCCAGCGCAGCTTGGCGATGGTGTAGGTCGGGCTGGGAACGGCGCCGATCGCGGCGGTCCAGGCGGCCGGGCCGCCGAGCGCGTCCAGCAGCTTGGCGGCGGCGCCGCTGGCGCGCGGGTCGTTCCAGAGGATCGCCGGCCGGACCAGCACGCCGCCCGCGTCCAGGCCGATCATGCCGTGCTGCTGCGCGCTGACGCCGATGGCCCGGACGCCCTCCAGCAGGCCGCCGGCGGCGGCGTCGCCGAGCGAGTGCAGCCACAGCTGCGGGTCGGCCTCGCCGGGGCGGGTGTCAGGGTCCTCGGGGACGGGGTGCGGCGCCTTGCCGGAGCGCAGGACGGCGCCGGTGTCGGCGTCGCACGCGACGATCCGGGTGCGGTTGGTCGAGCTGTCTATCCCCGCGACGATGGCCATGCCGAGATCATGCCTCAGCCCGGCCCGGGACGCGTCCGGGCCGGGTGAGGTGTTGCCCGTTCGGGACGAGACGCAGGGCCCCGGTACACCCTGGCGTCACCGCCCGGTCACGGGCGGAAGGTACCCCAGCCGTCGTCCTCGGCCCGGGAGCGGTTGAAGTACGGCACCCGGTCGGTGACGGCGTTCGGCAGCCGGTCGCCGACCTTGTCCGCGACGGCGCCGGCGGCCTTCCCGGCGACCGCGCCGGCCTGCTGCCTGGCTCGGTCGGCGGCGCCCTGCACCGTGGGGTTCTGGGCGATCTGCCGGGTGACCTTCGTGATCTGGTCGTAGCGCCGGCGCCCGGCCCGGGAGCCCAGGACGTAGCCGGCCGCGAACCCCGCGGCCAACGACAGCTTCCACATGATCGGATCCACCCTCTCCTGGCGGCCTTCTGCCGCATTGCCCTACCCGTCCGTCGGGACGGCGAACCGTCCGTGCCCCCCAGCATCCCCGGGGGCCGTGCCGGGCGCGCGCCGGGCACGCCGGGTGGGAGCCCGGGGGGCGGTCCGGCGAAAGCGATTGGCGGACCACCCCCCCGAGTGCGCTAATGTATGTCCCGCAGCGAGCGCCGAGGAGCCCGGGGAACCGGGGGCCGAGGCGGAAGCCGATCCCCCATAGCTCAATTGGCAGAGCAGCCGACTGTTAATCGGCAGGTTATTGGTTCGAGTCCAATTGGGGGAGCTCGGGAGAGGTCTTGCAAGAGGCCTCCTCCCGTCCGTGGTACGGCAGTTCGGTACCGCGATCCCGCATAGCTCAATTGGCAGAGCAGCCGGCTGTTAACCGGCAGGTTTTTGGTTCGAGTCCAAATGCGGGAGCTTCATCGGGTCCGCCCGGTGACTGCTCAGAGCGAAGGCCCCTCGGATGACCGGGGGGCCTTCGTGTTGCCTTCGTCACCTCGCGCCGCCCGGCTTCGGGCGGCCGCCGCCCGGGCTCAGGCGGTCGCCTCCCGGTAGAGCGCGGAGACCCGCTGGTCGAAGGTGACGCTGTAGGAGGTGCCGGCCGTCTCGCCGCCCTCCTGGTAGCCGCCGATCACGCCGACGACCGCGCCGCTGTCCGTCACCCACGGGCTGCCGCTGGTGCCGTCGGTGTAGCCCTCGCAGTCGAAGCGCTCCTGGGTCGGGCTCTGCGAGCGGGTCCTGGCCGCGCAGGTGATCGGCTCGTCGCGCTCGTTCGGGTAGCCGGTCACCGAGACGGCCAGCCCGAAGCCCTGGCCGGTGGCGATCGGGTTGCCGCCGACGGCGTCCTCGACCTGTTTGCCGCCGACCGTGCCCACGGTGACGAAGGCCACGTCGTACTCGGGGTCGTCGTCGTCCGCCCAGCGCGGGTCGACGGTGATCGACTTCACCGGCCAACTGCCGTACGGGATGAAGCCGTTGCGGTAGCCGGGAGTGAACACCAGGCCGTCCAGCAGGCCGATCCGGCGGTTCTGCACGCAGTGCGCGGCGGTGACCAGCAGGTTGTGCCCGGGGCTGCGGACGACGCTCGCCGTGCAGGCCCGGGGGCCCTGCGCGGTGCGGACCGAGAGGGTGCCGATCCGGTCGCGGGTGCTGGTCTGCTGCGCGACCTCGGCGGCGGGCGCCTGGTCCTGCTCACCGCCTTCGCACGCGGTACCGGTGGCGAGCAGCAGGGCCGCCAGCGCGACCGTCCGTGCGGCGCGCGGGGGCCGTGCCGGGCGGGGGGCCATCGGGGCTCCGTCTCGTTCCTCGGGGCGGGCACCGGGTCCGTGCGTTCCGCCGTTCGAGAGGAAGATCTATCAGGCCGTGCCCGGCGGCGCCACCGCCGCCCCTCCGGTCAGCCGGTGGCCCGGTCGTAGAGCGCCTGGACGCGGTCGCCGAAGTAGCTGCTGTACGAGGTGTCCGGGCTGTCGCCGCCCTGCTGGTAGCCGCCGATCACGCCGACCACGGTGCCGGTCCTGGTGTTCGGGTCGAAGTCGGTCACCCAGGGGCTGCCGCTGGTGCCGCCGGTGTAGTCGGGGCAGTCGATCCGCAGCTGGGTGGAGCTCTGCTCGGTGGTGTTGTTGGCGCAGGTGATCGGGACGTCGCTGGTGCCGGGGTAGCCGGTGATCCGCACGGGCAGCTGGTAGCCGAGGCCGACGCCCAGCTTGTTGGCGCCGAGCACCTGCTGCACCTGCTGCCCGTTCTGGGCCTGGACGACCGCGAAGGCGACGTCCACGTCCGGGTCGGCGTGGTCCTTCCAGTCGTCGTCGACGGTGACGGCGATCAGCGGCCAGACGCCGCTGGGGGTGTCGCCGTTGCGGTAGCCGGGGACGAAGACGAGGTCGCCGCGCTGGCCGAGTTGGGGGTCCCAGACGCAGTGCGCGGCGGTGACGATGAGGTTGAGCCCGGCGCTGTCGACGACGCTGGCGGTGCAGAAGTGGTCGCCGTCCGCGTTGCGGGTGAAGACGGCGCCGACCAGGCCGTTGAGCACGGTGGCCCGGGCGGTGCGGGTGACCCCGGTGTGCCTGGCGACGGCGCCCCTGAGCCGCTGTCGGCTCCAGCCGTGGCCGCCGCCGGAGGCCGAGGCGGATCCGGAGGGGCGGGCGGAGCGGGTGGCCGGGGCCGAGCTGACCGTCGGCGCGCCCCCGCCGGGCCCGGCCGAGGTGGTGCAGCCCGCCGCGGCCAGCAGTACCGCGAGCGCCCCGGCCGCGGCTCCCGTCCCACGTGTCGTCATCCGTCCAGGCTGCCCGTGCGGCCGTCCGGGCGCCACCCGAACTGCGCAATCAGGACAGGCGCACGCCTGTGCGCACCCGTGCGCGCCCCCGGCGCGCACCACGGGTGATCGACCGGCTATGCTGCGCGGGACGTCCTTTCGGGGCCGTCTGCTGCTGCCGTGGTCGACGACCGGCGCACGCGGCGAACCGGGGCGGTAGCTCAGCCGGTTAGAGCAGGGGACTCATAATCCCTTGGTCGTGGGTTCGAGTCCCACCCGCCCCACCTCAGCCACTGATCGATCGTTGGATCGATCATCAGACAAAACAGTGGCTTGATCTGGCAGAACGGCTCCAGTTCCGGTCGGAACTGTAGAGCATCGGCCAGCCGCTCAGGGCTCGGCGCGCTGAGATTCACCCACCAGTGGACATCGAGTGGACACGGCCCGGGGCGGGCCGGTTCGCCTCGCCCCCGGACGAATGCGGTCGGACCCCTGGCGTCGTCGGCGCAAAAAGTGATATCACTTTGACAGCTGGATCGGAAACACTCGCTGGAGGAGCTGGTCTCATGACCACACCGCGTTCTGCCGTCGACGTCGAAGGCGGCCCCGTCCTCGACCTTCCGGCCCCCAAGATCACCGAGCGGGTCATCACTGGTGCCGCGGGGCTGCCGGTGCTCGGAGGGACGCTGCTCGGCCTGCTCGCGGGGATCGGGGCGACCATCGCCGGCGGTCTCCAACTGGCGGGCGGGTCCAAGGCGCTGGGGATCACCCTGCTGACCGTCGGGCCGCTGGCCGTCCTGGGCGCACTGCTGCTGCTGTGCGGGCTGACCGTGGTCTCGCCCGGCCAGGCGCGGGTGGTCCAGCTGCTCGGCCGCTACCGCGGCACCATCCGCGCCGAGGGCCTGACCTGGCTGAACCCGTTCACCAGCCGCCGCCGGATCTCCACCCGGATCCGCAACCACGAGACCGAGACCAACAAGGTCAACGACGCGGACGGCAACCCGATCGAGATGGCCGCCGTGGTGGTCTGGCAGGTCGAGGACACCGCCAAGGCCGTGTTCGAGGTGGACGACTACAGCGACTTCGTCGCCATCCAGACCGAGACCGCCGTCCGGCACATCGCCAGCAGCTACCCGTACGACGCCCACCGCGAGGGCCAGTTGTCGCTGCGCGACGGCGCGGAGGAGATCAGCCGGATGCTCTCCGCGGAGATCGCGGCCCGGGTCGTCTCGGCCGGGGTGCGGGTCGTCGAGTCCCGGATCACCCGGCTCGCCTACGCGCCCGAGGTCGCCCAGGTGATGCTCCAGCGCCAGCAGGCCGGGGCCGTGGTCGCGGCACGGCGGCTGATCGTCGAGGGCGCCGTCGGTATGGTCGAGGAGGCGCTGGACCGGCTCGCCGAGCGCGACGTCGTCGAACTGGACGAGGAGCGCAAGGCCGCCATGGTGAGCAACCTCCTGGTGGTGCTCTGCGGCGACCGGGGCACCCAGCCCGTCGTGAACACGGGCTCCCTCTACCAGTAAGGCGCGGCGTTGGCGACGGAGCGGAAGAAGATCCTGCTGCGACTGGACCCGGCGGTCCACGACGCACTGGCCCGGTGGGCCGCGGACGAGCTGCGCAGTGCCAACGCGCAGATCGAGTTCCTCCTTCGCCGTGCCCTCAGCGACGCGGGCCGGATGCCCGGCGACGCGGCCCGTCTTCCCCGGCGCGGCCGACCGCCCAAGGAGAACCCGGAGACCGGCGGTTCCGACGCCGGATGAACGGGCCCATCCACCGTCCATCTGCTTGGAGTCCATCGTGGACCTGCCCATCACCCTGCCGGAGAAGCTCTACCTGCTCGCCTACAACCCCGAGCGCGAGCGGCTCACCGCCACCGCCAGGCTCGACCTGGTGCTGAGGGCCGCCGCGCTCGCCGAACTCCTGCGGCGCGCGCTGATCCGCGACGACGGCCGGCACCCGGCCGCCGTCGACGGAGCGCCGGCCGACGGCCTCGACCCGCTCTCCGCCGCGATGCTGGAGCAGATCCGGCAGGGCCGGCGGCGCAGCTGGCAGAGCTGGGTCGGCCGCCGCCAGGGCCCGGCGGCCCGCGCCGCGCGGGTGGTCCGGGACGGGCTGGCGGCGTCCGGGCGGATCCGGCTCGAACAGCGCCGCGCGCTCGGACTGTTCCCGTGCACCCGGGTCGTCCTGCCGGAGCAGCGGCTGCGCAAGTCGCTCGTGGCGTCGGTGGGTTCGGCGCTGAAGGCGCCGCTCAGCCGGGTCGACCCGGCGGACGCCGCGCTGGTCGCGCTGGTCGACGCGGCCCGGCTCGGAGCCGTCCTGCCGTGGCGCCAGAGCCGCGAGTTCCGCACCCGGATCGACAAGCTGGCCCCCGCCGCGGGCCCCGTCCCGCGCGCCCTGCGCCGGGCCATCAACACCCGCAACGCCGACGCCTCGGTGGTCTGACCCACCCGGTGTGATCCGAACGAGAGGCCCGGTCGCCGACACGGCGGCCGGGCCTCCGGCGTTCCTGGCGCCTGCCCGCGCCCGCACCCCATCCACCGATCGGTTGATCCGCCCTCCACCACGCCCGCCCGCAGCTCTGACCGTCCGGTCGATCCGCGGCCGGGGCCCCGCGCGGGAAGCTCGTCGCAGGCCGGAGGAACCGGCCGGACCAGCGGGAGGGAGCGGCGCGATGGCCGTGATCGAGGTGGCGGGGCTGCGCAAGGCCTACGGGCGGCGCCAGGTGCTGGAGGGGGTCTCCTTCGGCGTGGAGCGCGGCGAGGTGTTCGGCCTGCTGGGGCCGAACGGCGCGGGCAAGACGACCGCCGTGGAGTGCTGCGAGGGCCTGCGCCGGGCCGACGCGGGGACGGTCCGCGTCCTCGGCCTGGACCCGGTGAAGGACGCCCACCGGCTGCGGCCGAGGATCGGCATCCAGCTCCAGCAGGCCCAGTTGCAGGGCGCGCTGAGGGTCGGCGAGGCGCTGGAACTGTACGCGGCGCTCTACCCGGACCCCCGGGACTGGCGCGAGCTGCTGGACGAGTGGGGGCTCGCCGACCAGCGCCGGACCCCGTTCGACAAGCTCTCCGGCGGCCAGCGCCAGCGGCTGCTCATCGCCCTCGCCCTGATCGGCAACCCCGAGGTGGCCTTCCTGGACGAGCTGACCACCGCGCTCGACCCGCAGGGCCGCCGCGACACCTGGGAGCTGATCCGGCGGATCCGCGACGAGGGCGTGACGGTGGTCCTGGTCTCGCACTTCATGGACGAGGTCGAGGCGCTCTGCGACCGGGCCGCCGTCCTCGACGGCGGACGGATCGTCGCCACCGGCACCCCCGCGGAGCTGATCGCCCGCTCCGGCACCGGCGGCACGCTCGGCTTCCGCCCCACCGGGCCGCTGGACACCGCCCGGCTGGCGGCCCTGCCGGGGGTCACCGGGGTCGAGGAGCGGGACGGCCGGGTCGAGGTCCGCGGCGTCGGGGACTTCGCCGACGAGGTCACCGGCCTGCTCGCCCGCGAGGGGATCGTCGTCACCGGGCTGCGGATCCGCGAGCACAGCCTGGACGACGCCTACCTCGCCCTGACCCGCCACGACGTCTGACCCGCCACGACGTCTGATCCGCCACCACCGCGCCCGTCACCACGCCCGAGGGGGCCACCACCGTGAACCGCACCGCGCACCACACAGCCCACCGCACCGCGCACCGCACCGCCCACGCCGTCCGCCGCCTGGCCGTCGCCGAGGCCCGCCTGTTCCTCCGCGACCCGCTGACCGCCTTGTTCAGCCTCGCCTTCCCCGTCGTGCTGTTCCTCGTCCTCGGTTCCGTCCCGGCCCTGCGCAAGACCTCGCCCGACATGCACGGCATGAGCACCATCCAGCTGTACGCGCCGATCCTGGCCGTCTTCACCCTGCTGCTGCTCGGCCTCAACGGCCTGCCCTCGCTGCTCGCCGCCTACCGCGAACGCGGCGTGCTGCGCCGGATGTCCGCCAGCCCCGTCCGCCCGGCGCTGCTGTTCGGCGCGCTGCTGCCGCTGTACCTGGGCGTCGCCGTCGTCTCGGTGCTGCTGGTGGTGGCGGCCGGTCCGCTGCTCGGGGTGTCGCTGCCGCGTCAGCCGCTGGGGTTCCTGCTGGCATTCCTGCTGGCCGCCGCCGCGCTGCTGTCGGTCGGCCTGCTGCTCGCCGCGGTCGTCCCGTCCGCCAAGGCCGGCAACGCGGTCGGCGCGCTGGCCTTCTTCCCGATGATGTTCTTCTCCGGGATCTGGCTGCCGCGCGAGTTCTCGCCGGCCCTGCTCAACCGGATCGGCGACTTCACCCCCAGTGGCGCCGCCGTCCAGACCTTGCAGGACGCCTGGTCCGGGCACTTCCCGCACGCCGTGGGCCTGCTCACACTCGCGGCGTACGCGGTGCTCGCGGGGGCCGGGGCTGCCAGGCTGTTCCGGTGGGAATGATCATGCGGCCACCGGCCGACGAGAGCGCGCTCGGCGACTGGTTGGACCGGCTGGACCGGCTGATCGGCCCGTTCTGCTTCGTCGCCCTGCTGCTCGCCACCGCTCTGGCCCTGCTGGTCCCCGTCCCGACCGCGCGCTCCGCGGCTGCCACCCTCCCGGTGGCGGCCGCCGCGTTCCTGTGGCTGGTCCTGCGCTCGGTGCTCGACCGCGCGCCGGGGTCGGACGGCCGCGCCCGGTACGCCGGCGCCCACTTCGTCGTCCTGCTGGTGCTGACCACCGTGCTGGTGCTGGACAACCCGATCTTCGGCTTCTTCGCCTTCACCGGCTACCTGCACGCCGCCCAGTACCTGTGGGGCCGGGCCCGGATGGCGGGCGCGGCCGCGGCCACCGTCCCCACCTCGCTCTCCCAGATCGGCGGGGCCCTGCCCGACAGCCCGGTGGCGTTCGGCGGACTGCTGACCGTCGTCGCCTTCAACCTGATGGTGGTCGGGTTGCTGTTCGCGCTCCGCGAGGTCGCCGACCGGTTGAGCGCCCGCCGCAAGGCCGCCAACGCCGAACTCGCCGAGGCCAACCGGCTGCTCACCGAGACGCTCGCCGAGAACGCCGGACTGCACGCCCAACTCCTCGTCCAGGCCCGGGAGGCCGGGGCCGCGGACGAACGCCGCCGGCTCGCCCGGGAGATCCACGACACCGTCGCCCAGGGCCTGGCCGGGATCGTCACCCAGCTCCAGGCCGCCGACCAGACCCGCGCCCAGGACGCCGCGGCCGCCGAGCGGCACCAGGCGAACGCGGCGGCCCTGGCCCGGGAGAGCCTGACCCAGGCCCGCCGCGCCGTCCACGCGCTGCGCCCGATCGAACTGGAGCGGGCCGCGCTGCCGGAGGCGCTGGCGGAGCTGGTCGAGCAGTGGCGGGAGCGCAACGACGCCGCCGCCGGGCTGACCGTCACCGGCGAGGCCCGCCCGCTGCACCCCGAGGTCGAGGTGACCCTGCTGCGGATCGCCCAGGAGTCGCTGGCCAACGCCGCCAAGTACGCGCGGGCCTCCCGGGTCGGCGTCACCCTCTCGTACATGCCCGGCCTGGTCACCCTGGACGTCCGGGACGACGGCGTCGGCTTCGACCCGGCCGCCGAGCCCGCCTCCCGGGCCACCGGCGGCGGCTACGGCCTGGACGTGATGCGCCGCCGCGTGCAGCGCCTGGCCGGGCGGCTCGACCTGGAGACCGAACCGGGCGCCGGCACGACCGTGTCCGCGACCCTGCCGGCGATCAGCATGGAGGAGTAGAACCGTGAGCGACGCGACGACGATCAGACTGCTGTTGGTGGACGACCACCCGGTGGTCCGGGACGGGCTGCGCGGGATGTTCGCCGCCACCCCCGGCTTCGAGGTGGTCGGCGAGGCCGGGGACGGCGCCGAGGCGCTGGTCCTGGTCGCCGCGCTGCGCCCGGACGTGGTGCTGATGGACCTGCGGATGCCGCGGATGGACGGCGTCACCGCGATCCGTGAGATGGCCGAACGCGGCCTGCCCGGGCGGGTCCTGGTGCTCACCACCTACGACACCGATGCCGACGTGCTGCCCGCCGTCCGGGCCGGCGCGACCGGCTACCTACTCAAGGACGCGGCCCGGGAGGAGCTGTTCCACGCCGTCCGGGAGGCCGCCCGCGGCGCCTCGGTGATCGCGCCGACCGTCGCCGCCAAGCTGCTCGGCCAGGTCCGCGCGCCCGTCCGGGAGCCGCTCAGCCCGCGCGAGTTGGAGGTGCTGGAACTGGTCGCCTCCGGGGCCACCAACCGGGAGGCCGCGGCCCGGCTGTTCATCAGCGAGGCCACCGTGAAGACCCACCTGATCCACGTCTACGCCAAGCTCGACGTCAAGGACCGGGCCTCCGCCGTCGCCGCCGCGTACAACCTGGGACTGCTCACCCCGACCGGTCGGCCGTAGGACCGGCCGGCACATGGTGGGCACGCGACGCCACCCGCCATGTGCCGGTCGGTCTAAGCTGGCCGGATGCTCGAACCCGCCCTGCTGCCGACCCCGTTGGTGGACTGCACCGACGAGGTGTTCGCGCGGGCCGGGGTGGAACTGCGGCTCAAACGGGACGACCTGCTGCACCCGAGCGTCCCGGGCAACAAGTGGCGCAAGCTCGCGCCCAACCTGGCGGCCGCCGTCGCCCAGGGCCACACCCGGCTGCTGACCTTCGGCGGGGCGTACTCCACCCACCTGCGGGCGGTCGCGGCGGCCGCCGGGGCGCTCGGCCTGGAGAGCGTCGGGCTGGTCCGCGGCGAGGAACTGGCCGACCGGCCGCGCAACTGGTCGCTGCGGGCGGCCGAACGGGCCGGGATGCGGCTGGAGTTCCTGACCCGCGCCGAGTACCGGGAGGCCACCGGCCGCGCCGACGCCGGCCCCACGGCCGGTCCGCAGGCGCGCTGGGGCCCCTGCCTGGTGCTCCCGGAGGGCGGCTCCAACGCGCTGGCGGTGACCGGCGCGGCGGCGATCCCGGCCGAACTGCCCGACCTGGGCGGGCGCGACGTGGTCTGCTGCCCGGTCGGCACCGGCGGCACCCTGGCGGGCATCGCGGCCGGCCTGCCGCCGGGCGCGCGGGCGCTCGGCGTGGCCGTGCTGCGCGGCGGCGAGGGCTACCTGGAGGACGAGGTCACCCGGCTCCACCGGGCCGCCTACGGGCGGGAGTTCGGCAACTGGCGGATCGACCACGCGCACCACGGCGGCGGCTACGGCAAGGTTCCGGCCGAGCTGGCGGCCTTCGCCGAGCGGTTCGAGGCCCGCCACGGCGTCCCGCTGGAACGCCGCTACGTGGCCAAGCTGTTGGCGGCGCTGACCGACCTGGCCGCGGCAGGCGCCTTCCCCCGCGGCACCCGGCTCACCGCCGTCGTCACCGGCCTGCCCGACCCGCAGTAGCGCCGGACCGGGCCGGAACGACTCATCCGAAGGTCAGGTCGGCGCACGGGTCGGTGTCGGCGCCGCGGGTGTTCTCCGCTATGCCGGTGGGCACGCCGCTGGGCACGCCGCTCGGGTCGGCGGTGGCGGGGGCGGAGGGCTTCGCGCCGGGGCCGCTGCCGACCGCGTCCAGCTTGGTGGCGGGGCTGGGCCGGTAGTCGCGGCCCAGGGTGACGGTGATGCCCTCGGAGCCCGGCTCCTCGACCGTGCGCGACCCCGGGAAGAGCGCGGCCACCTGGTCGGCGGCGGCCTTCAGGGCCGGGTCGTAGCTGATCTCGGTCTGCATCCGTCCGCCGGCGGGCTTGCCGAGCGTGACGTTCTGGAAGCCCCGGGCCCGCAGTGCCTCCCCGCCGGAGGTGGACAGGCCGGGGGTGCCGACGCCGTTGACCACCAGCACGGGGGCCGCGGCCTGCTCGGGCGTGAGCGGCGCGGACGGGTCGGCCGCGGCTCCCGGGGTCGCGCCGTCGGCGCCGGGGGCGGTGGGGGAGGGCGCCGGGGTGTCGGTGCCGGAGGTGCTCTGGCCGTCCAGGGTGCGGTCCTCGCGCAGCAGCCGCCACAGCGTGTCGGCGTCCGGCTGGACGAGCTGGACGCGCTCGCCGGCGAAGCGCCAGGGCGCGGTCACGAAGGTGATGTCGGCCAGCTTGATGTCCTGGAGCGAGCGGGCGAAGTCCACCAGCTTCATCGCGGTGCCCAGCCCCTCGTCCACGGTGAGCGAGCGGGTGGCCGCATCGGCGAGCGGGAGCAGCGTGGGCAGGGAGAAGCCCTGGCCCTGCACCTTCTTGATCATCGAGGAGACGAAGGCCTGCTGGCGCTTCATCCGCCCGATGTCGGAGTTGTCGCCGAAGCCGTAGCGGGCCCGCAGGTAGTCCACGGCGGGCTGGCCGGAGAGCTTCTGCATGCCCTTCTGGAGGTGTATGCCGTGCGAGTCGACGTTGTTGGGGACGCAGACGTCCACGCCGTTGATGGCGTCGGCCATCGCGGCGGCGCCCTTGAAGTCGACCACGATGGTGTGGTCGATCCGCAGCCCGGTGAGCGTCTCGACGGTGTTCTGGGTGCAGGCGGGGTTGCCCTTGGGGAACTCGCCGATGGTGAAGGCCGAGTTGAACATCTGGTTGTTCCGGGGCTTGGTCCAGGTGCCGCTCGGCAGCTTGCAGGACGGGATGGTGACCAGGGTGTCCCGGGGTATGGAGACGCCGACGGCGTGCTTGTGGTCGGCGTAGACGTGCACCAGCATCGCGGTGTCGGAGTGGCCGACGCCCTCGTCGCCGCCGCCGATCGCGCTGTTGCCGTCGTCGCGGGTGTCCGAGCCGAGCACCAGGATGTTCACCGGCAGTTGGGCGCCGGGGGTGACCGGGGCGGGCGCGGGCGGGCGCTCGGTGGCGATGCCGCCCGGGTCGAAGGTGGTGATGTTGTTGTCCAGCCGGTGGTAGAACCAGGCCCCGGCGCCCACGACGGACAGCACCAGCACGGCGGCCAGGCCGATGGCTGTCCGCAGGTAGCGGCGCCTGCGCGTGCTGCTGCCCATCCTCCGTGTCCCCCCGTCTTTCCGTCTCTCGTGTTCGATGTTCGAACATTAGACGTTTCGACGGGCGGTTCGGTTACCTCCGGCGGTGGCCCGGATTCGGCTCCGGGGCTGTGATGCTGATCACGCCCCGGGGTCGGCGGCGCCGGTGACCATCCGGCGGAGCAGGTCGCGCAGGACGGCCCGCTCGTCCTGGCCGAGGGCGGCCAGCGGCTCGCGGGCGAAGTTCAGTGATTCGCGCAGTTCCTCGGAGGCGGTGGCGCCGGTGTCGGTGGCGGCGACCAGCTTGACCCGGCGGTCCTGCCGGTCGGCCTCCCGGGTGACGAAGCCGCGGGCTTCGAGCCGGTCGACGATGCCGGTGATGTTGGACGGCTCGCAGCTGAGCGTCTGGGCGATCTGGCGCATCGGCATGGGGCCTCGGCGCAGCAGGGCGAGCACCTTGGCCTGGGCGCCGGTGAGCGAGCGGGCGGCGGCCGCCTCCTCGTACTCGCGATGGAACAGCGCGACCAGGTTGGCCATCAGATCGACGACCTCGCGGGTGATCTCGTCGGACTGCGGCGTGGCGGCCCGGGTCGACTGGGTGTCCATGTCCGAGAGTCTACCTGAAAAGTTGACAACATGAACCTTTCATGCCCATCGTTACTTCAGTAGCTCAACCTTTCATGCATCGGAACCACCTAAGGAGCGACTCCCATGGCAGAGCAGGCCGCACCCGCGACCGCCCGTGAATGGCACCTCGCCGCCCGCCCCCAGGGCTGGCCGGTGCCGACCGACTTCGCCCTGGTCGAGGCCCCGGTCCGGACCCCGGGCCCGGGCGAGATCCTGGTCCGCAACGCCTTCCTCTCGGTGGACCCGTACATGCGGGGCCGGATGAACGACGTGAAGTCCTACGCCCCGCCGTTCCGGCTGGGCGAGGCCATGGAGGGCGGCGCGGTCGGCTACGTGGTCGCCTCCGGGGCCGAGGGCTTCGCCCCGGGCGACGCCGTCCTGCACGGCCTCGGCTGGCGCGAGTACGCCACCCTGGACGCCCGCCACGCGGTCAAGGTCGACCCGGCCGCCGCCCCGCTCTCCGCCTACCTCGGTGTGCTCGGCATGCCCGGCCTGACCGCCTACGCCGGCCTGCTCGCCGTCGGCGCCCTCAAGAAGGGCGACAAGGTCTTCGTCTCCGGCGCGGCCGGCGCGGTCGGCAGCATGGTCGGCCAGATCGCCAAGCTCAAGGGCGCCTCGCTGGTGGTCGGTTCGGCCGGCTCGGCGGAGAAGGTCGCCAAGCTGGTGGACGTCTACGGCTACGACGCCGCCTTCAACTACAAGGACGCCCCGGTCCACGAGCAGTTGGCGCAGGCCGCCCCCGACGGCATCGACCTCTACTTCGACAACGTCGGCGGGGAGCACCTGGAGGCCGCGATCGGCGCGCTCACCGTGCACGGCCGCGCCGTGCTCTGCGGCGCGATCGCCCAGTACAACGACACCACCGCCCCCGCCGCCCCGCGCAACCTGGCGCTCGCGATCGGCAAGCGGCTGCGCCTGGAGGGCATGCTGGTCAGCGACCACGCGGCGCTGCAGTCGCAGTTCGTCGCCGACGTGGCCGGCTGGCTGGCGTCCGGCGAACTGCGCCACGAGGAGACCGTGGTGGACGGCTTCGAGCGCACCGCGGACGCCTTCCTCGACCTGCTGCGCGGCGTCAACACCGGCAAGATGGTGGTCCGCCTGGACAGCTGACCCTCCGTCAGCCCGCTGACCGCCCCGCCGCCCCCACCGGGCGTGCGGGGCGGTTTGCGTACGGGCGCGGGGGAATCGGCCGCACTACCGCATTCCGGCCGGATCCGAAAGCGCGTCATCCGCGGTGCGGGGCGGCGCGGTACGGTGGGTCCCACCTGGCGATGGGGCCGTTCGGGGGAGAGATCCGGCCGAGGGGTAGACCTCGTTGAGGATTCGACTAGCATTGAGCGAAAGCCTGTCCGTTTTGCTCAATTTAGTAGCTTAATGTCGGCTAACGTGGGTAACTGTGGATCAACTGCAGGCACGAGGCAGCTGGGGAAGGCGACCCTCGTCCACAGCCTGGAGGTCCCGGTGACGACACGTGGAGTTCTCTACATCCACTCCGCGCCCCGCGCGCTGTGCCCGCACGTCGAGTGGGCCGTCGCGGGGGTGCTGGGTGTGCGGGTGAGCCTGGACTGGATCCGCCAGCCGGCCTCGCCCGGACACTGGCGTGCCGAGCTTTCCTGGCAAGGGGAGCCCGGTACGGCCTCGAAGGTGGCCTCCGCACTGCGCGGCTGGCAGCTGATGCGGTACGAGGTCACCAGTGAGCCCTGCGCCACGGCGGAGGGGGAGCGGTACAGCAGCACGCCCTCGCTCGGCATCTTCCACGCCGTCACGGGCATCCACGGCGACATCCTGATCCCCGAGGACCGGCTGCGCGCCGTCCTGCTGCGGGCCCGCAGCGAGGGGGCCGATCTGGAGGCCGAGATCTCCCGGCTGCTGGGCAAGCCCTGGGACGACGAGCTGGAGCCGTTCCGCTACGCGGGCGAGGGCGCACCGGTGCGCTGGCTGCACCAGGTGGTCTGAGCCGGCGGGCGCACGACGCGCGAGAGGGGCCGGCGCTCACGGTGAGCGCCGACCCCTCTCGGTGCGTTCGGACCCGGTGCGTACCGGGTCGGTGCGTGCGGACTACCGGGAGCGGAAGGCCAGCACCACGTTGTGGCCGCCGAAGCCGAACGAGTTGTTCAGCGCCGCGATCCGGCCCTCGGGCAGCGGGCGGGCCTCGCCGCGCACGATGTCCGCGTCCACGTCGTCGTCCAGCTCGTCGACGTTGATGGTCGGCGGGGCGATCCGGTGGTACAGGGCCAGCACGGTGGCGACGGTCTCGATGCCGCCGGCGCCGCCCAGCAGGTGGCCGGTCATCGACTTGGTGGCCGAGATGGCGATGTGGTCGAGGTCGTCGCCGAGCTCCTTGCGCAGCGCCTTCAGCTCGGCGGTGTCACCCTGCGGGGTCGAGGTGGCGTGCGCGTTGACGTGCACGATCTCGGCCTTGTCCAGGGCGTTGCGGTCGAACAGGTCGGCCAGCGCGCGGGCCACGCCGGCGCCGGTCGGCTCGGGCTGGGCGATGTGGTGGGCGTCCGAGGACAGTCCCTGGCCCACGGCCTCGCAGTAGATCCGGGCGCCGCGCGCCTCGGCGTGCTCGACCGACTCCAGCACGACCACGCCGGCGCCCTCGCCCAGCACGAAGCCGTCCCGGCCCTTGTCGTACGGGCGGGAGGCGCCCTCGGGGTCGTCGTTGTTCTTGGACATCGCCATCATGTTGGCGAACGCGGCGATCGGCAGCGGGTGGATCGCCGCCTCGGTGCCGCCGGCCACCACGACGTCGGCGCGGCCGGTGCGGATCATCTCGATCGCGTAGCCGATCGCCTCGGCGCCGGAGGCGCAGGCGGAGACGGGGGTGTGCACACCCGCGCGGGCGCCGACCTCCAGACCGACGTTGGCCGCCGGGGAGTTGGGCATCAGCATCGGGACGGTGTGCGGGGAGACCTTGCGGGCACCCTTCTCCTTCAGCACGTCGTACTGGTCGAGCAGGGTGGTCACACCGCCGATGCCGGAGGCGATGACGGTGCCGAGGCGCTCGGGGGCGAGCTTGGAGGAGTCGTCGGTGGCCGGCGTCTCGTAGCCGGCGTCGGCCCAGGCCTCACGGGCGGCGATCAGCGCGAACTGGGCCGAGCGGTCCAGCTTGCGGGCCAGCGGCCGGGGGAGGACCTCGCCCGGCTCGACGGCCGTGCGGGCGGCGATCTTGACGGGCAGCTCGGCGGCCCACTCCTCGGTCAGGGCCGCCACTCCGGAGCGTCCTGCGACCAGGTTCTCCCAGGTGGTGGCGGCGTCGCCGCCCAGCGGCGTGAAGGCGCCGATACCCGTGACGACCACGGTACGGTTTTCAGCGGTCACTGGTTCTTCTTCTCTCACGATCGTGGGGTCGGCGGCGAGCCGAGGAAGGGCCCGGCCGGGCGCCCGGTGGGGCGTCCCGGCCGGCGGGTCGGCCAGGCTCGGGGGAGCCGGGCCGACGAGTCAGCCGTCCGAGGCGTCGAGAACGCCGGACGTGCTGGAGGGATCGAACGGGTCGATCGCTCAGGCGGCGGCGTTGGTGAGGATGTAGTTCACCGCGTCGCCGACGGTCTTCAGGTTCTTGACCTCGTCGTCCGGGATCTTGACGTCGAAGCGCTCCTCGGCGGCCACGACGACCTCGACCATGGACAGCGAGTCGACGTCCAGGTCGTCCGTGAAGGACTTCTCGAGCTCGACGTCCTCGGTCGGGATACCGGCGATCTCGTTGACGATCTCGGCGAGACCTTCCAGAACCTCGTCCTTGGTAGCCATACTGGCTGCTCCTCTTCGGTGTTGAACGCGTCCGACCGGCGGCCGGACGCAGGCTTTGCGGAATGAGTGGGGCGAAACGCGCCTAGGGGAGCGTAACGACTGCCGCGGCGTACACGAGACCCGCCCCGAACCCGATGATCAGTGCGAGGTCGCCGCTGCGGGCCTCGCCGCTCTCCAGCATGCGCTCCATCGCCAGCGGGATGGAGGCCGCCGAGGTGTTGCCGGTCTCGGCGATGTCGCGGGCGACCGGCACCGAGTCGGGCAGCTTGAGCGCCTTGATCATGGCGTCGGTGATGCGCATGTTGGCCTGGTGCGGGATGAACGCGCCGAGCTGGTCGGCGGTGACCCCGGCGGCGTCCAGCGCCTGCTGGGCCACCTTGGCCATCTCCCACACCGCCCAGCGGAAGACCGGCTGGCCGTCCATCCGCAGGGCCGGCCACTTGGCCTCCTCGCCCACGCCGTTGACGGCGTCGGGCTTGGCGAAGGCGGTGTCCCAGGCCTGGGTCTGCGAGATGACGTCGGACTGCGAACCGTCCGAGCCCCAGATCAGCTTGCCGATACCGGGCGTGTCGGACGGGCCGACGATCGCGGCGCCGGCGCCGTCGCCGAAGATGAACGCGGTCGAGCGGTCCGACTGGTCGGTCAGGTCGCTCAGCCGCTCGACGCCGATCACCAGCACGTACTCGGCGCTGCCGCCGCGGATCATGCCGTCGGCCAGGCCCAGGCCGTAGCCGAAGCCCGCGCAGGCGGCCGAGATGTCGAAGGCCGGGGCGGTGCCGCAGCCGAGCCGCTCGGCGATCTCGGTGGCGATCGCCGGGGTCTGCTTGAGGTGCGAGACGGTCGCGACGATCACGCCGCCGATCTGGTCCGGGGTGATCCCGGCCTGGGCGATGGCCTTGCCGGAGGCCTGCACCGACATCTCGGCGACGCTCTCCTCCGGGCCGGCCCAGCGGCGCTCGGCGATCCCGCTGCGGGTGCGGATCCACTCGTCCGAGGAGTCGATCCACTCCAGCACCTCGGCGTTGGGGATCACCCGGACCGGGCGGTAGCCGCCCACGCCGAGGATGCGCGCGTACTGCGCGCCCTCGGACGGGCGGATCTGCGGCTTCGTCATGCCTGGGTCTCCTGATCCTGACCGCCGTGCTCCGCGACGAGCGCGCGGGCCTTGTCCAGGTCGGCGGGGGTCTTGAGGGCAAGCGTCGCCACACCCTTGAGGTTGCGCTTGACCAGTCCGGTGAGGGTGCCCGCGGGGGACAGCTCGATGACGGCGGTCGCACCCAGCTGCCCGAGGGTCTCCATGCAGAGGTCCCAGCGGACCGGGTTGGAGACCTGCGACACCAGGCGGGTGAGCACCTCGGCGCCGGAGGCCACGACCTCGCCGTCCTTGTTGGAGACGTAGCGGACCTGCGGGTCGGCCACGGTCAGCGTCGGGGCCAGCGCGGCCAGCCGCTCGACACCCGGCGCCATGTGCTCGGTGTGGAAGGCGCCGGCCACCTTCAGGGCGACCAGCTTGGCACCGGCCGGCGGGTCCGCCTTCAGCGTCTCCAGCTGGGCCAGCGTGCCGGCGGCGACGATCTGGCCGCCGCCGTTGTTGTTGGCCGCGGTCAGGCCGTGCTCGGCCAGCTTCGCCGCGACGACCTCCGGGTCGCCGCCGAGCACGGCGATCATGCCGGTCTCGGTGACGGCGGCGGCCGCGGCCATCGCCCGGCCGCGCTCGCGGACGAAGGTCAGCGCGTCGTGCGCGCTGAGCACCCCGGCGCTGGCGGCGGCGGTGATCTCGCCGACGCTGTGGCCGGCCACGGCGCCGACCAGCTTGCGGGCGACGTCCTCGTCCGGGAACAGCTCGCGGGCGGTCATCAGACCGGCCGCGACCAGCAGCGGCTGGGCGACGGCGGTGTCCTTGATCTCCTCTGCGGAGGCCTCGGTCCCGGCGTGCACCAGGTCGAGCCCGGCGACCTCCGACCAGCCGTGGAGGCGGTCGGCGACACCGTCCAGCTCCAGCCAGGGGCTGAGGAAACCGGGGGACTGGGCACCCTGTCCAGGGGCGACGATTACGAGCACGGTTCAACCCTCTCTCGCCAGGCGCCCAGGGGCGGGTAGGCGACGGTAACGAAGAAAACCATCCGGGATTGTAAGGTCCCTACAGGCGGTTCAGCTCGGCTCCCCGGCCGCGGTGAGTCGGCCGAGGGCGAGTGCGATCCGCAGCGTGAACGCCGAACGCACGTCGGACGGGGCGTACCCCGTGACGTCGGTCACACGTCGTAGCCGGTAGCGCACCGTGTTGGGGTGGACGAAGAGCATCCGGGCGGCGCCCTCCAGCGAGGAGGCCTGCTCCAGGTAGACGCTCAGCGTCTCCAGCAGCGCCGAGCCGGCTTCGTCCAGCGGTGTGTAGATCTCCTCCACCAGCTGGCGGCGGGCGGCCTGGTCGCCGGCGAGCGCGCGCTCGGGCAGCAGGTCGTCGGCCAGCACCGGGCGGGGTGCGTCCGGCCAGGCGGCGCAGGCGCGCAGGCCGGCCGCGGCGGCGTGCGCCGAGCGGGTCGCCGAGAGCAGGTCCGGCACGGTCGGGCCGACCACCACCGGGCCCGGCGCGAACTGGCCGATCAGCGCCCGGGCCGCGTGCACCGGCTCCTTGTCGCCGCCGACCACGACCACCAGGCGCTTGCCCAGCACCCCGGTCAGCACGTGCAGCTTGGCGTACCGGGCGGCCCGGCGGATCGCCTCGACCACCAGCTCGCTGTCGCCGTCCGGCGCGCTGCCCATCACCACCCGGACCTGGCTGGGCTGGCCCCAGCCGAGCGCCGCGGCCCGCGACAGCACGCCCTCGTCCGCGTCGCCGGACAGCAGCGAGTTGACCACCAGCGCCTCCAGCCGGGCGTCCCAGGCGCCGCGCGCCTCGGCCGCCTGGGCGTACACCTGGGCGGTCGCGAAGGCGATCTCCCGGGCGTAGACCAGCACCGACTCGCGCATGTCCGCCTCGTCGCCGGGGGCGGCCACCTCCTCGATGGCCTCCTCCATCACCTCGATCGTGGTGCGGATCAGCTCGACGGTCTGGCGCAGGGTGATCGCCCTGGTCAGCTCGCGCGGGGCGGTGCCGAAGACGTCCGTGGAGATCGCCTGGGCGGCGTCCGGGTGGCGGTACCACTCGGTGAAGGCGGCGATGCCGGCCTGGGCGACCAGGCCGATCCAGGAGCGGTGCTCCGGCGGCATCCGCCGGTACCAGCCGAGCTGGTCGTCCATCCGGGAGATCGCGGCGGTGGCCAGCTTGCCCGAGGACTTCTCCAGCCGCTTGAGTGTCGCGGCCCGGCGCTCGGCCCGCTCGGCGGCCATTCTGCGCTCCTGCGCGGTCAGGCGGGGCGCCGCCCGGCCGGGGCGGTCGCGGCCGGCCCTGGGGGCCGGGCTCTTCCCGGTCGGCTCGGCCGTGGGACTGGGTTCGCTCTTGGAGTTCGCGGAAGCGGCTGGCACAAGGACAAGACTGCCTCACGCGAGTGACTGCTCGTGCACACCCCCCGGTGCAGCGGCACGGTGGTGCCGGTCACACCCACTACCGTGGGGCCCGTGACAGACGACGCCGCCCGCCCCCGCGCCGACCTGCGCCGCACCGCCGAGCGCTACCTCTCCACCCCGGCCGAGGGCGTCGAGACCCGACACGCGTTCTCCTTCTCCGGCCACTACGACCCGAAGAACACGCACTTCGGCGCGCTGCTCGCGTGCAACGAGGAACTCCTCGCCCCCGGCGCCGGGTACGAGGAGCACAAGCACCGGGACACCGAGATCCTCACCTGGGTGCTGGAGGGCGCGCTGGCGCACCGGGACTCCCAGGGGCACGGCGGGGTGGTCCGCCCGGGGATGGTCCAGCACCTCGGCGCGGGCTCCGGCGTCACCCACACCGAGCGCAACGTCGGCGGGGCCGCCGGCCCGGTCCGCTTCGTCCAGATGTGGCTCCAGCCGGACGTGTTCGACGCGCCCCCGGCGTACGGGCTGCGCAAGGTGGAACCGGCCGACGGCGGGTTGACGCTGCTCGCCTCCGGGCTGGAGCGCGACGCCGGGACGGACGCCCTGCGGCTGCGCCGTAGCGACGCCGCGCTGTGGCTGGTGACGGCGGGGCCGTGGCAGCCGCTGCCCGTACTGCCCGAGGCCGCTTGGCGGTACGCGCACCTGACCACCGGCTCGCTCGGCTACCGGACGATCCCGGGGCCCAAGGGCGGCGGCCGCTCGATGGCCCCGGGCGACAGCGTGCGGATCACCGGCGACGCCTTCGCCGACCCGACGGCCGGCGAGACCGGCGCCGAACTCCTGCTCTGGGAGATGCACTCGCCGGTCTCGTACGGGTAGGTCCTCGCTTTCAGCTGTCGAGTTCGGACAGGATCGCGTCCGAGCAGGCCGGCCAGGCCTCGACGGCCCACGGGCCGAAGTCCCGGTCGGTGAGCGCGACGCAGGCCACGCCGGCCTCCGGGTCGACCCACAGGAAGGTGCCGGACTGGCCGAAGTGGCCGAAGGTGGCGGGCGAGTTGGCGGTGCCCGTCCAGTGCGGGGCCTTGCCGTCGCGGATCTCGAAGCCGAGACCCCAGTCGTTCGGCCGGCGGTGGCCGTAGCCGGGCAGCACGCCGCTGGTGCCGGGGAAGGCGACCTCGCGGGTGGCCTGCCGGACGGTGGACGGGTCCAGCAGCTTCGGGGACTGGAGCTCGGCGGCGAACCGGACCAGGTCCGCGACGGTGGACAGGCCGCCGGCGCCGGCCGGGGACCTGTGCGCGGTGTTCAGCAGGGTGTCGTGCATGCCCAGTGGCTCGAACACCGCCTCGGCGGCGTACCGGGAGAACTCGATCCCGGCGGCGTCGGACAGCGCCCGCGCCAGCGCGTCGAAGCCCGCGTTGGAGTACAGCCGGCGGTTGCCGGGCTCGGCGAACACCCGGTCCTCGTCGAAGCCCAGGCCGGAGGTGTGCGCGAGGAGGTGGCGGACGGTCGAGCCGGCCGGCCCGGCCGGGTCGTCCAGCTCGAAGACGCCCTCCTCGACCGCGACCAGCACCGCGTACGAGGTGAGCAGCTTGGTCACCGACGCCAGCGGGAACAGGTGCTGCTGCGGCCCGTACGTGCCCAGCACCGCGCCGTCCGCCCCCCGGACCACCGCCGCCGCGGCGTGGGGCACCGGCCAGTTCTCGATCATCCGCAAGCTCTCCATGCGCCCGACTCTAACGAAGGCCCGAAAAGGGGTGGCGGGAGCACCCGGGTGCGAGGCTTGCTTGGAGTGCACTCCAACTCGATAGCGTCGTCGTCACTGCTCACCACAGGGGGTACCGATCATGGCCACGCTCGCACCCGTCCAGCTCGACCTGCGGACCTGCGCCGACGTGTACCAGCTCCCGGTCGGAGATCCGGACCGGACCCCGCGGCACACCATCAGCGAGGTCGCCGTGGCCAGCGGGCTCACCGCGCACACCCTGCGCTGGTACGAGCGGATCGGCCTGCTCGACCCGGTCGACCGCTCCGCCAGCGGCCAGCGCCGCTACTGCGACGCCGACCTGCACCGGCTGGCCTTCCTGGGCCGGCTGCGGCTGACCGGCATGCCGATCGCCGACATGCTCCGCTACGTGGAGCTGGCCCGCGAGGGTGAGCGGACCTACGAGGCGCGGCGCCAACTGCTGGTCGACCAGCGCGAGGAGGTCCGCCAGCGGGTCGCCGACCTCCAGGCCACCCTCGCCGTCCTCGACCACAAGATCGACCTGTACTCCGGCCGGATCGCCGCGTCCGACGAACCGGCCGTCCGCCGCCACGAGTAGTCCCGTCAGCACGCCGCACGTAGAGGAAGAAGCAGAGCGATGACCGCACCCGTCCTCCCCACCGCCCGACTCGGCACCGACGGCCCGTTCGTGGGCATCCAGGGCCTCGGCTGCATGGGCATGAGCGACTTCTACGGCCCGACCGACCGGCCCGAGGCGCTCGCCACCCTGGACGCCGCCCTGGAAGCCGGCGTCACCCTGTTCGACACCGCCGACGCCTACGGCTTCGGCCGCAACGAGGAGCTGATCGGCCCCTTCGTCCGCGCCAACCGCGACCGGGTGGTGCTCGCCACCAAGTTCGCCCTGGAGCGCACGGAGGACGACCCGGGCCGCCGCAGCATCCGCAACGACCCGGCGTACATCCGGGCCGCCGTGGACGCCTCGCTGCGCCGCCTCGGCGTGGACGAGATCGACCTCTACTACATGCACCGCCGCGACCCGGCCGTGCCGCTGGCCGACTCGGTCGGCACCATGGCCGAGCTGGTCCGGGCCGGCAAGGTGCGCCGGCTGGGCCTGTCCGAGGTGACGGGCGCCGAACTGCGGGAGGCGCACGCGATCCACCCGATCGCCGCGCTGCAGTCCGAGTGGTCGGTGTTCGCCCGGGACGTCGAGCGCACGGCGGTGCCGGCCGCGGCCGAACTGGGCGTCGCCTTCGTGCCGTACTCGCCGCTCGGCCGGGGCTTCCTGACCGGCGCGTTCCAGGCCGCCGAGCAGCTCGCGGCGGACGACGTCCGGCGCACCCAGCCGCGCTTCACCGGCGCCAACGCGGCGGCCAACGTCGAACTGCTGGCGCCGCTGCGGGAGATCGCGACGGCCCGCGGGGTGACCCTCGCGCAGGTCGCGCTGGCCTGGGTGCACCAGCGGGCCGAGGTGCACGGGCTCACCGTCGTGCCGATCCCCGGCACCCGCAAGCGCAGCCGGCTCGCCGAGAACACCGCGGCCGCCACGCTGCGGCTCACCGCCGAGGAACTGGCCCTGCTGGAGCCGGTGGCGGGCGAGGTCGCCGGGGACCGCTACCCGGACATGCGCCTCACCCAGGTCGGCCGGGAGTAGCGGCGTCGGGGGAGCGGCCGCCCGGGCCGCTCCCCCCGCCCCGGGTGCCTGCTCAGACCTCCCGGCCCAGCCAGGCGGCCAGCCGGGTGTGCACGTCGGCGTCCGGGGCGACCGGGCGCACCTCGCCGAACGGGACCGGCCCGCCGCGGTGCTCGGCCGACAGGACGGCCTGGGCGACGGCCAGCGCGGCATGCGCCAAGGCGTCGTCCAGCGGCTGCCGGGAGCCGAGCGCCCGGGCGATGTCCCAGGTGTGCGCGACCGTCTCCATCAGGTAGCCGCCGACCGCGGCCCGACCGGGCACCACGCCCCAGGGTGCGTGGGTCGGGCGGTCCAGCGCGGCGCCGTCCGCCCAGGCCGCGGCGGCCCGGGCGCGGGCCCGGTCCAGCGCGCCCGGCCAGGCGTCGTCCGCCAGGTCCCCGGTGGCGGCGACGACGTCCTCGGCCCGGCCGCCCTCGCCCAGGTAGGCGAACCGGTGGATGCCGCCGACCACGTGGCTCAGCAGCTCCCGCAGGGTGAACGCGCTGCACGGGGTGGGCCGGTCGAGGGCGTCCGGGGTGATCTCGGCGAACAGCTTCTCCAGCTGGCCGAGGGCGAGCAGGTACTGCGGGCGGGCGTCCTGGACGGAGTTCACGTGGAATCAGCTCCCTGGGGTGGTGCGGGCTTTCGGGCTCGGACGGCAATCTCCCAGTAAAACCTGACAACCGCCGTCAGGATTGCTGGGATTCTGCTGCCATGAAGGCCGACCGCCTGCTCTCCATCCTGCTCCTGCTCCAGACCCGCGGCCGGGTGCCCGCCACCGAACTGGCCGGGCGCCTGGAGGTGTCCGTCCGCACCATCTACCGCGACGTGGAGTCGCTCTCCGCCGCCGGCGTGCCGGTGTTCACCGAACGCGGCCGGCACGGCGGCATCAGCCTGCTGCCCGGCTACCGCACCGACGTCACCGGACTGACCGCGGACGAGGCCCGGGCGCTGTTCGTGCTCTCCGCCCAGGGCGCGCACAGCGACCTCGGACTGGACGGCGCGCTCGGCTCGGCGCTGCGCAAGGTGATGGCCGCGCTGCCGGCCCCGCACCGCCCGGCCGCCGAGCGCATCACCGAGCGGATCCTGGTCGACCCGGCCCGCTGGCTGCAGAGCGGCCCGGCGGCAGGCGCCTCGACCGGCCCCGAACTGGGCGAGCTGCAGTACGCGGTGTTCGCCGACCGGCGGCTGCGGCTGCGCTACCGGCACAGCGGCACGCCCGCGCCGGTGGAGTACACCGTGGACCCGTACGGGCTGGTGAGCAAGGCCGGGGTCTGGTACCTGGTGGCCGACCTGCACGGCGAGCCCCGGCTGTTCCGGGCCGACCGGGTGCTGGCCGCCGAGACCACCGACGAGGGGGTGCGCCGCCGCGCCGGAGTGGGGCTCGGGGACGCCTGGGCGGTGCTGCGCGAGCAGGTGGAGCGGCTGCCGAAGGAACTGCCGGTCCGAGTGCGGGTGCGGCGCGGGCGGCTGGACATGTTCGTCCGCATCCACGGCGGCCGGGTCACCGCGCCGCCGCCGGAGGCGGGCGCCGGGCCGGCCGAGGAGTGGGTCGAGGTGGCGATGGTCTTCCCGGCGCCGGCGGCCGTCCGCGCGCTGCTCGCCTTCGGCGCGGACGCCGAGGTGCTGGCCCCGCCCGCGGCCCGCCGCGAGCTGGCCCGGGCGGCGGCGGACGCGTTGCGGCTGTACCAGGAGTAGGTCGGGCGCTAGGAGCTCGGGGCGGGCCGGACGACGTCCTGGTAGTGGCCGAGCGAGATCGCCGCGAAGTTGCGCAGGCTGTCGGTGCCCTCGGTGAAGTAGCCGTTGTGGCCGGCCGCGCGGGCCGAGGAGATCTGCTCGGCGCCGAAGCCGCCGGCCGTCGGGTCGGCGCCGTGGCCGAGGCCGCCGACCTCCAGGTACGGGACGTTGCCGATCCAGTCGGTGGGGTTGCGGGTGGCCCAGACGTGCACGCCGGTGCCCAGCTCGCTGGTGCTCTGCACGCCCATGCCGGGGCTGCCGAACACCATCAGGTCGGTGATCCCGGAGGTGTCGGAGGGGGAGGCGGCCGCGCGCGGGATCTCGGGGGCGGCGTTGCCGCAGACCACGGAGCCGTACGAGTGGCAGAGCAGGGCCGGGGGCGCGTCCGGCCGGGTGGTCTCCTTGAGTCCGGCGAGCAGCCGCTGCAGCCGGGGCGCGCCGACGTCGGCGAGCCGGGAGGTGACGGCGTCCGGGCCGAGGCCGGACGGGGTGACGTAGCCGGTCCAGGCGATCACCGCGGTGCGGGTGTTGGGCGACTGCCGCTGCTCCTCGGCGTGCAGGGCGCGGGCCATGCCGGCCGGGGAGCGCAGCGGTTCGGCGGCCTGGTCGAAGTGGCCGAGGTCGGCGTCCGAGCCGGGGACGACGACGGAGATCCGCTCGGCGTCGGCGAGGTCGCCCCACACCTCGGTGATCAGGCCGCGGCCGCGCGGGTCGAAGGCGAGGATCTGCCGGTCGGGGCCGAGCAGGTGCTCGACGTCGTTGGCGCGGGAGACGGCCAGTTCGCGGGTGTCGGCGTCGAGCTTGTGGTCGGCGGCGCGGGCCCGGGCGCTGTCGCGTTCGGCGGCCAGCGCGATCTTGTTGGCGCGGTAGCGCAGGTCCAGCGGGGCGCCGTCGAAGTTGCCGACGACCAGCGGGTAGTCCCGGATCAGCCGGTCCAGCTCGGTGGGGGCGAGCGAGGCGAAGAACGCGGCGGCGGCGGCCGGGGTGGTGGTGGCCGGGTCGGGCAGGGTGCGGTCGAAGCTGTGGTCCTGGACCCAGGCGGCGCTGCCGGCCGGGGGTGTGGAGATCGCCAGCTGCTCGGTGGAGGCGGCCGCCTGGGCCGCCGCGGCGCCGGCGTCGGCGAGCACGGCACAGCCCGCGAACGCCCCGATCAGTACCCGCTTCCAGCGCCGACGGTTGCGCACCGCACCAACTCCCTTAGGGCCCGTCACCGTTTCTCGGGCGGTGCCCGGAGGGTGCGACAAGACTGCCTGCTTCCCTGCGCAAGCGTAGGGCGCCCGGAGAGGCGACGCGCCCGCCCAAACTGTGGGATGGCTCACATGAACCGGCGGTGTCGTTTCAGCGTCACAGGGTGGCCCGCACGTCGAATTCGCGCACCATCCGCTTGGGCGCCGTGCGCCGCCAGGCCTCGATGACGAGGTCGCGCAGTTCCTCCGGATCGACCAGGTCCAGCCGGACGCTCACCCAGCCGTGCCGCCCGACGTACGGCGCGCTGGAGAACACCTCGGGCTCGGCGGCGAGCAGTTCGGCCTGGTCCGCCGGGGAGGCCTTGACGGTGACGGACCGACCCCCGGGCGCGCCCATCGCGAAGATCCGGCCGCGGATCCGCAGGGTCTCGATGTCCCAGGTCGGCTCCTGTGCGGCCTCCGGCAGGGCGAGCGCCATCGCGCGGAACTCCTCGAACGTCACCATGCCCGCAGCGTAGGGCAGGGGGCCGACAGCGCGCGGGCCCGGGCAGGGGGCTCGGAGGGGCGCGGACCGATCGGTCCGCGCCCCTCCCGTGCCTCACTCTCCGGCGCAGGTCACACCATGCCCAGCGCGTACGCGGCGAACAGTGCCGCGCCCGCCGCGGCCAGCGCCTTCCCGGCCCGGGAGAAGGCCGTCCACGGCCCGTCGAACCGCCGGGTGAACCACCCGATCGCCACCAGCACGGCCGCGAACAGCGGAAGCAGTGCCACCCGGGCGGCCACCCAGCCGATCGAGTCCGGCGCGGTGGTCAGCCCCGGTACGGCACCCAGGCCGGCTGCGCCGGGCACCGCCACCGCGAGCATCGCGCTCTGGTGCCAGCAGAAGATCGTCATCGCCGAGAGGTTGACCACCACCACCGGCAGCCACAGCAGCGGACGGCGGGTCAGCAGCCGGCCCAGCCGCTCCCGCAGCAGCACCGCGGCGCCGCACTGCGTCGCCGCCAGGGCCAGCACCAGCAGGGACGGCGGGTGCGAGTTGGTCCGCTCCATCCCGGGCACCCCGACCATGCTGGCCGGGTAGTGGAACGCCAGCAGCAGCGTGGCGAACAGCGCGCCGCCGCCGACCAGCAGCACCCGGGCCACCGGGCGGCCGAGCCGGCCCTGCGCCCACAGCACGCCCAGCTGGTAGCCGAACAGCCAGCCCGGCAGGATGTTCAGCAGTCCGACCCAGGACGGCACCGCCTCCGCCCACGGCCCGTACCGCAGCAGGTCGACGGCGGCGACGGCGGCCACCAGGACGCCGGCCGACCAGCCGCCCAGCCGGCGCCCGGCCGCCACGCACAGCGGGGTGAGCGCGGTCAGCCCCAGGTAGACCGCGATGTACCAGAGCGGCTGCACCACCAGCGTCGCGCCGGTCCGCACGGTGTCCCCGGGGACGCCGAGCGCGGGCAGCAGCGCGATCAGCAGTGCCCAGACGGCCGTCACCCCCAGCACCGGGCGCAGCAGCCGCACCGACCGGCCGCGCAGCCAGCCCAGGTACGTCACGCCCTTGGCCCGGGCCCGCTCCAGCGACTGGACCGAGGAGTGGCCGCCGACCAGGAAGAACACCCCGAGCATCTGGAGCACCCAGCTGATCGGGGCGAGGCCGCCGAGTGAGGAGAGCGGGCTCGCGTTGTGCAGGGCGCCGTCGGCGGAGAGCGTGAAGCCGCCGAGCAGCCAGTGCCCGACCGGCACGGCGAGCAGGGCGAGGGCGCGCAGCCCGTCCAGGGCGCGGTCGCGGGTCTCGGGGGTGCGGGCGTCGACCTGGTGGGCGGCGCGGCGCAGGGCGGTCAGCGGGTGGGCCATGGCGGTGCTCCTTTCGGTGAGGCGGTCAGCGGTCAGCGGTCGAGGCCGAGGCCGAGGGCGATGGCGGCGAAGGCGGTGAGCGAGGCGGTGCCGGGGGCGAAGTAGCCGGCGTGGCCCTCGGATCCGGTGGCGGGCAGTGGGCGGGCGCCGAAGCCGGGGGCGGTGGGGTCGGCGCCGTGGCCGAGGCCGAGCACCGAGACGTAGGGGACCCGGCCGATCCAGTCGGAGTCGTTGCGGGCGGTGGCCCAGAGCGGGACGCGCGGGTCGAGGGCGGCGGCCGAGCCGACGCCCATCCCGGGCGAGCCGAGGACGACCACGCCGGAGGCCTGGTCGGGTCCGGGGCGGGCCAGCCCGCAGACCACCGAGCCGTAGCTGTGGCAGAACACCGTGGCCGGGGCCTGCGGGCGGGTGCTGACGGCGAGTCCGTCGAGCAGCCGGGTGAGCCGTGCGGCCCCGGCCCGGGCCAGGTCCTCGGTGGCGGCGCCCAGGCCGATCCCGACCGGGGTGGTGTAGCCGGTCCAGGCGATCACGGCGGTCTGCCGGTCGGTGGCCTGGTAGAGCGAGCGGGCCATGCCGGCGGGGGTGCCGTAGGAGCCGGGGGAGCGGTCGAAGTTCTGCAGGTCGTTGTCCGAGCCGGGGACGACGACGGCGGTGCGGGGGGCGGTGGCGAGGTCGCCGAAGACCTCGGCGACCTCGCCGCGGCCGCGCGGGTCGAAGACGAGGATCCGGCGGTCGCCGCCCAGCAGGGCGCGGTAGCGCTCGGCGCGGGTGCGGGCCTGCTCGTGGTCCTGCGGGGTGAGCGCCGGGTCGGTGGTCCGGGCGAGTTCGCGGCCGAGCTCCGCGGTGAGGGCCAGCGTGTTGGCCCGGTACCGGAGTCGGATCGGGGCGCCGTCCAGGTTGCCGACCACCAGCGGGTGCCGGACGGCCAGCGCGTCCTGCTGGGCGGGCGTCAACTCGGCGAAGAACGAGGCGACTTCGGCCGGGGTGGCGGTGGTCGGGTCGGGCGGGTGGACGCCGAGCGCGGTGTCGGCCACCCAGGCGGCGCTGCCCGGCGGCGGGCCGGTGACGGCCTGTTGGGCGTCCGTGGAGAAGCCGCCGAGACCGAGCACCGCGGCCAGCATCGCCGTACTGGCCGCGATGGCTCTCTTGACCCGAAACTTCCCCATGTCCGGCCCCTCCCTCGTCCGTTCGACTCCGACGGAAAGGAAGGTAGAAATGCGACGGCCCCGCGGACGTCACACCGCGGGGCCAACTCCCGGGTGCTACCGGGGTACTACTCGGGGTATCGCTCGGATACCACAGGGGGTGCCGCCCGGGCGGGGGCGCCCGGGCGGGGGCGGCCGGGACCACCGGCCCGAACGGGTTCTACTGGCCGGGCGTCACGAGGCCGGACTCGTAGGCGAGGACGACGGCCTGGGCGCGGTCGCGCAGGTCGAGCTTGGCGAGGATGCGCCCGATGTGGGTCTTGACGGTCTGCTCGGCCAGGACCAGCCGGCCGGCTATCTCCTGGTTCGACAGGCCGCGGGCGATCAGCTCCAGCACCTCGGTCTCACGCGGGGTGAGGCCGTTGAGCCGCAGTTTGGGGTCCCGCCGCCGGGCCGGCCGGTTGCGGGCGAAGTCCTCGATCAGCCGGCGGGTCACCGAGGGGGCGAGCAGCGCCTCGCCGGCCGAGACCACCCGGACCGCGGAGATCAGGTCGGCCGGCGGGGCGTCCTTGAGCAGGAAGCCGCTGGCCCCGGCGCGCAGCGCCTCGTACACGTAGTCGTCCACGTCGAAGGTGGTCAGCATCATCACCTTGGGCCGGTGCGCGCCGGGGACGGCGGGGTCGAGCAGTCGGCGGGCGGCCTCCAGGCCGTCCATGACGGGCATGCGGACGTCCATCAGCACCAGGTCCGGGTGGGTACGGCCGCTCACCTCCAGGGCCTGCGCGCCGTCCGCCGCGTCCCCCACCACGTCGATGTCGCTCTGGGCGTTGAGCAGGGCGGCGAAGCCGGCCCGCACCATGGCCTGGTCGTCGACGATGATCACGCGGATGGTCATGCGGGCTTCTCCCGGGGGGTTTCGAGGGGCAGGACGGCGGCGACCTTGTAGCCGCCGTCCGGCATCGGGCCGGTCTCCAGCCTGCCACCGACCAGCCGGGCGCGTTCCCGCATTCCGATCAGTCCCTGTCCGGTGCCCTCCATGGAGGCCTCCAGCGACTCGGTGTGCTGGGGCGGGGGCGTGTTCACCACGGTCAGCAGCAGGGTGGCGCCCTCGTCGACCAGGGATATCCGGGCCCGCGAACCGGGCGCGTGGCGCACCACGTTGGCCAGCGCCTCCTGCACGATCCGGTACGCGGACAGGCCGACCGCCTTCGGCACCGCCTCGGCCAGTCCCGGGTCCACCGTCAGTTCGGCCGGGACCCCGGCCCGCCCCACCGTCTCGATCAGCTGCGGCAGTTGCTCGATCCCGGGCTGCGGCACCTTCTCGGCGGCGGACTCCTCGCTGCGCAGCACGCCCAGCAGCCGGCGCATCTCGGTCAGCGACTCGCGGGCGGTGCCGGCGATGGCGGTGAACTCCTCGGTGGCCGCGGCCGGTACGCCGGTGATCCGGTACGGCGCGCTGGCCGCCTGCACGGCGATCACCGACATGTGGTGGGCGACCACGTCGTGCAGTTCCCTCGCGATCCGGGCGCGCTCCTCCAGCAGGGTGCGCCGCTCGCGCTCGGCCTCGCTGATGTGCTCCTGCTCGGCGAGCAGCCGGCGGGCCTCGGTGCGGTCCTGGACGGCCCAGCCGAGCAGCAGGGCGGCGCCGCCGAGGGCGACCAGCAGCATGGTGGTGCCGTCGTCGGCGTGCGGGAAGCCGAGCGTGGTGGTGAGGAGGGTGAGCAGGATCGTGGCGATCCAGACCGCGATCAGGGTGGCCCGGCTCTCCCGCAGCGCGAGCGCGATCAGCAGGAAGACGTACGCCAGGACCATCGGCGCCGTCCACGGCCAGGTGCCGCCGAACTGGTGGTGCCGGGCGGTGATGGAGGCCGTGGTGACGAGGGCGGCCGCGCTGATCCACCAGGCGGCCAGCGGCCGGGTGATGGCGAGCAGCAGGGGCGCGGTCTGGGCGATGGTGAGCGCGCCGGCGATGGGCACGGCGACGCCGTAGAAGTCGACCAGGGCGGCGATCCCGGTGGGGATCAGCGAGGCCTGCATGATCAGCGCGACGACGTACGGAAGCCGGCGCAGCCAGGCGCGGGGCGAGTCCCCGAGCAGCGGGGTGGACCCGCCGGTCGGGGTGGTGAGGTGGTGCCGGAGCGAGCGGAGCAGACGGAGGGCCTGCGCGCGGACTTCGGTCGTGGTGATCGTCTTCATCGCGGGCCAGCCTAGGAGGGTGCTGTCCGCCCGTCGTCGCACTGGGGTCGAACATCGGAGTGCTACCGGAGTAGGGGGTGCTACCCGGGTACTACTGCTCCCGGCACGGTTCCGGGGCCGGGAGTAATGCCCGCGGTACTACCGCGGACCGGTGCGCCAGTGGCCGGCCAGGGCCGGGCCGAGCTGGTCGAAGTGGCGCTCGATGACGGCGACCATGCCCTCGGGCCCGGCGGGTTCCTGGTCGGGGGTCCAGGACAGGTGGGCGGCGCGCAGCACGCTGCCGAAGACGGCGGCGAGCACGGTGGGGCGCAGGTCCTCGACCGGGTCGAGGCCCTCGCGTTCGGCGAGCACCCGGACGACCACCCGTTCCTGCTCGGTGACCCGGCGCAGGTGGGTGGCGAGCAGGGTGGGGGTCTCCTCGATCATCCGCATCAGTTCGAGGGCGGTGGTGATCGAGCGGGGGCCGCTGCGGTGTTCGGCGCCGAGTTCGCGCCAGGACTGGACGATCGCGGCGCGCAGGGCCTGGAGCGGGGACTCGTGGGCCGGGCGGCGGCACAGGCACTCGATGAAGTAGTCCTCGGCGTCCGCCATCACGGCGAGCGCGACTTCGTCCTTGTTGGCGAAGTAGCGGAAGAAGGTGCGCTGGGAGACCTCGACGGCGGAGGCGATCTCGTCGACGGTGGTGCGGGCGAAGCCCTGGCCGAGGAAGAGCACGTGGGCGGCCTGGACGAGGGCGTCCCTGGTCTGCTGCTTCTTGCGCTCGCGCAGCCCTGGCAGCCGTTCGGGGGTGCCCGGGGCGGCGGTGGGGGTGGTGGTGCGAGCGGCCATGGCGGGGCCTTCCGAGCGCGTGCGGGCGGGGTGAGGAGCACAACCTTAGCGCTCTGACAAATGTCAGTCAGAGTCAGAAGTCAGTGTTTGCCGAATGTCAGTGGCTGACATAATCTGCCGGAAGTGGCGCTCGCCGACCGGGCACTCGTGGGGACGGGTGGGTCGCGGCGCCACGCCCACGTTCCGTTCTGCCACGCCCCCGGAGGGCCCCAGATGAGCCAGTCCGTCGTCAAGAACGCCAAGGCGGACGTCCCGCCGCAGCGCACGCCACCGGGCGGGGGAGGGCTCAAGGGGCACCCCTGGCTGACCCTGCTGACCGTCGCGGTCGGCGTGATGATGGTCGCCCTGGACGGCACGATCGTCGCCATCGCCAACCCCGTCATCCAGGCGGACCTGAAGGCCGCGCCCTCCGAGATCCAGTGGGTGACCAGCGGCTACCTGCTGGCCCTGGCCGTCTTCCTGATCACGGCCGGCAAGATCGGCGACCGCTTCGGCCACAAGAACACCTTCCTGGTCGGCGCCGTCGGCTTCGCCGCCACCTCGGCCGCGATCGGCTTCGCCGGCAACATTCAGACCGTGATCGCCTTCCGGGTGCTCCAGGGCCTGTTCGGCGCGCTGCTCCAGCCGGCCGCGCTCGGCCTGCTGCGCGGCGCCTTCCCGGCCGAGAAGCTCAACATGGCGATCGGCATCTGGGGCGGTGTGATCGGCGCCTCCACCGCGGCCGGCCCGATCGTCGGCGGCCTGCTGGTCGAGCACGTCAACTGGGAGTCGGTCTTCTTCATCAACATCCCGGTCGGCCTGATCGCGCTCGGCCTCGGCCTGTGGATACTCAAGGACGTGCGGGCCGAGAAGGCCGCCAAGTCCTTCGACCTGCCCGGGATCGCGCTGCTCTCGGTCGCGATGTTCGCGCTGGTCTTCGGCATCATCAAGGCCCCCGAGTGGGGCTGGGGCGACGCCCGCACGCTGCTGTTCCTGGGCGGCGCGGTGGTCCTGATGGTGCTCTTCGCGTTCTGGCAGGCCCGGGCGAAGGAGCCGCTGATCCCGCTCAGCCTGTTCCGTTCGGTGCCGCTGTCGGCGGGCACCCTGCTGATGGTGCTGATGGCCTTCGCGTTCTTCGGCGCGATCTTCTTCGTGACCTTCTACCTGCAGAACGTGCACGGGATGTCGCCGGTGTCGGCCGGCGTCCACCTGCTGCCGATGACCGGCATGATGATCATCGGTTCGCCGGTGGCGGGCATCGCGATCGGCAAGCTCGGCCCGCGGATCCCGATCGTGGCCGGCATGCTGATCACCACCGCCGCGATGTTCGGCATGTCCACCCTGGACGCGGGCTCCGGCACCGGCGTGATGTCGCTCTGGTTCGTCCTGATGGGCCTCGGCATCAGCCCGGTCATGGTCGGCGCCACCGAGGTGATCGTCGGCAACGCCCCGCTGGAGCTGTCCGGTGTGGCCGGCGGCCTCCAGCAGGCCGCGATGCAGGTCGGCGGCAGCCTCGGCACCGCCGTGCTGGGCGCCCTGATGGCCGCCAAGGTCGGCGACGTGCTGCCGGGCAACTGGGCCAAGGCCGGACTGCCGCCGGTCGAGGGCGCGGCGGGCGAGGGCCTGAAGCAGGCCGCCCAGCTCGGCATCGCCCCGCCGGCCCCGGCCGGCACCCCGCAGCAGGCGGTGGACGCGATGGCCGGTGCCGTGCACGACTCCTTCGTCAGCGGCATGTCGCTCGCCTTCGCGGTCGCCGCCGTGGTGGCCTTCGGCGCCGCCGTGCTCGGCCTGCTCACCCGCCGGGGCACCGTCGACGCGGGCCCGGCCGTCCACATCTGATCCCGCGCCACGGCTGATCCCCGCGCGATCGGCGACCGACGACCGACGGGCGACGACCAGCGGCCCCGGACTCGACGGAGTCCGGGGCCGCTGCGTGCCGTCATCCGCCGCCGCGGGCAGGTGACAGGGCCCGGATACGCCGAAGGGCCGGACCTCCGTACGGAGGCCCGGCCCTTCAGGGTCTAGCGGGTGATCAGGCGTCGCCGCCGGCGGCGCCCGGGTCGGCCGCGGCCACGTCGAGCAGCTGGTAGCGGTCGATCGCGTCCTTCAGCGCACTGCGGTCGATCTTGCCCTGCTTGGCGAGCTCGGTGAGAACCCCCAGGACGACCGACTGCGGGTCGATGTGGAAGAAGCGACGGGCCGCACCGCGGGTGTCGGCGAAGCCGAACCCGTCGGCACCCAGCGACTGGTACTGACCGGGCACCCAGCGGGAGATCTGGTCCGGCACCGCGCGCATCCAGTCGGACACGGCGACGACCGGGCCCTCGGCACCCTGGAGCTTCTGGGTGACGTACGGCACGCGCTGCTGCTCCTCGGGGTGCAGCAGGTTGAACTCCTCGGCCTCCACCGCGTCGCGGCGCAGCTCGTTCCAGGAGGTCGCGGACCAGACGTCGGCCTTGACGTTCCACTCCTCGGCGAGGATGCGCTGGGCCTCCAGGGCCCACGGCACGGCCACGCCGGAGGCGAGGATCTGGGCCGGGATCTGGCCGGCGGTGCCCGGCGCGTACCTGTGCAGACCCTTGAGGATGCCCTCGACGTCCACGTTCTCGGGCTCGGCCGGCATCTTGATCGGCTCGTTGTAGACGGTCATGTAGTAGAACACGTCCTCGCCGTGCGGGTGCTCGGCACTGGTGCCGTACATCCGCCGCAGACCGTCCTGGACGATGTGCGCGATCTCGAAGCCGTACGCCGGGTCGTACGCGACGACGCCGGGGTTGGTCGAGGCCAGCAGGTGCGAGTGGCCGTCGGCGTGCTGGAGGCCCTCGCCGGTCAGCGTGGTGCGGCCGGCGGTGGCGCCGATCACGAAGCCGCGGGCCAGCTGGTCGGCCATCTGCCAGAACTGGTCGCCGGTGCGCTGGAACCCGAACATCGAGTAGAAGACGTACACCGGGATCAGCGGCTCGCCGTGGGTGGCGTAGGAGGAGCCGGCGGCGATCAGCGAGGCGGTGCAGCCGGCCTCGGAGATGCCGTCGTGCAGCATCTGGCCGGTCGGCGACTCCTTGTAGGCCAGCAGCAGGTCGCGGTCGACCGACTCGTAGGTCTGGCCGAGCGGGTTGTAGATCTTCGCCGACGGGAAGAGCGAGTCCATGCCGAAGGTGCGGTACTCGTCGGGCGCGATCGGCACGAAGCGGTTGCCGATGCCCTTGTCCCGCATGAGGTCCTTGAGCACCCGGACGAACGCCATGGTGGTGGCGATGGTCTGGTTGCCGGAGCCCTTCTTGACCGCCTTGTACGCGTCGTCGCCGGGCAGTTCCAGCTGACGCGGGCGCACCTTGCGGGTCGGCACGTAGCCGCCCAGCTCGCTGCGGCGGTCGTGCATGTACTGGATCTCTTCCGAGTCGCGGCCCGGGTGGTAGTAGGGCGGGTAGCCCTCGTCCAGCTGCTTGTCGGTGATCGGCAGGTGCAGCCGGTCGCGGAAGCGCTTCAGGTCCTCGACCGTCAGCTTCTTCATCTGGTGGGTGGCGTTGCGGCCCTCGAAGTTGGGGCCGAGCGTCCAGCCCTTGACCGTCTGGGCGAGGATGACCGTCGGCTGGCCCTGGTGCTCGCGGGCCGCCTTGAACGCCGCGTAGATCTTCTTGTGGTCGTGGCCGCCGCGACCCAGGTGCTGGACCTGCTGGTCGGTCATGCTCTCGACCATCTTGCGCAGGCGCAGGTCGCTGCCGAAGAAGTGCTCGCGGATGTACTGACCGGTCTCGGTGGCGTAGGTCTGGAACTGGCCGTCCACCGTGGTGTTCAGCTTGTTGACCAGAACGCCGTCGCGGTCCTGCGCGAGCAGCGGGTCCCAGCTGCGGTCCCAGACCAGCTTGATCACGTTCCAGCCGGCGCCCCGGAACTGGGACTCCAGCTCCTGGATGATCTTGCCGTTGCCGCGGACCGGGCCGTCCAGGCGCTGCAGGTTGCAGTTGACCACGAAGGTCAGGTTGTCGAGGCCCTCGCGCGCGGCCAGCGACAGCTGGCCCAGCGACTCCGGCTCGTCCATCTCGCCGTCGCCGAGGAAGGCGTAGACCTGCGAGTCGGAGGTGTCCTTGATCCCGCGGTGCTCCAGGTAGCGGTTCATCCGGGCCTGGTAGATCGCGCCGAGCGGGCCGAGGCCCATGGACACGGTCGGGAACTCCCAGAAGTCCGGCATCAGCCGCGGGTGCGGGTAGCTGGAGAGGCCGTACGGGGCCTTCGACTTCTCCTGGCGGAACGCGTCGAGCTGCTGCTCGGACAGTCGGTCCAGCAGGAACGCGCGGGCGTAGATGCCGGGGGAGGCGTGGCCCTGGAAGAAGATCTGGTCGCCGGACTCGCCCTCGGCGTCCTTGCCGCGGAAGAAGTAGTTGAAGCCGACGTCGTACAGCGACGCGGAGGAGGCGAAGGTGGCGATGTGCCCGCCCACGCCGATGCCCGGGCGCTGCGCCCGGGAGACCATCACGGCCGCGTTCCAGCGGGTCGCGTTGAGGATCTTGCGCTCGATCTCCTCGTTGCCGGGGAAGAACGGCTCGTCCTTGGTCGCGATGGTGTTGACGTAGTCCGTGCTGCGCATCTCGGGCACGGCGACACGCTTCTCGCGGGCGCGCTCGATCAGGCGGAGCATCAGGTAGCGGGCGCGCTCGCGCCCCCGCTCGTCGATGGCCGCGTCAAGCGACTCCAGCCATTCCGCGGTCTCCTCGGGATCGAAGTCCGGGACCTGACTCGGAAGGCCGCCAATGATGATCGGGTTGCGATCGGATCCGGAAGCCACGCTGTTCCTTCACTGTCGGTCGAAACTGAGGTGTGTCGCGCCGCCTCCATCGTGCTACCGCGCTCGGAGATCCGTCATCTCTACCGATCGGTAACCGTTCCGCCTGGTGGGCGGGACGGTCTGGCGGTGCGCGGTCCGGGCGACTTCGCCCGCCCCGCACACCCCCGGGTGCTACGTACAGAGGTGGTCCGACCTGGTGTCCCGTCCGCCCGATGGCGGGCGGCCGGGGTGAGGGCCAACAGGAGACTCTACGCCCGCGCACGCGCGGACCCGAATGCCGTTCGTATCTCGGGCATCCGTACGCCCTGTGGGCCGGGACCACCCGAAGCATCCTTGTCTCATGCAGAGAAGGGCAAATCGGTGTGATTCCCGACACATCGAACGGCGTGTCCCCGCTGTGGCACGTCAACCTTTGGGGGGGATCGGGGGTCGGGTACTTGCGCGAACCGCCGCGCCCGTGTGGACTACGGCCACAGCCTCGGCATGGACGCCGGGCCGAATACTGGAGGTTATTCCCGTGAGCGCGACCGCGGACCCCGCGGACAAGTCCAACCCGGCGACCCGTCTCGGCTTCGAAGCGGGCCAGATCATCCAGGAGCTGGGGTACGACGACGACACTGACCAGGATCTCCGCGAAGGCATCGAGGAGCTCACCGGGACGGATCTCGTCGACGAGGACTACGACGACGTCGCCGACGCCGTCCTGCTGTGGCACCGCGACGACGACGGGGACCTCACCGACTCCCTCGTCGACGCCCTGGAGTACCTGGCCGAAGGCGGGCTGATCTGGCTGCTGACGCCCAAGACCGGGCGCGACGGCCACATCGAGGCGTCCGACATCGCGGACGCGGCCCGCACCGCCGGTCTCTCCCAGACCAGCTCGATCGCGGTCGCCAAGGACTGGGCGGCCACCCGGCTCGCCACCAAGTCCACGGCCAAGCCGGCCGGCAAGCGCTGAGCGGGCTCTGAGGCCCCGCACCGGGCCCCGCCGGAGGATCCCTCCGGCGGGGCCCGGTCGTTTTCCGGGTCCGGCGCCGGGGGCGGCGTCGCCCTCGTCGTCACGGAGCGTGGTCGCCTGGGTCGTGTCCGCCCCCGGGGCCGGTCCGGAAACGCGTTCGCCCAGGGCGAAAGCGGTGGAGCGCGCGGGTACCGCCCTCATCCATTCGGCGGAACGTGCCCGAACGGATGCGAGGATGGCGCTGGCCGCGCCGCCCGCGCGGCGCGGTCGCGTCAGAAAGGTCACGTTCATGGCCATCGAGGTCGGCACCGAGGCTCCGGACTTCGAGCTCAACAACCAGCACGGCGAAGCGGTCCGCCTCTCCGACTTCCGGGGCGAGCGGAACGTCGTCCTGGTCTTCTACCCGTTCTCCTTCACCGGCGTCTGCACCGGTGAGCTCGGCGCCGTCCAGCGGGAGCTGGCGCAGCTGCAGAACGACCGGGTCCAGGTGCTCGGCGTCTCCTGCGACTCGCAGTTCACCCAGCGCGTCTTCGCCGACCGGGAGGGCCTGGAGTTCCCGCTGCTGGCCGACTTCTGGCCGCACGGCGAGGTCGCCCGCGCCTACGGCGTCCTCGACGAGCGGAAGGGCTGCCCCGTGCGCGGCACCTTCGTGATCGACACGGCGGGCACGGTGCGCTGGAGCGTCGTCAACGACCTGCCGGACGCCCGGGACGAGCAGGAGTACCTGAAGGCCCTCGGCGCCCTCTGAGGCCCCGCGTGGAGGCCCGTGGCGGTGGCCGCGGGCCCGGCCCCGCGAACTTCGAACAGCCGCGCCGGACCCGTTCGCGCGTCCGGACGGGAACCGCGCACTACGCTCGGTCCGTTGGTCGGGTGGGGCACGTGAGCCGCTCGCCGGCCGGCGCCTCGAACCGCACCACGGGGGCACCAGGGCGTGCCTCCCGATTCTTGGAGGACAAGTGGGTGTCAGCCTGAGCAAGGGCGGCAATGTCTCGCTCACCAAGGAGGCCCCGGGGCTTTCGGCCGTGGTCGTCGGCCTGGGCTGGGACGTCCGGACCACCACGGGGACGGACTTCGACCTGGACGCCAGCGCGCTGCTCTGCAACGAGCAGGGCAAGGTCGCCTCGGACGGGAACTTCGTCTTCTTCAACAACCTGAAGAGCGCGGACGGCTCCGTCGAGCACACCGGTGACAACCGCACCGGCGAGGGCGAGGGCGACGACGAGGCGATCAAGGTCAACCTGGTCGGCGTCCCGGCGGACGTGCAGAAGATCGTCTTCCCGGTCTCGATCTACGACGCCGAGAGCCGCGGCCAGAACTTCGGCCAGGTGCGCAACGCGTTCATCCGCGTGGTGAACCAGGCCGACAACACGGAGCTGGCCCGCTACGACCTCTCCGAGGACGCCTCCACCGAGACCGCGATGGTCTTCGGCGAGCTGTACCGCAACGGCGCCGAGTGGAAGTTCCGGGCCATCGGCCAGGGCTACGCCTCCGGCCTGCGCGGCATCGCCCAGGACTTCGGCGTCAACGTCTGACCGGACGACACCGGTCGACACCGGGCGACACGACGCGACACGGGGCGGCGGCGGCGGACGACGGCCGGCCGCCCGGCGCGGGAGCCTTGTACGGGGCGGCCCCGGACCTTCAGAGGTCCGGGGCCGCCCCGGCTTCGTGTCGGCTCCGTGCGCTGCGAGGATGTGAGTTCAGGAAGTTCAGCCGGCCAAACGGGGCCGGCCCGGGCCGTGGGGGACTACACCTTGTAGGCGCGCCCCGGGAGAAGGCAAGGGAGGAAGAACAGTCATGGTGGTCACGCTCGCCAAGGGCGGGAACGTCTCGCTCACCAAGGCCGCGCCGAACCTGACGCAGGTCCAGATCGGCCTCGGCTGGTCCGCCCGTTCGACCACGGGCGCACCGTTCGACCTCGATGCGAGCGCCCTGATCTGCGGTGGCGGCCGGGTGCTCGGTGACGAGTACTTCGTCTTCTACAACAACCTCAAGAGCCCCGAGGGCTCGGTCGAGCACACCGGTGACAACCTCACCGGCGGCGAGGACGACGGCGACGACGAGGTGGTCCTGGTCAACCTGGAGCTGGTGCCGGCGCAGGCGGACAAGGTGGTCTTCGCGGTGTCGATCTACGACGCCGAGGCGCGGCTGCAGAACTTCGGGCAGGTCCGCAACGCCTACATCCGGGTCGCCAACTCCCTCGACGGCCAGGAGATCGCCCGTTACGACCTGTCCGAGGACGCGTCCAGCGAGACCGCGATGATCTTCGGCGAGCTGTACCGCTACGCGGGCGAGTGGAAGTTCCGCGCGGTGGGCCAGGGCTACGCCTCCGGCCTGCGCGGCATCGCCCTCGATTTCGGCGTAAACGTACAGTAAGGGCGAAAAGGCGAAAATCAGAACAATCGCACCCAACCTACGATCATGAGAACAGAAGGCAGTGCGGGGGTGACCTGACCGGGCCCGGCCCGGTCAGGGCGTCTCGGGACGAGGCCGCCCCCGGCACGGCCCGAAACCCGAAAGGTAACCAAGTCCCGTGTTCCTCCGCACTTTCGGCTGGTCGTTCGCGATCACCGTCCTAGGCCTGATCGCGGCCGGACTGCTCTGGGGGGCCCAAGGATTCGGCATCGTGCTGATCCTCTCCATCCTGGAGATCTCCCTGTCGTTCGACAACGCGGTGGTCAACGCCACGGTGTTGAAGCGGATGAACCCGTACTGGCAGAAGATCTTCCTGACCGTCGGCGTGCTCATCGCCGTCTTCGGCATGCGGCTGGTCTTCCCGCTGCTGGTGGTCGGCCTCACCGCGAAGCTCAACCCCGCGACGGTCATCGACCTCGCGCTGCACTCCGACAAGACGCACGCCGGCCTGACCTACGGTCAGTACCTGGAGGCGGCCAACCCCGCCATCGCGGCCTTCGGCGGCGTCTTCCTGCTCATGATCTTCCTCGACTTCGTGTTCGACGACGAGAAGGAGCACAACTGGCTGGGCTGGATCGAGCGCCCGCTGGAGAAGGTCGGCAAGCTGGACGCCTTCTCCAGCGTCGTCGCGCTGGTCGTGCTGGTGCTGGCCTCCAACTTCTTCGCCGGGGAGCACGCTGAAACCGTTCTGCTCGCCGGTGTCCTCGGCCTGATCACCTACCTCGTGGTCGGCGGCCTCTCCTCGATCTTCGAATCGGGTCTGGAGGAGGACGCCGAGCGCGAGGAGGAGGCCGAGAAGTCCGGCAAGTCGATCCTCCAGGTCGGCGGCAAGGCCGCGTTCTTCCTCTTCCTCTACCTGGAGGTCCTGGACGCCTCGTTCTCCTTCGACGGCGTGGTCGGCGCGTTCGCCATCTCCAGCGACATCTTCCAGATCACCCTGGGCCTGGGCATCGGCGCGATGTACATCCGCTCGCTGACCGTCTTCCTGGTCCGCAAGGGCACCCTGGACGACTACGTCTACCTGGAGCACGGCGCGCACTACGCGATCGGCGCGCTCTCGGTGATCCTGCTGGTCGGGATCAAGTACCACATCCCGGAGATCGTCACCGGCCTGATCGGCGTCGCCTTCATCGGGCTGGCGCTCGGCTCGTCGATCCTGCGCAACCGGCGCGAGGATGCGCGGGACGAACCGGAACTGGTGAGTACGAGTACCGGCGAGTAGCCCGCCGGGTACGCGAAACGGCCGCCTCCGGGAATCCGGGGGCGGCCGTTTCGCGTCGCGGTGCGCCCGCTCAGCCGAGCTGCTGCTCGATCGCGCGCAGCTTGCGCTCCAGCGAGTCCAGCTTGGGCATCGACAGGGTGTCGTCGTCGGCCGTCAGGTCGATGGCCGAGCTGCGGTAGGACGAGCCCGAGGCCGATCCGGCGGACGAGGAGTAGGACGACGAGTAGGACGAGGACGAGGAGGACGCCGAGGAGGACGGCGCGTACGACGAGCCGACGGCGGCACGCGGGCGGCGGCCGGCGTCCAGCGCGGCCGGCTCCAGCGGGCCCGAGGCGGCCTGGTGCGAGGAGGCGGTGTCCGACTCGGCGGCTAGGGCAGGCTCCGTAGCGGTCTGGCCGTCGCCGGCAGCCGTGAGCGCGGGCACCTGGCGGCCGCCGCGGGCCCGGGCGAGCATGCCGCCCTGGCGGGAGATGGCCTTCAGCTCGGCCCGCTCGCGGCGGTCGGCCGTGCGGGCCCGCACCTTGGCGTCCAGCTTGGCCTGGCGCTCCTCGCGCACCTCCTCGACCGCCTCGTCCAGGCTGCGGACGTTCTCCAGCAGCATCAGCGACCAGGCCGCGTAGGTCTCGCGCGGGGCGCGCAGCCAGCGGACGATCCGGATCTGCGGCAGCGGGCGCGGCACGAGCCCCTGCTCGCGCAGCGCGGCCTTGCGGGTCTGCTTCAGCGCGCGGTCGAACAGGATCGCCGCCGAGATCGACATGCCGGAGAAGAACTGCGGGGCGCCGTCGTGCGACACGCCGCGCGGCGCGTGGACCCAGTTGAACCAGGCCGAGGCGATCGCGAACACCCAGACCAGCAGACGGGAGCCGAGCGCGGCGTCACCGTGGCTGGCCTCGCGCACGGCGAGCACCGAGCAGAACATCGCGGCACCGTCGAGGCCGAACGGGACGAGGTACTCCCAGCCGCCGGACAGCCCCAGGTTCTCCTTGCCGAAGCCCACCAGGCCGTGGAAGGACAGCGCGGCCGCGACACCGGCGCAGCAGAACAGCAGCGTGTAGGAGGAGATGCCGTAGATCATCTCCTTGCGCCGCCGACGCTCCTCGCTGCGCTCCCAGGAGTCGCCGGCCTCTTCCTTCTTCGTGTTCTTGAAACGCAGCGTCGCCAGCAGGACGGCGACGAACAGCAGGGCTGCGCCGCCGACGACGGTCCAGACCAGCTGTATGGAGGTCAGGTTCATTGCGGGTCGGGCCTCGGGTTTCCGCAGGGGACGGGTTCACAGAGCGACACAGGCGGTCAGCTCCCGGTACTCGGGTCGCGCCTGACGGTTCGTTCGTCGCCGCACGGCGTACCCGCCGCACCCGCGCAGGGGCGGACGGGACACCTGTGCGGCTAGACGATATCGCGTCCGAAGGGGCGGCATGTTACGGGAGGGGGGCTTCCTCCCGCCAGTCGACCCACCGGCCGCTCCACTCGTCGACCCGGCGGTGAGCGCGGGGGGGCCCGACGGGGTAGGGGAGGGGAAGGTTTGGGTATCCGAGGGCCGGGCTGATGCCCGATCATGGAGCGGCGGACCGTCAGATCGACTGACGGGAGCAGGGGGAGAGGGCGGGATGGTCTCGATCTGGGAGTACCTGCGCGGGGAGCGGAACTACACCTTCGACAACCCGGGCGGTCAGCACAAGGTCATACTCACCAAGTCGACCCCGCAGCACGCGATCACCGGGTCCGCGGCCACCACCGGCTACCTCTACGTCAACCTGCACTGGACCACCCGCTCCGGGGCCGTCCGGCCGAGTGCCCGCGAACGCGCCAAGCGCCTCTTCAGCCCCCGCATCCTGCGCCCGCTGGAGCCGGACTCGGTGCAGAACGAGCAGGTCAACGTCGACCTCGACCTGGCGTGCATGTACGAACTGTCCGACGGGAGCAGCGGCGTGGTGCAGCCGCTCGGCGGCTACTTCGGCGACCTCCGGCAACCGCCGTACATCAAGCTCAGCGGCGACGACCAGTACGGGGCGCCGTCCGGCGAGACGATGTACGTCAACCTGGAGAAGAAGGACAAGTTCAAACGGCTGCTGATCTTCGTCTACATCTACGACGGCACGCCGGCCTTCGAGCAGTCCCACGCGGTGGTGACGATCGTGCCGCAGACCGGGCCGCGGATCGAGATCAAGCTGGACGAACGGGCCCGGGCGGCGCGCTCGTGCGCGGTGGTGCTGATCGAGAACGCGGGGGACAACCAGCTGACGGTGCGCCGTGAGGTGCGGTACGTCAACGGGTTCCAGGCGGACATCGACCGGCTGTACGGGTTCGGGATGCAGTGGCAGCGCGGGTACAAGAGCCAGGGCGGCTCCGACTAGCTAGGCCCCGCCGATCAGCGGGGCTGGAACTGCGGGCCCTGCGGCGGCAGGGCGAACTCCTCGCCGGTGGGCGGCTGGGCCGGGGCCTGGGCCGGTGGTTGCGCGGGGGCCTGGGCCGGCGGCTGCTGGCCGGTGCCGGCGTGCGGGTAGCCGTAGCTGCCGGGGTGCTGCTGCGGGGCGGGCTGCTGCTGGTGCGGGTAGCCGTAGCCGGTGCCCTGCTGCTGCGGGTACGGCTGGGGGGTGGGGTGCGGGTACCCGTAGCCGGTACCGGGCTGCTGCTGCGGATAGCCGTAGCCGGTGTCGGGCGGCTGGTGGGGCTGTGGCTGCTGCGGGTAGCCGTACCCGGTGCCGGGTTGGTGGGCCGGGGGTGCGGTCGGGGCCGGCGGCGCGGCCGGGGGAACGGTGGGCGGCGCGGTCGGCGGGGGCGGCACCGTGCCCGGGGCGGCCGCGGCGGGCTGCTGCTGGGGCCGGTGCCGGGGGGTGGCCGGCGGCTGCGGGACGGCCGGGGCCAGGGTGAAGGTGCCGGGCTCGGGCGGGGCGGTCGGGCGGGGGGCGGGCAGCGGGGTGTTGCGCGGGTCGACGGCGGCGGTGGGGGTGACGGTGGGGGTGGCCGTCGAGGCCGCCGCCGGGGCCGCCTCGGCCTCCGCCTCGTCGTCGACGGTGATGCCGAAGTCGGTGGCCAGGCCGATCAGGCCGGAGGTGTAGCCCTGGCCGATCGCCCGGAACTTCCAGGCGCCGGAGCGCCGGTACAGCTCGCCCGCGACCAGCGCGGTGACGTTCTCGCCGTCGGAGATCGCGAACTCGGCGAGTGCGGGCGTGCCGTCCCCGGCCGTGGCGTCGAAGAGCAGCAGGCGAAGCCCGGGCACCGCGCGGAAGGAGCCGCCCTCGGAGGAGCCGGCCAGCACCACCCGGTCGACGTCGGCGGGCAGCTTGGCGAGTTCGACCTCGATCGTGTCGATGATCTCGGCGCCGCCGGAGGTCTGCTGCTTGGGCAGGTGGCGCACCAGGCCTGAGGGGTGCCGCGGCTGGTTGTAGAAGACGAAGTCGGCATCCGAACGGACCTTGCCGGTGGCGCCGAGCAGCAGCGCGGACGCGTCCACGTCCGGCGCACCGGGCGTGGCGCTCCAGCGCAGCACGGCGCGGACCGCCGCAGCCGGCAGTGCGATGTTGGCGCCCTTGGCCATCACGTGCGTCATAGCCGACCATCCTGCCCGTTCGCCACCCCTTCGGACAACGTGACCGGGACCGTCGGAACCGGGTCGAACTTTGCCAAGACTTGCGCTTGCCGGGGGTTTGCCGGTGCTCGACCGGTGGTCGGTGATCTGGACGGCGATGTTCCGGGAGTTCAGTGCCGAGGAACCGGGGACGGCCGGAATCCGTCCGTACGATGGGCGGTCCACGGGCCCGCCGGGGTCGGGCGGAGGGGGGCCCGCCGGCGTCCGTCCGGGAACCACGGAGCCCCGTGGACCGGTTGACCATGGTGTCGCACCGCTGGATCGCGGTGTCGTCCCGCGCCGTCGCGCGCCCCGGCAACGGACCGGTGGCCGTCAAACCTCTGAGGAGAGCACCTTGCGCCATTTCGGCCACCTCGCCGACGACGTACGCGGTCGCCTCTTCCTCGAACCGCCCCGGCCGTTCACCGCGCGGAGCGAGGCCGCGGTGTTGGCCACCGCCCTCGGCGGCACCCTCTACAGCCCCGCCACCCGGCCCGCGCTGGCCGCCGACATCCGCAAACAGGCTGCTCGGGGCGTGGTGTCGATGGTGCTCTGCCTGGAGGACGCGATCGCCGACCACGAGGTGGACGCGGGGGAGCGGAACCTGATCGAGCAGTTGAATGACCTGGTCAGGGATTTCACCGACTGCACACAAGGCCACCCCCTGCTCTTCATCAGAGTTCGAGCCGCCTCCCAGATCCTCGACCTGGCCGAGCGGCTCGGGCCGGCCGTCGAGCTGCTGAGCGGGTTCGTCCTGCCGAAGTTCACCACGGAGACCGGCGGCGCGTACCTGGCCGCCCTGGCCGCCGCCGAGGCCGCCACCGGGCGCCGGCTGTTCGCCATGCCCGTCCTGGAGTCACCCGAACTCGCCCACCTGGAGACCAGGCGCCAGCAGCTCTTCGGCATCGCCGACCTGCTCGCCGGGCACCGGGAGCGGGTGCTCGCCGTCCGCCTCGGCGTGACCGACCTCTGCTCCGCGTACGGCCTGCGCCGCTCGCCCGACCTCACCGCGTACGACGTCGCCCTGGTCTCGGCGGTGATCGGCGACGTGGTCAACGTGCTCGGCCGGGCGGACGGCACCGGGTACACCGTCACCGGTCCGGTCTGGGAGTATTTCCCGGTCCAGGAGCGGATGTTCAAGCCGCAGCTGCGCCGCACGCCGTTCGCCGAGACCCCCGGGACGTCCAGGGCCTCCGGCGAGGAGGTCCGCCGGCGGATCATCGAGCACGACCTGGACGGGCTGATCCGGGAGGTCGAACTCGACCGGGCCAACGGCCTGCTCGGCAAGACCTGCATCCACCCCAGCCACGTCCCCGCCGTGCACGCCCTCTCCGTGGTCACGCACGAGGAGTACTGCGACGCCCGGGACATCCTCCGGCAGGAGCGGGACGGCGGCGGGGTCCTGCGCTCGGCGTACACCAACAAGATGAACGAGGCCCGGCCGCACCGGGCCTGGGCGGAGCGGGTGCTGCTGCGGGCGGAGGTGTTCGGGGTGGCCCGGGAGGACGTGAGCTTCGCGGAGCTGCTCGCGGCCTGCCTGTGCGGGGGGTGAGGGGGCTGCGCGCGGCCTGCCTGTGCGGGGGGTGAGGGGGCTGCGCGCGGTTGACCTGAACGGCCCGACCTGTCCGACCTATCCGACTGATCCGAAGACCGCACCACCGCACCATGCGAAGGCAGGACCAGCAGTGACAGCACAGCAGACGTGGACCGGCCGTTGGGTCGCCGACCGGGCCGGCATCGCCCTGACCGGATCGGACCGCCTCCCCGAACTCGTGGGCCTGGCCCTGCGTTCCCAGAACCCGAAGCGCGCCCACCTGCTGGTCTCCACCGTGCTCGGCAAGCACGTCCCGCAGCGGCCTGCCGTCGTCCACGGTGCCGGACTCGAACTCGGCCGGCAGGTACGCGAGTTGCTTGGCGGCGAGGCCGCCGCGCGGGCCGTCGTCCTCGGCTACGCGGAGACGGCCACCGGCCTCGGCCACAGCGTCGCCGACGGCCTCGACGCCCCGTACCTGCACTCCACCCGCCGCCCGGTGGCCGGTGTGCCCCCGCTCGGCGGCTTCGAGGAGGAGCACTCGCACGCCACCTCGCACCTACTGCTCCCCGCCGATCCCGAACTCCTCACCGGTGAAGGCCCGTTGGTGCTGGTCGACGACGAGTTCTCGACCGGCCGCACGGTCCTCAACACCATCCGTGACCTGCACGCCCGCCACCCCCGCGACCACTACGTCGTCGTCGCCCTGGTCGACCTGCGCTCCGCCGCCGACCGCCGCCGGCTCGCCGACACCGCCGCCGAACTCGGCGTCCGGCTCGACCTGGTGGCCACCGCCAGCGGCGCCGTCCAGCTGCCCGCCGACGTCCAGGACCGCGCCGAGCGGCTGATAGCCGAGGCCGCCCCCGCCCCCGCCGCGCCCCCCGGAACGCCCGCACCGCTCGCCCGGGTCGACCTGGACTGGCCCGCCGGGCTCCCCGACGGCGGCCGGCACGGGTTCACCGCCCACGACCGCGCCCGACTGGACGCCGCCCTGCCCCGCCTGGCCGGACAACTGGCCGACGCGCTGCCCGCCACGGCGCGGCGCGTGCTGGTCCTCGGCTTCGAGGAGCTGATGTACGCCCCGCTGCGGCTGGCCGGCGCACTCGCCGACCGGCTGGGCGGTGACCGCGTCCGCTACTCCACCACCACCCGCTCGCCCGTCCTCGCCGTGGACGACCCCGGCTACGCCATCCGCACCCGCCTCGCCTTCCCCGCCCACGACGACCCGCAGGACGACGCTTCGCGCGAGCGCTACGCCTACAACGTCGCCCCCGGCAGCGACCCGGCCCGCCGCTTCGACGCGGTCGTGCTGGTGGTCGACGACGTCGCCGACACCCCCGCCCTGCGCGAGGGCGAGCGCGCCCTGCTCGGCCAGCTGCGGCAGGTCACCGACCAGGTGGTGCTCGCGGTGCTGCCCTCCCACCGGCCTTCGCTCCAGTCGCCCCAGCTGCCGTCCCCGTTGTACGGCCCGGCGTTCTCCTCCTACCGCCCCGACGAGGTGGCCTGGCTGCTCAAGGACCTCTCCGGCGTCCCGCTCGAAGCCCCCACCGAGGAGCGCGAGGAGGCCGTCCAGAACGGCGGCGCGCACTACGCCGAGTCGCTGCCGGTCGAGTACCAGCCCAGCCCCGAGTACCAGGAGCTGTTCCACCAGGCGCTGCGCGCCTCCGCCCGCCGCATCGCGCTCGCCGCCGGCACCGTCGCCGAGACCCTGCTGCGCGAGCGCGGCCCCGGCCTGGTGCTCGCCTCGCTGGCCCGGGCCGGCACGCCCGTCGGCATCCTGATCCGCCGCTGGCTCGCCCACGCCCACGGACTCGACACCCCGCACTACGCCGTCTCCATCGTCCGCGGCCGCGGCATCGACCAGGTCGCGCTGCGCTACCTGGCCGCCCACCACCGCGCCGGCGACGTGGTGTTCGTCGACGGCTGGACCGGCAAGGGCGCGATCACCCGCGAACTCGCCGAGGCCCTGGCCGGCACCGGCTTCGACCCGGACCTCGCCGTCCTCGCCGACCCCGGCCGCTGCGCGCGCACCTACGGCACCCGGGACGACTTCCTGATCCCCTCCGCCTGCCTCAACTCCACCGTCTCCGGCCTGGTCTCGCGCACCGTGCTGCGGCCCGGCCTGATCGGCCCGGACGACTTCCACGGCGCCAAGCACTACGCCGAACTGGCCGGCGCGGACGTCTCCGCCGCCTTCCTCGACACCGTCGCCGACCACTTCGACGCCGTCCGCCCGGAGGCCGTCGCCGCCGCCGACCGGCTGTCCACCGCCCCCGATCGCACGCCCGACTGGGCCGGCTGGGCCGCCGTCGAACGGATCAGCACCGAGTACGGCATCGACAGCGTCAACCTGGTCAAGCCCGGTGTCGGCGAGACCACCCGGGTGCTGCTGCGCCGCGTCCCCTGGCGGGTCCTCGCCCGGCGCGGCGCCGGCGCCGACCTCGACCACGTCCGGCTGCTCGCCGCCCAGCGCGGCGTCGAGGTCGAGGAGGTGGACGGCCTGCCGTACTCGTGCGTCGGCCTCATCCACCCCCGCTACAGTCGAGGAGCGACCGGGGCCTCCGGTAGGACCGTTGTGGTGAAGGAGTCCTGATGAACGCCGATGTTCTCGTCGCCAGCGACCTCGACCGGACGCTCGTCTACTCCAACCGGGCCCTCGCCCTGGACGTCCCCGACCGGCTCGCGCCCCGGCTGCTCTCCGTCGAGGTGCACGACGGCAAGGCGCTCTCGTTCATGACCGAACAGGCCGCCGCGCTGCTCGTCGAACTCGTCCGGCAGGCCTGGTTCGTCCCCGCCACCACCCGCACCCTCGCCCAGTACGAGCGGATCAACCTGCCCGGCCCGACGCCCGGTTGGGTCCCCGCGTACGCGATCTGCGGCAACGGCGGGCACCTGCTCGTCGACGGCGTGCCCGACCAGGACTGGCGCACCGAGATCACCGCGCGGCTCGCCTCCGGCGCGGCCCCGCTGGAGGAGGTCGTCCGGCAGCTCGCCCTGAGCGCCGACCCGGAGTGGACGCACAAGCGCCGCGTCGCCGACGGGCTGTTCGCCTACCTCGTCGTCGAGCGCGCCGCGCTGCCCGCCGGCTGGCTCGACGAGCTGACCGGCTGGTGCGCCGAACGCGGCTGGGCGGTCTCGCTCCAGGGCCGCAAGGTCTACGCCGTCCCCGGGCCGCTCAGCAAGAGCGCCGCCCTCGCCGAAGCCGTCCGGCGCACCGGCGCGAGCACCGTGCTCGCGGCCGGTGACTCGCTGCTCGACGCCGACCTGCTGCTCGCCGCCGACGCCGCCTGGCGGCCCGGGCACGGCGAACTCGCCGACGGCGGCTGGACCGCCCCCGGCGTCACCGCCCTCGACGAGGTGGGGGTGGCGGCGGGGGAGGAGATCGTCCGACGCTTCCTCGCCCGGGTGGCCGCCGCGCCCACCGCGCCCACCGCGCCCGTCGCTTCCTGAGCGGAAGCGGGGGCGGTCAGCCGCAGCAGCCGCCGCCGCAACAGCCTCCTCCGCCACCACCGTTGCCGGAGGGGGCCTGGCGCGGGGCGCCGCCCGAAGCGGAGCCGGTGACGGCGACGGCGGACAGCAGCTTCACGGTGTCCTCGTGGCCCTGCGGGCAGACGGCGGGGGCGCCGGCCTGCGCCATCGGGCGGCGGAGTTCGAAGGTGGCGCCGCAGGAGCGGCAGCGGAAGTCGTAGCGTGGCATACCGGCAGGGTACCCACGCGGTGCCCCGCCTGCGCCCTACCGGTGTTCTGCTGGTGGGTGCTGCCGGTGTCCTGCCCGGCCGGTGCTACCGGTGCCCGCCCAGATCGCCGCGGATCAGCCCGATCACCTGCGCCGCCGTCTCCCGCACGCCCGCCAGCTCGGTCAGGAAGTGCCAGTAGTCGGGGTGCCGGCCGGCCGCCTCCAGGGTGGCCACGGCCCGGTCCAGCCGCGCCACCGCCTCGTCCAGCGGGGCGGCGTGCCGCGGGTCCGGCGCGCTGCGGCCCGTCATCGCCAGCCGCTGCGCGTCGCGCAGGGCGAAGCGGGCCCGCTCCACCTCCCGGTGCGGGTCGTGCTGCACCTCGTTCAGCTGCCGCAGCCGCTCGTTCACCGCGACCACCGACCCGTCCGCGGTGTCCAGCAGCGCGCGCACCGTACCGATCGCGCCCGTCGCGTCCGCCCAGCGCTGCTCGTCCCGGGCCCGGGCGGCCTCGGCGAGCTTGCGCTCCGCCGCCCGCCCGGTCTCCGCGACCTGCTCCGACACCCGCTGGAGGTCCTGCCAGCAGGCCGCGCTGAACCGGCGGCGCAGTTCGCTCAGCGCCGGCTCGACCGTCTCCGCCTTGGTCTCCAGCGCCTGGATCCGGGTCCGCAGGCTCGCCACCCGCCGGTCGATCTCCCGTGCCCGCTCCGGCAGTTGCCCGGCGTCGGCCGCGATCGCCTCGGCGCGCTGCCGCACGTCGTCCGCGCGCCGCAGCGTCGGCGCCACCCCGTGCCGGGCCGGCCCCTCGTTCAGCAGCCCGAGCTCCGGCGCCAGTTCGGCCAGCCGGGCCGCCAGGTCGTCCGCCCGCAGCCCGGCACCGCGCACCGCGTCCAGCGCGTTGCTCGCCTGGAGCAGCGCGCGCTTCGCCTGCTCCACCGCCGGGGTGACCCGCATCAGCTGCTGCTCGGCGCGCTGGAGGATCGGCTGCAGCCGCTGGAGGAAGTCGTTCAGCTCCGTCCGGGCCGAGCCGAGCTGCCCCTTCACGTCCTCCAGCTGACGCCGGGCCCGCGCCGCGGTGCCGGCGTCCAGCGCCTCGTCGTCCAGGTTGTACGCGTCCAGCGCGGCCAGGTAGTTCACGGTGACCTGGTCCACCCGGCCGGTGATCCCCGCCAGGTCCGCCAGCGCCCGGCGGGCCGTCGCCTCGTCCTCGGCCGCCCGGACGGTCTCCACCGCCAACTGCACCTCGCGCTGCGTCGAGTCCAGCTCGTAGAAGGCCTCCTGCGCGGCGTCCCGGGCCGCCTTGGCGTCCGCCCGCCCGCCCTCCCCGCCGCGCCGGCCCCACCAGCCGCCCGTCCCGGCCGAGGCCAGCCCCAGCGCACCCAGCGCACCCGCCAGCACCACCGGCGCCACCAGTGCGTCGGCCAGCGCACTCCCCGCCCGACGCCACCCCCGCCCGCTCCCGCCGGCCACCGTCACTGCGCGCTCCCTGCTCCGACCCGCTGATCCACCCCCATTCTTCCCGATCACCCCACCCCACCGGCACCCCCACCCGTCCCACTCCCCGACCACCCGCACCACAGCACCCCCCGGGACCAGGTACCCTAGGCAGTCGTCGCGCCCCCACCGGGCCACGACAGGGGGCGCGTAGCTCAGTGGTAGAGCGCTGCTCTTACAAAGCAGATGTCGGCGGTTCGAAACCGTCCGCGCCCACCCATAACGGACATAATTTCAGGTCGAAGCGGACAAGTTGGGCGCTTATCCTGCGCATCCTCACTTTCGGCTTCCCTGGCAGCTCTCCGGTATCGCCGCAGGTCAGAGGCGTTTTGCACTCTTGGTGACATCTGCTTCGCGGAGGCGGCACTCGCGTCCCCCTCGTGACTCTCATTGAAGAAACCGCAGGTCGGAGTGGGTTCTCTGACCGGTCGACTGCGTTGGGTGATCTCTGCCTCCGTTGGGTGAGGCTCACCCATGTGGACCAATGTGAAGTCGCAGGTCAGAGTGGGTGCGACACCCGAAACCGGCCGACCGCAGGACCGGCTTCGTGGAGGGGCGGATCGGCGGCTACTTCGCGGGCCAGCACCGGTGGGGGCGGGAGACGGCCACTCGGATCGGGCGGCTCTCGGGGGTGCCCGAGCCCCCTGACCGGCGCGGGGAGGTTGGTGAGCGCCGTTCTGAACTTCGGGTCGTGCCGGTTGTCGCGAAGCCTCGACGGTGTGTCACGGGCTCAGAAGTCTGGTGCGCGGACGAGGGTGGAGTTCGCGGCCGAGACCGTGCAACCCCTCGGCGCCTGCATCGCCGACATCCGGCCCGGGTTAGGACCTCGGCCTGACGGCCGAATCCGTCCGTCCCACCGGTCTGGCCATCGGGCGCGGGACGGTCCGCCTCTCGAACGCGAAGGAGAAGTCCGGCATCGCACCGGCCGGCACGAGCGGCCCCTTCCCCTGGACTTCGTCGCGCACTGACTCGTCCGCCCGCCATCTCGGGATGGCGGGCGGACGGGCATCACCCTGCGCTTTTCGTACGCGGGGCGCGATGTCACTGACCGACGAAGTCGATGGGCATCGCGTTGCTGGTGTTCGACCGGCTGATCTGCTCCTTCGTCTTGGCGTCCGAGAGGACGACCGTCCCGTGTCCGATGTCGAGGCCATCGGGACGCACCGAGTCGGCCGCCCTGCCGACGTCCTGCCCGGTCGCGGCCACGGTCAGGCTGTGCTTGCTGTCCTCGTCCGTGAACACCGCCCATCGGGCCAGGCCGAGGCCGCTGCCCTCCAGGTGAACCGGTCCGCCCGCCTCGACCTGGTCGGGGTAAGCAGCGTCAATGTGCATCGTCATCCCGAATCTCCTCCTCTTTTCTCATGTGTGCCGTCGGTCGGAATCAGCCCCAATGGAGTAAGGCCTGAATCCAAACTAGAAGCTCGCCGACGGCCGGGCAACCCCATTCGACCGGGAATCCCGGTTCCATGCAAATGCATCAATAATTCCACCTCCAAGATGCTTCGGTTGAGAACCATTGGTAGAATGTCCTCCTGGGCGGAATGCGGATGCCGCACTCGGCGATGCCGTTACGGGTCCTCGAATACGATGCCGACACCGTTACTCGTGTTGCCCGTCCCGATCTCGCTCTGTGTATCGGCGGTGGAGAGCCAGACGGTTCCGTGCCCCTTGGCGAGCCCCGGAGGGCGCTTCGACTTCGCCAGGTAGCCGACATTGTTGCCTTCGGCGGTCGTGATGACCGTCCTGCCGTTTTCGTCCGCGAATATCGCCCAGCGCACCAGGCCGAGATTCTTGCCCTCGAAAGTGACCGGGCCCCCTTCCTGCACGTCCTGGGGGTCGATCCTGTCGATATGGGGAATGAGGTGCTTGACGTGAATGGTCACGCTTGCGGCCCCGTAGGTCTCCGGACGGCAGTTCGGCGGGCTCTCGATGGCGAGCCGCACCTTGGGGTCCCCGGAGGAGGGTGCGCTTCCGACGCGGACGGTGACGTCAAGCTCGATCCGGTCCCCGCTGTCGTAGACGTCGAGGCGGGCGTTCGCACACGTCAGGACGGAGTTTCCCGACGACCGCTCGCCGGGAAAGCTCCCCGGCCGGCCTCCGTTCCGGCTGAAGCCCACCCCGTCCTCCTCGAACGTCAGCCCCGGATCGGCGGTGAGGACGAGGTCCGCGCTCGCGACCCCCTCCTCCCGCCGGTCGACCGCCCGGAACGCGGCGGTGACCACGGAGCCGGGGTCGGCCTGGACATCCTCGGCCGTCACATCCAGCCGGCCCCCGCCGCCTCCGGCCTCCACGCCGCTCACCAGCCCAGCACGGTCACCCAGACCTGCCCGGCCGACGGGTAGTTGTTGACCTGAGGGTCGAATGCCCATTCACACGTCACCAGTACCTGGCCCTTCTGGGCGTCCTCGATGCTGGCATCCGCCTTCACGTGGATCCTTCCGATCTTCAGGTACTGGCTGTCGGTGTAGTGCCCGGAATAACCGGACACGACGGCGACCGCCCTGTTGACGCACTGCTCGAATGAGAACGGTTTCGTCAGGTACCTGATGGTCCCGTCGCCGGAGCTCGGGAATTCGAAATAGAGCTGCTCGACCTGGATGCTTGGCGCCGTACTCACTCCGGTCATGACTTTTCCTTCCTCGTCCCGCCCTCTGCGGGGCTGCCGCCCAAAGGGTCTGCCGGAAACGGATGCCCGCCGGCTGCGGCGGGCATCCGCCCCGATTCGCCTACATCCCGCCCGTTTCGGCGATGACCATGATCCGCGCCGATGCCTGGAAATTGTAGTCGGGCCCGGCGTCCCGCGGACGCAGCAGGAACGTCACCTGGACCGCTGCAGTATTACCGGTCAGCTTCCCCACGGAGCACTCGACGTGCTCCTTGCCGTAGGGGGCCTCGCCGGGATTGTAGGGGCCTCTGAGGAATTCGAGGGAGAAGGCCTGGATCGCGGCTTCGGCATTCTTGACGGGGTGACTGAAGGTGGCGGTGCCATGCCATGTCAGCGGCTCCGTGCTGCGCCCGTGCTCGTACGGGACCGCCTCGATGACCGTGAATTCTATTCCCATGGGCCTGTCCTCCAGAAAGACGCCTAATTCTTCAGGGGGAATGCTGCACCGCCGGGAAGTTCGGCCGGCTGATGGTTCGCGTACTTCCAGTGCACATCGCCACGTTCGCGATCGCAAACCGGGGCAGGGTGGACACCCGGAGTGACCGGGCGCCCGCGGGCTCACGTGCCGAGGAACTCCGGGCCGAAGCTCTGCGCCTTGTCCTTCGGGTTCACCGTCGCGTAGAGCGGGGCGGCCAGCTTCTTCAGGCCGAACATGGCATTCTCCGCCTCCGTCAGCTTCGCCTGCCCGCCCTGGCCCGGCGTCCATGCGGCCTGGAGAAGCCGGACGGTCTCCATGTACGCGGTGTTGAATGCCGTCAGCTTCGCCTGGGTTTCGGGGGTCACGTCGTACGCCGCCTTGTCCTTCGCGTAGCCGCCCTTGGGGACCACGGCCATCGGCCAGGCCTCGGGGAAGGGAACCGGCAGCTCCTTGCTGTACTCCCAGCGCCCCGTCCCCTTCTTGATGAGCTCTCCGCCCGCCACGACCTGGGCGAACTTGTAGTAGTGGGCCAGTTCGTCCGGTTCGTCGGAGATGCCCGGGAGGCTGGCCGTGCCCTCGCCCTGCGCCTTGATCTCGGTGATCGCGCGTTCGATGTCGGCGAAGCCCTGGATCTTGTAGAGCCCGAGCCCCTCGTCCTCCAACTGGTTCTGCGTCGTCAGCAACGGGCAGTAGCGCCTCAGCTTCTGCAGCAGCTCGTCGTAGAAGGCGCCGATGGTGACCGGGGGCCCGGTCACGAGCGGCGGCAGGGACGGGACTTCCGGGGATTCGATGACCATGTAGGTCTTCTCGACGTACTCCTTGGTCAGCCCTCGGAGCCTGACAGTCAGGCCCGCTTCCACCCCGCCCGGGAGGACCGTGGGGTACACCGGGGGCTTGATGACGGGTGTGCCGCCGACGGCGGTGAGCATGTTGCAGGCCAGCCCCATGTGAAGCATCTCCTCCACGACGACGCTCCTGATCAGCTTGTACGCCTTGGAGTCCTTGCCGCTGTCCTTGATGGACCACAGGCCGCAGAGGTACGCCGGGATGGTGGCGAACTCCACTTCGATCGCCAACTGGAGCTGCTTCTTGATCACGTCCACCGGTTTCCCGGGGACATCGAACAGGACGAAGTCGGCGATCCGTTCCGTGAACGACGTCCCGACGATGGTGGTGGTCATCCGGTCCTCCTGCGTGGTCGGCTGCCCCGGCAAAGCGCTCTCGGCCCGCCCGGGTGTTCGTTCGATCGTGTGCCGACCAGCGGCCGTCCACCAGCCCAGGCGGGCTGCCCGGGTCAAAGGACCGGGCCGTTGCGGTGCTGTTCGGCGGCCGGGGTTACCCGTACGGCGGACCGCGGGCATGCGTACGGGGCGGCCGGGAGCGAGTCGGCCGTGAAGCCCCGTGTGCGGGCGCCCCCGGCGCCGCGCCGTCACCCGGAAGACGGAAGGAATACCCCACCGATGACCACGGACACCACGACCGCCGGCCCGCCCGCCGCCGACGTCGCCACCCTCCGGGAGGAGGCCCGCACCCGGCTCCTCGACCAACTCCTGGGCCACGACGGGCAGTCCGCCCTGAATCCGGACGGCCTCCGGGTCGCCGACCCGACCTTCACCGGCCATGGCTGCCCGCTGCGCCTGGACCTGGCCAACGGCGCCGGCCCCCCGGCGCCGAACACCACGATCGCGTTCACGGACGCGGTGGTGGAGACCGGCACCTACATGTGGCTGCTTCCCGACCTGAAGGCGTACGCACCCAAAGACGAGCTGATCAAGAAGCTCGGGGCCCCCGGCGGTCCGCTGGACCTCAATCCCCCCACCCCGCCCAAGAAGTGCGCCGAGCTCGGCGAGAAGATCGACGACAAATACCTGGCGAAGCCGACGGTGAAGGAGCCGAAGGCGCCCGCCGACTCCGGCATCCCGGCGGGCTACACCTATCTCGGCCAGTTCCTCGACCACAACATCACGTTCCAGGCCGACGTGACCTTCGACAGCAACACCATCAGGGACACGACGAACTTCCGCGGAGCCAGGGTCGACCTCTCGCACGTCTACGGACTCGGTCCCAAGACCCAGTCGTTCGCGTTCTACGACAACCTCGACGTCGGCAAGTTCTGGATCGACCCGTACCACGACTACGACGTTCCCCGTAACCCTCAGGGTGTCCCGGTCATCGCGGACCCGCGCAACGACAACACCATCATCTCGATCCAGATCCACCACGCCTTCATGCTGTTCCACAACGCCGTGGTCGACATGCTGAAGGGGTCCGTCCCGGACGTCATGCTCTTCGACACCGCGAAGCGACAGGTCGTCTGGCACTACCAGTGGATGATCCTCAACGACTGGCTCCCGAGGATCGTGAAGGACACGGTGTACGCGAAGGTCAAGGCAGCGGCCGAGAACCCGAGCACGCCTTTCCTGCTCTTCAATCCCCCGCAGGGCAAGCCGGTCACCCTGCCGCTGGAGTTCACCACCGCCGCCTACCGGCTGCACTCGCTGCCGGTCGAGGAGTACCGCCTCAACGAGCACACGGCCGGCCACCTCTTCCACTTCCGCAAACCGTTCGCTCCACTGCGCACCGACCAGATCATCGACTGGCGGCAGTTCTTCGTGATTCCGGGAGCCCAGCAGCCCCAGTACGCGAGGAGGTTCGACCGGAAGATCATCCACGCCTTCCTCCAGATGCCGCCGCCCATCGACAGCCCCCTGACCTGGCTGGAGGACTCCACGAAGAAGGAGAAGCTTCCGGAGGGGAACCCGTACGCGGACCAGCTCTACTCGCCGCTGCTCTCCATCGCCATCCGGAACCTGCTCCGTGCGAACACCTTTGTCCGCAAGGACGGCAGCAAGGGGATGCCCTCCGGAGAGGACATCGCCAAGGAGGTGTACGTGAAGTACCCCTCGGGCCACGACCCTTACAAGCCGGCAGACTTCGAGTTGAAGGACTTCGACCACGTACCGCCCTGGTACTACATCCTGGGCGAAGGCGCGCTCGAAGAGAACTCGAAAGTCGGCAGCCTCAAGCTCGGCACCGTTGGCAGCGCCATCGTCGGCGAGGTGATCGCCGCACTGGTCAAGACCGACCCGGACTCGTACCTCACCTACAACGGTAAGAACCCGACGAAGAAGTGGACGCCGACCTTCGGCGAGACTCCCGGCACCTTCTACATGTCGGACCTCGTGCGCATCGCTGGACTCGTGTGACCACGGGCCGGCGGTCCGGCGGGCGGCGCTGAAGCTCGTTCCAGAAGGTCTGGTGCGGGGCATTCCTCCGGTATGGGTGGGGTGCTTCGGGCTGAGCAGGTGTGGGTGGAGACGTTCACGGGGCTGTGGTTGCGGCAGTTCGAGAGTCTGGTGCGCGTGGTGCGTGAGCGGGGCGGCAACGGTCCGGGCGGCGGCTGGCCGTGGCGCCTGCCGCTGCCGGACCGGATCCTGCCGGTCGCCGTCTACTGCCACACCAATCTGACCGTGCAACAGTTGGCGCCGCTGTTCGGGATCTCCTCGGCGACGGTGTGCCGCACCGTCCAGCGCCGCGGCCCGCTCCTGGCCCTCGAAGCCGTCCGCGCCCACCCCGTGAACAGCTGAAACGTCCACCGCGGCCCAGGTCAGGATCATGATCCCGACCTGGGCCGCGGTCGTGCTCGCAGTTTCGGTACACGCGCGGACGGTCTCACCACGATCGGCCGCATCGAGAACGGGCTCGTACCACCCGCACTCGTTCGCCGAGCGTGTCGAGAGGCGCCTGGCCGCGCTGGAGCTGCGGGAGGAGCCCGCCGCGCTCACCCGCACAGACGGCACCGGCCATGCGCAGGTCCGCCACCGGGGAGGAGGTGGACCGCGGGTACCTCCCCGCGTCCCGGTGGACTCCGCGAACCGCCGATCACAAGAGCGAGCTCTGACCCCTCGTCTGACCTGGGACAATGGCCACTTGTGCTCGTTGAACGGCCGCCGCTGCCCGCATGGCCACGTGCGCACGTGGAACGAAAGGAAGTCCCATGATCTTCATCACCGTCAAGTTCCCGGTCCGCCCCGAGCGTGCCGACGGATGGCTCAGCCTCGTCGACGGCTTCACCCGGGCCACCCGCGACGAGCCCGGCAACATCTTCTTCGAGTGGTCCCGCAGCGTCGACGACCCCAACGAGTTCGTCCTGGTCGAGGCGTTCCGCGACGGTGACGCGGGCAAGGCGCACGTGGAGTCCGCGCACTTCGTGAAGGCGATGGAGGACATGTCGTACGCGGTGGCCGCCAAGCCGCAGATCGTCTCGACCGAGATCCCCGGCATGGACGGCTGGGGGGAGATGGGCGAGATCACCCCTCGGTGACCTTCGCTTCCTGTGCAACGGCCGGCCGATCCCCGCAGATCGGCCGGCCGTACTCCGTCCGGGGGCCCGGGAAGGCTCCGGCCCGGCGTCGGGCGGTCGCGGGTGGCAGGGGTGGTGGGGGTGGGTGAGGATCGGGGGAGACGGTGGGCCCCGAGGGGTGGTGTGCGGTGAGCGGGCAGGCTCGGGCGGAGTTGTCGGCGCGGTTGAACTGGCTGCGGGCGGCGGTGCTGGGGGCGAACGACGGGGTGGTGTCGACGGCCGGGATCGTGACCGGGGTGGCGGGGGCGGCCGAGTCGCGGGCGGTGCTGCTGGCGGCGGGGGTGGCCGGGCTGCTGGCGGGGGCGATGTCGATGGCGGCGGGCGAGTACGTGTCGGTCAGCACCCAACGGGACACCGAGCGCGCCGCGTTGGCGAAGGAACGCCGGGAGCTGGCGGAGGACCCGGAGGGGGAGCTCGACGAGCTGACCGACTACTACCGGGACAGCGGGCTGACGGACGGCCTGGCCCGGGAGGTGGCGGTGGCGTTCACCGCGCGGGACGCGCTGGCGGCGCACGCGCAGAGCGAACTCGGCATCGATCCCCAGGTGCTGACGAACCCGTGGCAGGCGGCGCTGGCCAGCGCGACCGCGTTCACGCTGGGCGCGCTGGTGCCGCTGCTGGCGGTGCTGCTGCCGCCGGAGTCGTGGCGGGTGGCGGCCACGGTGGCGGCGGTGGTGGCGGCGTTGACGCTGTCGGGGTGGGTCAGTGCCCGGCTGGGCGGGGCCGGACCGGGCCGGGCGGTGCTGCGCAATGTCGCGGGCGGGCTGGCGGCGATGGCGGTGACGTACAGCGGGGGCGTGCTGCTGGAGCGGTTCACGGGGTGAGGTGGGCCTGGGCCGGCTCGGGAGGCGGGGTGGGGCGGGCTGTGTTTGGGTGGCTGCACACTGCTTGGGAGAGGTGATCCTCCGTGACCATGCCCCCGTTCGGATCGAGCGATCCGTTCTCCGATCTGCTCAGCCGCTTCTTCGGGATGAGCCCGATGGCCTCTCCGCCCGCCGTGCAGCGGGTGCCGATCGGGCGGTTGCTGAGCGAGTCCTCGCAGGAGCTGCTGGGGCTGGCCGCGCACCGGGCCGGCGAGGACGGGACCAGCGACCTCGACACCGGGCACCTGGCCTGGGCGGCCACCCGGGTGGAGCCGTCGCGACGGATGCTGGAGCGGGCGGGGATCGACCCGGACCAGCTGGCCGGTGACCTGGAGCGGTCGCTGCCGTCCGGGGACCCGGCGGCGGTGGACGACGGGCAGCCCGCGCTGACGCCGTCGGCCAAGCGCGCGCTGCTGGCGGCGCACGCCCGCTCGCAGGCGGCCGGGGCCTCGTACATCGGGCCGGAGCACATCCTCGGCGCGCTGCTGGACCAGGAGCGATCCGGGGCGGGGACGGCGCTGCGCAACGCGGCGCCCTCGCAGGAGGCGCTGAAGACGGTGCTGGAGGGGCGCGGCGTCGGCGGGGAGCGCAGCAGTACGGGCGCGCACCCGAGCGAGACGCCGACGCTGGACGAGTACGGGCTGGACCTCACCGAGGCGGCGCGCTCGGGACGGCTGGACCCGGTGGTCGGGCGGGCCGAGGAGATCGAGCAGACCGTCGAGATCCTCTCCCGCCGGACCAAGAACAACCCGGTGCTGATCGGCGAGCCGGGCGTCGGCAAGACCGCGATCGTGGAGGGGCTGGCGCAGCGGATCGTCTCCGGGGACGTGCCGCAGAGCCTGCGGGACAAGCGGGTCGTCACCCTGGACCTGACGGCCCTGGTGGCCGGTTCCAAGTACCGGGGCGAGTTCGAGGAGCGGCTGAAGAAGGTGATCGACGAGGTCACGGCGGCCGAGAAGAGCGTGATCCTGTTCCTGGACGAGCTGCACACCGTGGTCGGCGCGGGTTCGGGCGGCGAGGGTTCGATGGACGCTGGCAACATCCTCAAGCCGGCGCTGGCACGCGGCGAACTGAGCGTGGTCGGTGCGACGACGCTGGACGAGTACCGCAAGCACGTGGAGAAGGACGCCGCGCTGGAGCGCCGCTTCCAGCCGGTGCTGGTGCCCGAGCCGAGCGTCGAGGAGACGGTCGAGATCCTGCGGGGGCTGCGGGACGCGTACGAGGCGCACCACCAGGTGCGGTTCACCGACGAGGCGCTGGACGCGGCGGCGACGCTGTCCGACCGGTACGTCAGTGACCGCTTCCTGCCGGACAAGGCGATCGACCTGCTGGACCAGGCCGGTGCCCGGGTGCGGCTGCGCAGCCTGAGCGGCTCGACCGAGGCGACCGGGGTGCAGGACCGGATCACCAAGCTGAAGCGGGAGTTGGACGAGGCCGTCTCGGACGAGGAGTTCGTGCGGGCGGCCAACCTGAAGGCCGAGCTGCGGCAGACCGAGGACGAGCTGGCGGCCGTCGCGGAGTCCCGGGAGGAGGTCGTCGACGTGACCGCCGACGACATCGCGCAGGTGCTGTCGTCCCGGACCGGCATCCCGGTCGCGGAGTTGAACGCGACCGAGCGGGAGCGGCTGCTCAAGCTGGAGCAGCACCTGCACGAGAAGGTGATCGGCCAGGACGAGGCGGTCACCGCGGTCGCCCAGGCGGTGCGCCGCGGCCGGGCCGGGATGGGCGACCCGGACCGGCCGACCGGCTCCTTCCTCTTCCTCGGGCCGACCGGCGTGGGCAAGACCGAGCTGGCGAAGGCGCTGGCGGCGCTGCTGTTCGGCGACCCGGACCGGATGATCCGCTTCGACATGAGCGAGTTCCAGGAGAAGCACACCGTCTCCCGGCTGGTCGGCTCCCCGCCCGGGTACGTCGGCTACGACGAGGCCGGGCAGCTGACCGAGGCCGTCCGCCGCAAGCCGTACAGCGTGCTGCTCTTCGACGAGGTGGAGAAGGCGCACCCGGACGTCTTCAACCTGCTGCTCCAGGTGCTGGACGACGGGCGGCTGACCGACGCCCAGGGGCGTACGGTCGACTTCCGCAACACCGTGGTGATCATGACCAGCAACATCGGCTCGCAGCGCATCCTCGACCACGCCGGGAACGTGGACGAGATCCGCGGCGACCTGATGCGCGACCTGCACCAGCAGTTCCGGCCGGAGTTCCTGAACCGGATCGACGAGGTGATCGTCTTCCACGCGCTCACCCGGAAGGACCTGCTGTCGGTGGTCGGCCTGCTGCTGGAGCGCAGCCGGCGGCGGCTCAAGGCGCAGGACGTGCGGTTGGAGGTCACCGAGGCGGCCAAGGAGTGGCTGGTCAACCGCGGGTACCAGCCGGAGTTCGGGGCCCGGCCGCTGCGCCGGACGATCCAGTCGGAGTTGGACAACCGGGTGTCCAACCTGCTGCTGGACGGCACGGTGCGGGAGGGCGACACGCTGATCGCGGAGGTGAGCGACGGCGACCTGGTGGTCACGCTCGCCCGGCCGGAGGCGTCGGCGACCTTCGAGGAGGCGCAGGAGAAGGCGCAGGAGAAGGCAGGGGAGAAGGTAGGGGACGAGGCGGGGGAGCAGGCGCGGGGGGCCTGATCCGTCGGAGATCCGCCCCGCCGCCGGACGCTCGGGCGGCGGGGCAGCGCGTACCTACGCCTGCGGGAAGACCTCGCGCAGCAGCGGCTCCGGCAGCCCGCGCTTGCGCCACTCGCGCGGGTAGCCGAGCGAGACCTCCTCGAACGGGACGCCGTCGTAGCTGGTCTTGCGGGGGATGTGCAGATGGCCGTAGATCATCGCCGCGGTGTTGAAGCGGCGGTGCCAGTCCGCGGTCAGTTCGGTGCCGCACCACTGGGCGAACTCGGGGTACCAGAGGATCTCGGTGGGGTGGCGGACCAGCGGGTAGTGGTTGACGAGGACGAGCGGTACGTCCGGGTCGCAGGCCGCCAGCCGCCGCTCGGTCAGCCGGACGCGCTCGCGGCACCAGGAGTCGCGGTCCGGGAACGGGTCCGGGTGGAGCATCCGCTCGTCCGCGCAGACGATGCCGCTCTCGTAGGCGGCCGCCAGGGACTCCTCCTTGGTGGTCGTGCCCGGCGCGCGGAAGGAGTAGTCGTACAGGAGGAAGAGCGGGGCGATGCGGACCGGTCCGCCGGCGCCCTGCCAGAGCGGGTACGGGTCCTCGGGGGTCAGCACGCCGAGGCTCCGGCAGAGGTCGACCAGGTGGTCGTAGCGGGCCACGCCGCGCAGCTGCACCGGGTCCTCGGGGTGGGTCCACAGCTCGTGGTTGCCGGGGGCCCACACCACGCGGGCGAAGCGTTCGGCGAGCAGTCCGAGCGCCCACTCGATGCTGGTGGTGAGTTCGGCGACGTCTCCGGCGACGAGCAGCCAGTCGTCGGGGCTGGTGGGCCGGAGCTTCTCCACCAGGTCGCGGTTCTCCTGGTAGGAGATGTGCAGGTCGCTCACGGCGAGCAACCGCCCACCCGCCCCCGTGGGCTCCGACGGCGCGTCGCTGCGGTACTCGGTAGTCACTCCTGCCCCCTGTGGTCACCCGTCCGATGTCGCCACAGTACGTGGCGGACGGGGGCCGTGGGGCGGGTTGACGCGATCGGCGGTGCGAAGGGAGGGGCCGGCGCACCGCCGCCACCGCGCGAACGAGCCATTGCGGCCGAAGTGCTTTCTTGGTGTCGTCTTGACTCTTGACAGTGAGTCATGTCCGCGACAGCTTTGGTGCACCCCCACACCGAGAGGTCTCTCATGAAGAAGCCGCTCATAGGCATGCTCGCCACCGTCCTGGTCGCCGGAGCAACCGCCCTCGCCGGCGCCCTCCCGGCCCAGGCCGCCACCGCGGAGGCCCCCGCCGCCGTGTCCGCCGCGGCCCAGGACGGCCAGTCCCTGAGCGCCCAGGCCCAGGTCACCGACACCAAGGCGGCCCCCCGCGCCGTCAACTTCGCCGGGACGGTGGCCCTCAACAACTGTTCCGGTTCGCTGGTCCGGATGCCAGGCTCGGCCGCGAGCGACCCGGCCCTCGTCCTGTCCAACGGCCACTGCCTGGAGTCCGGGATGCCCGGCCCCGGCGAGGTGATCCTCAACCAGCCCTCCAGCCGGACCTTCACCCTGCTCAGCTCCAGCGGCAGCGGGCTCGGTACCCTGCGCGCGACCAAGGTGGTCTACGGCGCCATGACCGACACCGACGTGTCGATCTACCAGCTGAACACCAGCTACGCCTCGATCCAGTCCCGGTACGGGATCGCCCCGCTGACCATCTCCGCGGCCCACCCCACGCAGGGCACCTCGATCAAGGTCGTCTCGGGCTACTGGAAGAAGATCTACTCCTGCTCGATCGACGGTTTCGCCTACCAGCTGAACGAGGCCGACTGGACCTTCAAGGACTCGGTCCGCTACACCTCCGGCTGCAACGTGATCGGTGGTACCTCCGGCTCGCCGGTGGTGGACGCGAACACCGGGCAGGTGGTCGCGGTCAACAACACGATCAACGAGAACGGCGAGTCCTGCACCCTCGACAACCCGTGTGAGGTCGACGAGAACGGCTCGGTGACGGTGCACCAGGGCATCGGCTACGCCCAGGAGACCTACGGCATCCCGGCCTGCTTCGCCGCCGGCAACCGCTTCGACCTCACCCTGCCCGGCTGCACCCTGGTCCGGCCCTGACCCGACCGTCGCGACGGCCTGACCCGATCGCCGCGACGGCCCTGGCCTGAGCTGGCCTGAGCTGGCCTGAGCCGACCTGAGCTGACCGCCACCCCGCGCCCGGCCGTCACGACGTGACGGAACGGGGGCGACCCCGCTGACCAGCACCGATCCCCGATGGGCCACCCATGAACGGCGGGTGGCCCATTCGGCCGTCCACCGGACGGCCGCCGCACCACCCGCGCCGCACTGTCGGTCCCGACAGGGCGGCAGTCATATCCGTGTGACCAATGGAGAGTTGATGACCACCACGCTGCGAAGGCTGCTGGTTTCCGTCCTGCTGATACCGCTGCTCGCGCTCGGCGGCCTGGCGACCCCGGCGCTGGCCGCCGGTGCCCAGGGCGCCGACGCCGCCGGGGCCGCCCACGGCCGGAGCCCCGCCGACGACCCGAATGCCGACATCAAGGACCGGCTGGCGGCGATCCCCGGGGTGAAGATCACCGAGGAGAAGCCGACCACCACCGGCCACCGCTACTTCCTGCTCACCTACACCCAGCCGATCGACCACTTCCGCCCCTGGCTGGGCACCTTCCAGCAGCGCTTCAGCGTGCTGCACCGGGGCTACGACCGCCCGACCGTCTTCTACACCAACGGCTACACGCTGGGCACCAACCCGTCCCGCACCGAGCCGACCCGGCTGGTGGACGGCAACCAGGTGTCCATCGAGTACCGGTACTTCACCCCGTCGCGCCCCGAGCCGGCGGACTGGTCCAAGGCCGGCATCCGCCAGCAGGCCGCCGACTCGCACCGGCTGGTGACCGCGCTCAAGCGGATCTACCAGCAGGAGTGGCTCTCCACCGGCGCCAGCAAGGGCGGCATGTCCTCCACCTACTTCCGCCGCTTCTACCCGGACGACGTCGCGGGCACGATCGCGTACGTGGCGCCGAACAACACCGACGTCAACGACTACGCGGCCTACACCAACTTCTTCCGCACCGTCGGCACCCCCGAGTGCCGGGCCGCGCTGAACGCCGCCCAGCGCGAGCTGCTGGTGCGCCGCGACCGCCTGGAGACCCGCTACGTGGCCGACAACAAGGCCGCCGGCTCGACCTTCAACACCCTCGGCACGCCGGACCGGGCGTACGAGGCGGGCGTGCTCGACGTGGTCTGGGCGTTCTGGCAGTACAGCACCGAGGCGGACTGCGCCAAGGTCCCGGCCGCGGCCACCGCGACCGACGACGCGCTGTACGCGTGGTTCGACTCGCAGTCCGGCATCACCGGCAACAGCGACCAGTCGCTGGCGAAGTACACCGCGTACTACTACCAGGCCGCGACCGAGCTGGGCGCGCCGTTCTTCGACGTCTCGCACCTCAAGGGCGTGCTGCACTACGACTACAAGGAGCTGTACTCGGCCCGGTCGTACGTGCCGAAGGACATCCCGATCTCCTTCAACCCGAACACGATGCGGGACATCGACCGCTGGGTGAAGCACGACGCCGAGCGGATCATGTACGTCTACGGCGGCAACGACCCGTGGGGCGCCAAGCCGTTCAAGCTCGGCCGGGGCAGTGACGACAGCTACGTGTACACCGTGCCGGGCGGCAACCACGGCTCCAACATCGGCCAGCTGCCGGCCGCGCAGTCGGCGGAGGCGACCGCCAAGGTGCTGGAGTGGGCCGGCCTGGGCGACCAGGACGCCGCCCGCTCGCTCGGCAAGAAGCAGCAGATCCCGCCGTTCGGCCCGCTCGACGAGGAGGGCCTGAAGCTGGAGTCGCAGCGCCACCCGCTGTAGAGCGCCACCCGCTGTGACCGGCGGGCCGTGACACCGTGTGACGCCTTGGAGGAGGCCGTCCCCAGCCGGGGGCGGCCTCCTCGCGCATACGGCGGGGCCGACCCCTGTCTGAAGCACTGAATCAGTGCTTCAATACTTTTATGGCCTACCGACGCACGCCCGCCGTCCAAGCCCGGCTGGACACCCAGCGCGAGGCCGTGCTGCAGGCGGCCGCCCTGCTGCTCGCCGAACGCGGCTACGGCGGCTGCACGATGGCCGCCGTGGCGGACCGCGCCGGGATCGCCACCGGAAGCCTCTACCAGCACTTCGCCAACAAGGCCGAGTTGTCCGTGCAGCTGTTCCGCCGGGTGGTCACCCGCGAGATGGCGGCCGTCAACGCCGCCGTCGCCCTCCGGGAGGGCCCGCGGCAGCGGGTCGCCGCGGTCGTCGAGACCTTCGCCGCCCGCGCCCTGCGCGCGCCCCGGCTGGCGTACGCGCTGCTGGTCGAGCCGGCCGACGCGGTCGTGGACAGCGAGCGCCTGGTGTTCCGCCGGGCGTTCCGGGACGTGATCGCCACCGAGATCGCCGCCGCCGTGGCGAGCGGCGAACTCCCCGAGCAGGACCCGGTGCTGACCGCCGCCGCGCTGGTCGGTGCGGTCGGCGAGGCGCTGGCCGGCCCGCTCGCGGCCGCGCCCGCGCCTGAGCCAACGGCCGCGCCCGCACGGACGGCCGCGCCCGCGCCTGAGCCAACGGCCGCGCCCGCACGGACGGCCGCGCCCGCGCCTGAGCCAACGGCCGCGCCCGCACGGACGGCCGCGCCCGCGCCTGAGCCAACGGCCGCGCCCGCACGGACGGCCGCGCCCACGAAGTCGGCGGGCACCACCGACGTGGTCCCCGCCCTGGTCTCCTTCACCCTGCGTGCCCTGGGAGGACGCGATGACAGCGACGCATGAGGTCACCAACCAGGTGCCCCTGCCGTACGGACACGACACCGCCGCCGATCCGACCCTGCTCGCCGCCCTGCACCGGGCCGGCGCCGGCTGGGCCGAGTCCGAACTGCACGAGCTCGGCCGCCTGGCCGGCTCCGAGCAGGCCGCCGAGTGGGGCCGGCTGGCCAACGAGAACCCGCCCGTCCTGCGCACCCACGACCGCTTCGGCCACCGCGTCGACGAGGTCGAGTTCCACCCGGCCTGGCACGAGCTGATGCGCACCGCCGTCTCGCACGGCCTGCACGCCGCGCCCTGGCGGGACGAGCGGCCCGGCGCCCACTCCGCCCGGGCCGCCAAGTTCTTCGTCTGGGGGCAGGTCGAGGCCGGCCACACCTGCCCGATCTCGATGACGTACGCCGCCGTCCCGGCCCTGCGCGCGAACCCCTCCCTGGCGGGCGAGTTGGAGCCGCTGCTGGCCGCCACCACGTACGACTTCGGGCTGCGCGAGCCGCGCACCAAGCGCGGGCTGATCGCCGGCATGTCGATGACCGAGAAGCAGGGCGGCTCGGACGTCCGCACCAACACCACCAGCGCGACCCCGGACCCGGACGGCACCTACCGGCTGACCGGCCACAAGTGGTTCACCTCGGCGCCGATGTCCGACCTGTTCCTGACGCTCGCCCAGGCTCCGGGCGGGCTCAGCTGCTTCATGCTGCCGCGCGTCCTCCCGGACGGCACCCGCAACCGCCTCCAGCTGATGCGCCTCAAGGACAAGCTCGGCAACAAGTCCAACGCCTCCGCCGAGCTGGAGTACGACGGCGCGGTCGGCTGGCTGGTCGGCGAGGAGGGGCGCGGGGTGGCGACCATCATCGAGATGGTCAACATGACCCGCCTGGACTGCACCGTCGGCGCCGCCTCCGGCATGCGCTACGGCGCCACCCGGGCCGTCCACCACGCCCTGCACCGGCGCGCGTTCGGCCGGCCGCTGGTGGACCAGCCGCTGATGCGCAACGTGCTCGCCGACCTGGTGGTGGAGTCCGAGGCGGCCACCGCCGTCGCGATGCGGCTCGCCCGGAGCACCGACCTGGCCCTGGCCGGGGACGAACCCGAGGCGCTGGTACGGCGGTTGGGCCTGGCGGTGGCCAAGTACTGGGTCTGCAAGCGTGGCCCGGCGCACGCCGCCGAGGCGCTGGAGTGCCTGGGCGGCAACGGCTACGTCGAGGAGTCCGGGATGCCCCGGCTCTACCGGGAGGCGCCGCTGGTGTCGATCTGGGAGGGCTCCGGCAACGTCGCCGCCCTGGACGCGCTGCGCGCCATAGCGAAGCGCCCGGAGACGGTCGAGGCCTTCCTCGGCGAGCTCGACGCCGCCGCCGGGGCGGACCGCCGGCTGGACGCGGCCGTCGCCGACCTGCGCAAGCAGCTCACCGACCAGGCCGACCTGGAGTACCGGACGCGCCGGCTGGTCGAGTCGATGGCGCTGGCCTTCCAGGGCGCGCAGCTGGTCCGCCACGGCAGCCCGGCGGTGGCCGACGCGTTCTGCGCCACCCGCCTCGCCGGCGACCGCGGCTCCGCCTTCGGCACCCTGCCGTCCGGCGTCGACACCGCCGGGATCATCGACCGGGCCCGCCCGGTGCCGGCGTGAGCGAATCCCAGGAGGTCCGCGCGTTCTGGCAGGCCCTGGGCCTGCCGGGCCTCATCGACGTGCACACCCACTTCATGCCGAAGAACGTCCTCGACAAGGTGTGGGCGTACTTCGACGCGGCCGGCCCGCTGGTGAACCGGCCCTGGCCGATCACCTACCGCGAGGCCGAGGAGCAGCGCGTCCAGCGGCTGCGGGACTTCGGAGTCCGGGCGTTCACCTCGATGCTCTACCCGCACAGGCCCGGCATGGCCGGCTGGCTGAACGCCTGGTCGGCCGACTTCGCCGCCCGCACCCCGGAGTGCCTGCACACCGCGACGTTCTTCCCCGAGCCCGAGGCGCCCGGCTACGTGGCCCGCGCGATCGAGGACGGCGCCCGGGTGTTCAAGGCGCACGTGCAGGTCGGCGGCTACGACCCGGCGGACCGGCAGCTGGACGAGGTGTGGGGGCTGCTCGCCGAGACCGGCACGCCGGTGGTCACCCACTGCGGGTCCGGACCGGTGCCGGGCGAGTTCACCGGCCCCGGCCCGATCGGCGAGGTGCTGAAGCGCCACCCCGGACTGGTCCTGGTGGTCGCCCACCTCGGCATGCCCGAGTACCGCGACTTCCTCGACCTCGCCGAGCGCCACCCGGCCGTCCGGCTGGACACCACGATCGCCTTCACGGACTTCGCCGAGGCCGACGTCCCGTTCCCGCGCGCCGAACTGCCGCGCCTGCGCGCCCTCCGGGACCGCGTCCTGCTCGGCAGCGACTTCCCCAACATCCCGTACCGGTACGTGCACCAGCTGGAGGCGCTGGCCGGGGTGGGCCTGGGGGAGGAGTGGCTGCGGGCCGTCTGCCACGACAACGCCGCCGCGCTCTTCGGGCTGCCGGGCTGAGTCGGCCGGTCGCCGGGGGCGCGGCCCTGAGCACCCCGGCGACCGGTCTCGGCCGCGGGCCCTTACCTGCGGGGTAATCGACGCCCGGCGGCCGGGCGGGCAGGGTGGGGAGCCCGGCCGGCGTCACCGCCGCCGGGCCCCGTCCCCGTCCCCGTCAGGAGGCTGATCCGCCATGTCCGCGAACGCCCTCACGCCCGCCCGCCCCGGCCCCGCCTCCCCCCTGTGGACGGTGCGCGGCGTGCTCGCCCTGGACGCCCTGGTCACCGGCGGCAACGGCCTCGTCTACCTGGGCTTCGCCGGCCCGGTCGGCGAACTGCTCGGGGTCGGCCGCGGCGTGCTGCCGGCCCTCGGGCTCTTCCTCACCGGCTACGCCCTCGGGGTCGGCGCCCTGGCCGCCCGCCGGCGGCCGCCGCGGCTCGCGGTGCGGGCGGTGATCGACCTCAACGCCGTCTGGGTGGTGCTCAGCCTGGTGGCGATGGCGGCCTGGCTGGAGCCGACCACGGCCGGCGTCGTCTGGATCCCGTTGCAGGCGGTGGTGGTGGCCCTGTTCGTCGTGCTCCAGTTCACCGCGCTGCGCCGACGTGACGGCCGCGACGGTCGGGCCGGGGGCGTCGGTGGTGGCACCGAGGGGCGCCGCACCTGAACCGGGGTCAGCGTTCCGGGCCGACCGCGTCCTGGAGGAAGCGCACCGTCTGCGCGTCGGCCGGCAGGAGGGTCTCCATGGCCAACTCGGAGACCGTCACGTCCAGCGGCGTGTTGAAGGTCGTGATGGTGGACAGGAACGACAGCACCCGCCCCTCGTGCCGGATCCGCATCGGCAGCGCGAACGGGAACAGCCCGGCGCCGTCCGCCTGCTCCCCGCCCGGGCCCGGGGCGTCCGCCGTCGTCGGGTAGCCGGCGACCTCCTCGTACAGCCGCCGCAGCGCCTCGCCGCGCAGCAGCTCGGTCCGGTGCTCCACCCGCTCCAGCAGGTGCCGCCGCCACTGCGGCAGGTTCACGATGCGCGGCGCCAGCCCCTCGGGGTGCAGGGCGATCCGCATCGCGTTGAGCGGTGGTTCCAGCAGATGCGGGGCGACGCCGTCGAGGAGCAGCCCGAGCGAGCGGTTGGCCGCCAGCACGCGGAAGGTCCCGTCGACGACCAGCGCCGGGTACGGGTCGTGGGCGGCGAGCAGCCGCTCCAGGCCCCCGCGCAGCGCGTCCATCGACGGGTCGTCCAGCGGCGTCTCGGGGAAGTGCGGGGCGTAGCCGGCTGCGAGCAGCAGGGTGTTGCGCTCGCGGACCGGGACGTCCAGGTGTTCGGCGAGCCGCAGCACCAGCTCCCGGCTCGGCCGGGAGCGGCCGTTCTCGACGAAGCTGAGGTGCCGGGTCGAGGAGTCCGCCCGCAGGGCCAGTTGCAACTGGCTGAGCTGCCGCCGTTCGCGCCAGCCGCGCAGCAGCGGACCGACTCCGGTACCCGTCGGGCTGCCCATGCCCGCCATGATCGTCATGGCCAGGACGGTACTGGACCGGGCCAGCTCCGGGGGAGAAGGCCTTTCGGCCCGGTCGGCGTGGCTTCGGCCGGCACGGCCGGGCGGCGGAGTCCCTCGTTCGCTACGGCTTCGGTACGGCTTCGGGGGCCCGGCTCAGACGCCGGTGCTCGACCCCGGCCGGATGACCATCAGCACCACGACCACCGCCCACAGCAGGTTGAACACCCCGGCCGTCATCGGCAGCAGCCGCAGGCCCTGGACGGCCTTGGCGTGCTGCTCCGGCGCGGTGTCGGCGCCGAGCGCGTCCACCGCGGCCTGCTGCCCGGGCAGGACGAAGAGCAGCAGCGAGAGCGCGGCGATCGCGGTGAGCACCATCGAGACGATGATCCAGGACTGCCCGAGCACGTCCATCACCTGGGCGAGGCCGATGCCCATCACCGGCACCGCGACCCCCAGCAGGGCGTAGACCTGGGTGATCCGGTGCAGGATCCGCAGCACGCCCGCGTCCGAGGCCTGATCCGGCCCGCCGGCCAGCGCGGCCTTGGCCCGGCGCGGGAACATGCTGACGGCCACCGCGACCGGGCCTATGAACAGGACCGACGCGAGGACGTGCAGGCTCAGCAGGAACTTGGCCATGGCGGGGACACCCTTAATCCGGCGGTGGGCAGCTGGTGCGGCGGGCGTCCGGTGGCGGCGCGCCCGCGATCAGGCACGCTAACACCGCTTATCCGGGGGCTCGCCGTGCGGGTGGGCGTGCTCGTTCCGCAGCGCGGCGCAGCTCCGCCCTGGTCAGCCCGCCGTCGTCAGCTGGACGATCCTCGGCGCGGCGGTGCTGACCGCCGCGACGGCGGCGCCGTGCTCCGGGTCGGCCCAGTCGAGCAGGTGCAGGTCCTGGTGGCGGCTGCGCAGCGGGGCGCCGGGCGGGACGTCCAGGGGCAGGTCGGACAGGTCGACGGAGGCCAGGGTGTCCAGGGTGGCCCGCCCGATCTTGATCAGCGACTCCTTGCGCACCCACAGCCGCAGGAACGCCCGGTCCGGCTCCGGTGCCGCCTCCACCAGGCGCAGTTCGGCGGGGGAGAGCACCCGGCGGGCGACCGCGCCCAGCGATCCGCCGCGCGCGGCCAGTTCGACGTCCACCCCGACCGGCTGGCGGCCGGCTCCGGCCGCCACCACGCCCCGGGTGTGCGACAGGCTCACGTGCACCTCGGGGTGGTCCGGCAGGTACGGCTTGCCGTGGTCGGCCAGGCCGCAGTCCGGGCACTGCTGGGCGAGGGTGAGCGAGGCCGCCGGGACGTCGAGCAGCCGGGCGGCGCAGAGCCGGACCAGCACGTGGCCGGCGGTGAAGTCGATCCGCCCGGACTCGTGCCGGAAGCGGGCGGCGCGTTCGAGTTCGAGGGGGGTGAGCAGGTGCTCGCCCGCTTCGGGGTGCCGCAGTACGGCGTCGGCGGACGCGACGGCGACGAGCGGCGTGCTCTGGTCCTGGGCCTCGGAGGTCATTGCTCCAACCTAACGGGCGCGGACGTCGGGCGGGGGCGGCGCGGAGGTCGTCCGGGCAGGGCCGGTGGGAGGTGACTGCTGCGCCGCGCGGTGGATTTTCGGATCGGATCTGAGGATCTGTAGGGTAGGAATCGCCCGATTTGAGGTTGGATGTCCCGGATCTGCGGGATCGCCAGCAGATAGTACGAACGGGGCAGGTTGTGCATACCTGCTCCTTTTCCTATGCGCGGAGGAATGTGTCGATGGGTCAGGGCACCGGTACGCCGGATCACAGAACGACCGCCGTGAGAAGAGAACCCGCCACCCGCAGGCGCCGGACCGTCCGGGTCGCCGTGGCGACCGTCGTCGCGGTGTTGCCGCTGGCGGCCGTGCTGACGGTCGGTTCGGCCGCGCCGCTCGCCCCGCCGCTGGGCGCCTGCACGGGCCCCGACTGCCCCGCCACCTGGCCGCCGCCGAACAACGGCGACTTCCCCGGCCGGGACGCCAGCATCAACGTCTTCACCGGTGGCAACTACACCGTCAACGGCCGTGCGGCCGAGGCCGAGGGCAAGATCGTCGCGCTGGGGAACCTCACCGTCGACAAGAACGGCGGCGGCATCTACAACATGGGCGTCGTCGGCGTCGGCTCGCGCGTCGTGCCGCCCAACGGCAGCGACTTCGTCACCACCGGCGGCAACGTCGACGCCGTGAGCGGCAACTCGATCCTGATCGGCGGCAGCGACTCCCACGGCCCGGCCTTCGGCAACCTGCGCCACGCGGGCAGCGTCACCGGCACCGTCAACATCGACCCCACCGGCCAGTCGATCCAGGACCCGAACGCCGCCGCCCCCTACCAGGACGTACTGACCCAGATCGAGGAGATCTCCGACTGCGTCGGCAAGGCCGCCGCGACCGGCACCGTCGCCGTCACCAACAGCGAGGCCACCTTCACAGGTGACGGCACCAGCCTGAAACAGGTCTTCAACGTCTCCCAGAACCTGGCCTCGCCGAGCGGCGGGCAGATCGGACTGGTCTTCAACAACATCCCGGCCGGGGCCACCGTCGTGGTGAACATGCTCGGGGACAGCCCGATCATCAACACCTACACGGGCACCGGCCAGCCCGGGGACCAGACCACCGACATGCGGTCGAAGCTGATGTACAACTTCCCGACCGCGACCTCGGCGCAGATCCTCGGCAGCGCCCAGTTCCAGGGCTCGGTCCTGGCCGGAAACCCCGGCGGCACCACGACCATCGCCCAGCCCGGGATGAACGGCCGGGTGTACCTCGCGGGCAACCTGATCCACACCGGCACCGGCGGCTACGAGATCCACAGCTACCCGTTCGACGGGGACCTGCCGGACTGCCAGACGACGCCGAGCCCGTCGCCGTCCACCTCGCCGTCGTCGTCGCCCTCCTCCTCGCCGTCGTCGTCCCCGTCCTCCTCGCCTTCCTCGTCGCCCTCGTCCTCCCCGTCCTCCTCGCCGTCGGCGTCGCCCTCTTCGTCGCCCTCTTCCTCGCCGTCGTCGTCCCCGTCCTCCTCGCCCTCGGCCAGTCCGTCCAGCTCGGGCCCGGCCCCGACCAGCCACCACCCGTCCGAGCACCCGACCAGCCACCACCCCGGTGGCGGTGGTGAGCTGCCCTCCACCGGCGCGGGCAACGCCCCGATGGTCTTCGGTCTGGCCGGCGTCGGCCTGCTCGGCCTCGGTGGTCTCGCCGTCCTGGCCGCCCGCCGTCGCGGCCGCCACAGCTAGGTCCTGCCCGGGGCAACGAGCAACCGCAACAACAGCAACAACGGCCCAGACATGCGTCGGCCCCTCGCCCAGCACGGGCGAGGGGCCGACGGCGGCTCAGCGGGAGCGGAAGAAGCGGTCCACCGTGCGGCGGCCGGCGGCGACGGCGTGCACCGGTTCACCGCCCACCCGGCCGGCCAGCGTAACAGCCAACTCCCCTACGTCCTGCCGGAGTTGTTCGGCGGCCTGGGCCCGGTCGGCGGCGCTTCGGCGCGGATGGCCTCGGCGCGTTCGGTGCGGCCCTCGGTCGCGTCCCACCGCTCGGTCTGGACCCGCTCGACGCGGGGGAGGATGCGGTGGCCCAGCGTCCACGTGATCAGGAAGAACAGGGTCAACCCCAGGGCCAGCATGAAGGGTTCGGGCGAAAGTGGTCCGAGTTCGATGTTCACGCAAACCTCCCCTTGTGACTGACGATGAGTCAATCGAGAGGTTTCCCGAGGGCGATGGGAGTCGAACTTGACCTGGGCATGGCGTGCGTCACTGTCCCGTGGCGGGCCGCGCCGCGGCGCCGGGCCTCAGGTCACCTCGCCGCGGCGGGAGAACCGCTCCTCCCGCCACTCCCCGCCGGCCAGCACCTCGGCCAACTCCCGGGCCGCGTCCCAGACGTCGGTGTACGAGAGGTACAGCGGGGTGAAGCCGAACCGCATGAGGTCGGGCGCGCGGAAGTCCCCGATCACACCGCGCGCGATCAGTGCCTGCACCACCGGGTAGCCGTCGGCGTGCCGCAGCGCGACCTGGCTGCCCCGCCGGGCGTGCTCGCGCGGGGTCACCACCTCGATCCCGTCCAGCCCCTCGACCAGCCCGATGAACAGGTCGGTCAGGGCCAGGCTCTTCGCCCGGACGGCGGCCGGGTCGGCGCGCTCCCAGACGTCCAGGCTCGCGCCCAGCGCGGCCTGCCCGAGCAGTGACGGCGAACTGGTCAGGAAGCGCCCGATGCCCGGCCTGGGGTCGTACCCGGGTTCGAAGGCGAACGGGCGGGCGTGCCCGAACCAGCCGCTCAGCGGCTGCCGCGGGCCGGCCGCCAGGTGCCGCTCGGCGACGTACAGGAAGGCCGGCGAACCGGGGCCGCCGTTCAGGTACTTGTAGGTGCAGCCGACCGCGAAGTCCGCGCCCGCGGCGCCGAGTTCGACCGGCAGCGCGCCCACCGAGTGGCAGACGTCCCAGATCATCAGCGCGCCCGCGGCCTGCACCCGGGCGGTGATCCCGGGCAGGTCCAGCAGCTCGCCGGTGCGGTAGTCCACGTGCGAGAGGACGACCGCGGCGACGTCGCCGTCCAGGTGCCGGTCCAGCTCCTCGGGCCGGACCAGCACGCTGCGCGCGCCCTCGACCAGGCCGGTGGCGCCCTCGGCGATGTACAGGTCGGTCGGGAACGCCTCGCCGTCGCCCAGCACCGTGCGCCGCCCGGGGCGCAGCCGCAGCGCGGCGACGAGCACCTTGAACAGGTTCACCGAGGTGGTGTCGCAGACCACCACCTCCTCCGGCCCGGCCCCGACCAGCGGGGCGATCCGCCGCCCCAGCCGGTACGGCTGCTCGAACCAGCCGGCGTCGTTCCAGCTGCGGATCAGCTCCCGGCCCCACTCCTCCTCGACCACCTGCCGCACCCGTTCCGCGGTGCGCACCGGCAGCGCGCCGAGCGAGTTCCCGTCCAGGTAGACCACCCCGTCCGGCAGGGCGAACTCCTTGCGGAACGCCGCCAGCGGGTCGACGGCGTCCAGCGCCGCGCACTCCTCGCGCGTGACCATGCCCATCCCCTCGTTCACAGCTCGTCCCGGATCGTCCACAGCTCCGGGAAGACGTCCTGCTCGGCGGACCTGCGCAGCCAGCTCAGCCCGCTGGAGCCGCCCGAGCCGGGCTTGCCGCCCATGGTCCGCTTGACCGCGGACAGGTGGCGCTGGCGCCAGCGGGTGACCCGCTCGGCGACGTCCAGCAGCGCCTCGGCGAGCGGCTGCAGGTCGGCGTGCTCCGGGTCGGTGTAGACCAGGCGCCAGGCCGCGGCGACCTCGTCGCCGGCGCGGTAGCGCTGCTCGGAGGGCTCCGGGCGCAGCGGCAGGCCGCGCCGGGCCAGCAGGGCCAGCGCGTCGTCGTACAGGCCGGGGGAGCGCAGCGCCTCGGTCAGCTCGGCCTGCGTCCGCGGCATCCCGTCGTACATCGCGAGCAGTGCGGCGTTCTTGTTGCCGAGCAGGAACTCCAGGTGCAGGAAGGCCGCGGACTGGAAGCCGGAGGCCTGGCCGAACGCCGCGCGGAAGCCGTTGAACTCCTGCGGCGTCATGGTGGCCAGCAGGTCCCAGGACTCCACCAGCACGTCCTGTACGTGGGTGCCGCGCCGCAGCGCGGCCAGTGCGGCGGGCAGGTCGTCCTCCCGCAGCGCGCGCTGGGCGAGCGTCCACTCGTGCCGCAGCAGGTCGAACAGCAGCTCCATCACCTGCGTGGTGACGATGAACGACAGCTCGGCCGGCACCTTGCTGCGCGGGTGCTGCAGGCTGTGCAGCTCGTCCAGGCACACGTAGCGGGCGTACGGGGTGCCCCGATCCGGCTCCCCGTGCCGATCGAACGACAGGCTGGGCGTCTCCACCGTGTCGTGCCCCATCCCGATTCCTCCTGATCCACCCGGGCCCGTCGCCCGGACCGGCGACCAGACGGACGGCCTGGTTCCACCGGGGTGCCCATTGTGCGGCGGTGCGACCCCCCGGTTGAATGGTCGACGGACACCGCAACCGCGATCCGGGTTGTCGTTCGCGAGGCGTTCGGCCGATTCGCTTTACGGTCGCGAAACCACCCGTTCCAGTCACTCCGGGAGCCGTCATGGACGCCGTCGACCGCCGCCTGCTGGCCGAGTTGCAGACCGACGCCAGACTCTCCTACAACGAACTCTCCCGCCGGGTGAGCCTGTCCGCACCCGCGGTGGCCGAACGGGTCCGCCGACTGGAGTCCGACGGCGTGATCACCGGGTACCACGCCCACGTGGACCTCAGCCGGGCCGGACTGCCGATCACCGCGCTGGTCCAGATCCAGTGCTACGGCCCGCGCTGCGTGCTGCGCGACCCCCAGGTGGCCGCCTGGCCGGAGGTGCTCCAGTTGCACCGGGTCACCGGCGGGGCCTGCTGCGCGCTGCTGGTCGCGGTGCCCACGATGGCCGATTTCGAGGCCCTGTGCGACCGGCTCGGCGGCTACGGCCAGCCGTCCAGCTCGATGATCCTCTCCAGCCCGGTGCCCTGGCGGCCGGTGGTCGCGCCCGCCGGGACGTAGCGCCGGGGAGCCGTCGCCCCGGCGCGGCGCGGCGCCGTCGCGACCAAGGAGCGGCCCGGGGCCGGAACGGTAGGTTCCTCGGCATGCCGAACGAGCGTCACATCCTGCTGCTGCCCGGGAGCCTGCGGGCCGGTTCCGCCAACGAGACCGTGCTGCGCACCGCCGCCGCCGTGGCCGCCGCCACCCCGGGCCTGCGGGCCACCTACTACGCGGGGCTGGCCGGCCTGCCGCACTTCAACCCGGACCACGACACCGACCCGCTGCCCGGGCCGGTGGCCGCCCTGCGCGCCGCCGTCGAGGCCGCCGACGCGCTGCTGGTCTGCACCCCCGAGTACGCCGGGACGCTGCCCGGCTCCTTCAAGAACCTGCTGGACTGGACGGTCGGCGGGACGGAGATCGCGGACAAGCCCGCCGGCTGGATCAACGCGGCCGGCCCGGGCCGGGGCCAGGGCGCCGAGGCCACCCTGCGGACCGTCCTCGGCTACACCGGTGCGGCGGTGGTGGACGGCGCCTGCGTTCGCATCCCGCTGGACCGCGGGGCGGTCGGCCCGGACGGGCTGGTCGCCGATCCGCTGGTGCGGGAGCGGATCGGCGAGGTGCTGGCCCGGCTGGCGGCGGCCGCGGTCTGACGAGTGGCGGCCCGACGGGCGGCGGCCCGGCTCAGTGCCCTTCGGGCAGGTGGACCCCGAGCCCGGCCAGGCCGGTCAGGAACAGTTCCACGCCGACCGCCGCGAGCAGCAGCCCGAGCAGCCGGGAGAGCACCTCCAGCGAGGTGCGGTGGGTGCGCTGCATCAGCGGCGCCAGCAGGGCCACGCAGACGTAGTTGATCACCACGACCGCGAGGTAGGCCCCGCCGATGGTGGCCTTCCAGCTCCAGTCGTTGCGGGCGAGCGAGGCGACCAGCACGGCGCTGACCGCGAGCGGGCTGGCGATGTACGGCAGCAGGAGTTCGCGGATGCCGTCCACCATCGGGTTCGGCAGGTGGTCGTCGTCCTCGTTCTCGCCGCCGAGGTGGACGCCGAAGACCAGCGCGACCGCGTAGATGAAGAAGATCGTCCCGCCGGCGAGCTGCAGCGACTGGTCGCTGATGTGGAAGAGCGTGGTGACCTCGTCCGCGGTGAAGCCGAGCACCAGGCCGATCACCGCCGAGATGATCGTGCTCCACGCCGCCAGCCGTCGCAGTTCCCGGGTGCTCCGGGTGGAGGCCAGCCGGGCGAAGGCCAGCAGGACCTTGGGCGGGCCGACCACGGCGAAGAAGGTGATGAAGGCGCTGCTCAGATTGAAGACGAACATGCGCCAAGCATGACCGCGGCGGCCGGTGCGGCCGCTCCGCCACGCCACGCCCCGCGGTCGGGCGTGGCGCGAATCTCGCCCGGGGGCGGTTCATTCCCGGTCGCCGACGAATTCGCCCGGATGGCCGTCCCGGCTCGAACGGGTGCGCGCTCTCGGCTCCCATGGAAGTCGGATCACCTCCCCGGGAACGAGGATGCGACATGTGTCTGAACCGTAAGGACCTGGGCCTGCTGGCCCTGCGCGGCGCGGTCGGCGGGGTGCTCATCGCGCACGGCACCCAGAAGCTGTTCGGCTGGTTCGGCGGCGGAGGCCTGGAGGGCACCGCCCAGGCGATGGAGCACATGGGCTTCCACCCCGGCCGGCAGAGCGCCATCGCGGCGGGCGCCGGTGAGGCGGGCGGCGGCGTGCTGCTGGTCGCCGGGCTGGCCACCGGCGCGGCCGGCGCGGTGGTGGCCGGGACGATGGCCGGCGCGGTGGCGGTGCACACCCCCGGGGGCTTCTTCGCGACCTCCGGCGGCTACGAGTACCCGGCCTTCCTCGGCGCGGCCGGGCTGGCGCTTGGCCTGGCCGGTCCGGGGCGGTACTCGCTGGACCACCTGACCTGCCACGTCCTCGACCAGCCGTGGATGGGCCTGGTGGCCTTCGCGGGGTCCGTCGCCGGGGCGTACGGCGTGGTGGCGCGGCGCCGGCACGTGGTGCGGCTGCGCGAGGAGCGGGCCGCGATGGAGGCGGACGAGCAGGAGGGTTCGGGACTGTCCTGAGGCGTCGGCGGTCCCCGGGCTGTCCCAGGTCCGGTCCGGCCCGGCCCGCCCCGGTCACCCGGAGGGACCAGTCCTGCTGGCGGCCCCCGGGCGGCCCTCGGAGGGTGGTCGGGAAGGCGTGCCGGGCAGCCCGGCGCCGGGGCAGAAACGAGGGACCGCATGGACCGCCTGGACCGCATGGACCGCCAGCCGCTCACCCGGACCGATGCGAGGCCGCGGGTCACCGCGCGGCACCTGGACGCGCCGCCGGTGCGCCGCCAACGCCGGGCGGTGGCCGGGGTGTTGGCCGCCACCATGGTCGCCGCGGTGGCGCTGGCGGGCTGCTCCTCCGGAAAGAGCGCGAGCAGCGTGGCCACCTCGGCCTCCGCCGCGATCGAGCGGGGCGCCTCGGCCGCGGCCTCCGCCGCCTCGGCGCTAGCCTCGGTGGCGGGTGGGGCGGGGGCGGTGATCGCCTCGGCGGAGGCACGGGCCTCGGCGGCGGTGTCGGCGGCCTCCTCGGCGGTCTCCGGGATCAAGGGCGGGCTGGACGCCAAGGCGGACGTGGCGGTCGGGGCGGTGAGCACCGGCTCGGACGGCAGGGCGCAGGTGGACCTGACCATCACCAACCACGGGCAGCAGTCGTACCGGTACGTGATCCAGGTCGACTTCACCGACGACTCCGGCACGGTGCAGGACGCGACCGCGGTGACGGTCCAGGACGTGGCGGCCGGCCGGAGCGCCCAGGCCACCGCGCGCAGCAACCGGGACCTCTCGGGCAGCCTGAAGGCCGTGGTGGCGAACGCGCTGCGCTACTGACTTCCCGCTGCTGGTTCTCCGCTGCTGGTTCCCAGGTCAGCGCGGGTGTCGGGCGGGGGCCGAACCTTAAGCGCGGCTCAAGGCCCAACGGGACCCCTTGACGGGGGAGTTGGTCTAGTCCATTTTTATTGCCCAGGTGCAGGGAGCCCCTGAACCGGCGTCAACGGCCTCGTGCCGCGGGCGCCGGTTCGGCACATCCCGGTGTCCGTCCAGGCCCGATCCCGCTGATCCCGCTCGACTTCCCCGCACGATTCCCCGCACTGAGCTGTCATGTCCCGGTCGTCCGACCCCACCTCGGGCGCACCCCCACGGGACGACGGAAATCCCCCACAACCAGGAGTCACGCACCCATGCTGCGTTCACGCATTGAAAGGGCCGGGACCCCGGCTCCGACGGGCGGCCGTCGACGCCGCCCGAAGAGCCTGGCCGCCGTCGCGGCCGGCACCGCCGCCTCCGTGCTGCTCGGCGCGGGCCTCGCGCTGACCGGCGGCGCCGCGGCCAACGCCGCGACCACCAACACCACCGGCGCGGCCGCCACCAGCGGCGGCATCAAGGTCGCCTACTACGACCAGTGGTCGGTCTACGCCAACGCGTACTACCCGAAGACGATCCAGGACACCGGCGTGGCCGGGAAGCTCGACTACCTGATCTACGACTTCGCGAACATCCACCCGACCGACCTGGGCTGTTTCGAGGCGACCAAGGCCGCCGACACGAACGACAACAACCCCAACGCGGGTGACGGCGCGGCCGACGCGTTCGCCGACTACCAGAAGAGCTTCGGCGCGGACATCTCGGTCGACGGCGTCGGCGACGTCTGGAACCAGCCGATCGCGGGCAACTTCAACCAGCTGAAGAAGCTGAAGGCGAAGAACCCCAACCTCAAGATCCTGCTCTCGATCGGTGGTTGGACCTACTCCAAGTACTTCTCGCCGGCCTCCGCCACGGACGCCTCGCGCAAGCACCTGGTCTCGTCCTGCCTCGACATGTTCATCAAGGGCAACCTCCCGAGCGACGCCGGCTACGGCGGCCCGGGCTCCGGCGCCGGCATCTTCGACGGCATCGACATCGACTGGGAGTACCCGGGCGGCGGCGGCCACACCGGCAACATCTCCAGCCCGGCCGACAAGCAGAACTTCACGGCGCTGCTGAAGGAGTTCCGCACCCAGCTGGACGCCCAGGGCAAGGCCGACAACAAGACCTACGCCCTGTCGGCGGCGGTCGGCGCCGGCCAGGACAAGATCATGAACGTCGAGACCGACAAGATCGGTCAGTACCTCACCTTCCTCGACGTCATGACCTACGACATGCACGGCGGCTGGGACGCCCAGGGGCCGACCAACCACCAGGCCGCGCTCTACGCGGGCCCGAACGACCCGTCGACCCCGGTCAAGCCGGGCCACGGCAAGTACTCGATCGACAACGCCATCAAGGCGTGGACGGTCGGCGACGCGGACTACGGGATCCCCGGCGGCTTCCCCGCCAACAAGATCAACATGGGTGTGCCGTTCTACTACCGCGGCTGGACCGGCGTCCAGAACAACGGCAAGAACGGTCTGTTCCAGCCCGCCGCCAGCCCGGCGACCGGCGCGGCGATGTCCGGCAACGTCCCCGGCATCCAGATGTACAAGGAGCTCGCGGGCTTCGTCGACAACCCGTCCAGGACCTTCTGGGACGACGATGCCAAGGCCACGTACTTCTACGACGGCAACACCTTCTGGAGCGGTGAGGACACCCGGTCGATCCAGGCCAAGCTCGACTACGCGCACTGCAACGGCCTCGGCGGCTCCTTCGCCTTCTCGCTGTACGACCTGGGCACCAAGACCGGCCTGTTCGACACGATGGTGAACGCCACCAACGGCTCCGCCGCCGGTTGCCCGGCCCCGCCGACCGGCACCCCGAGCAGCACGGCGACCCCGACCCAGACCCCGACCGGCACGCCCACGGGCACGCCGACCGGCACCCCCACGGGTACCCCGACCGGCACCCCCACCGGCACCCCGACCTCGCCGGCCGGCTGCCCGGCCGCCCCGAGCTGGGACGCCAACACCACCTACGCGGCCGGCGGCACCAAGGTCTCGTGGAAGGGCCACTACTACACCAACAAGTGGTGGACCAAGGGCGACGACCCGAGCCAGAGCGGCCAGTGGGGCGTCTGGACCGACAACGGCGCCTGCTGACCCTCGGGCAGCATGAGCTGAGGGCCTGACGGACCCTCGCAGCACCTGAACCGAGCAGTCCGGCCCGCCGGGGGAGCACCCCCGGCGGGCCGGACTCGTCGCGTTTCGGACTCGTCGCGTTTCGGGTGCGCGACCCGGGCGCGTGATCCGGGCGCGCGGCTCAGGCCAGGTCGGCGGTGCGCCCGAGCGCGTCCGGCTGGCTCTCCTCGATCCGCCGCAGCATCCGCGCCAGGATCGCGGACAGCACGGTCCGCTCCTCGCCCGTGACGTCCTGGAGCAGTTCCTCCTCGAACACCGCCGCCATCCGCATCGACTCCAGCCACTTGTCGCGGCCGTTCTCGGTCAGCTCGATGATCACCCGGACCCGGTTGGTCTCGTCGCGCTCCCGGGTGACGAGGTCCTCGGTCACCATCCGGTCGATCCGGTGCGTCATCGCGGCCGGGGTGAGCCCGAGCCGCTTGGCCAGCTCACCCGGCCCGAGCCGGTACGGGCTGCCGGAGACCACCAGCGCCTTGAGCACCTCCCACTCGGCGGCCGTGATTCCCAGCACAGTCAGCTGCCGGTCGTAGGCCACGCCCATCCGCCGGGCGACCCGGGACAGGGTCTGCACGATGGTCTCCACCTGGGGGTCCACGGTGGGGAATTCCCGCTGGTAGACGGCCACCTGCTCGGCGATGCCCAGCTCCCTGGCGGTGGCCGGCGCGGGCTTGTCCGTAGTCATGCGGACCAGTGTCGCACGGAGGCGTGCATCCCTTAAGCCTTTGACTCGACACTCTTCCGGTGCTAAGACTTTATCTTGTCAAACTTTAGCTCTGAAATCTTCTGGACCTTAAGAGTATCCAGTTGAATCCAGGAAGGGATGTGCACGGTGACCGGCACGGTGAAGCAGCAGAGGCAGCAGCGACGCGGGGCGGGCGGCCCGCTGCGCCGCGTCCAGATCGGCAACGCGCTCAGCGCGTTCGGCAGCGGCTTCACGATGCCGTACATGTTCGTGTACGTGGATCAGGTGCGCGGGCTGGGTTCGCTGGCGGCCGGGATGGTGTTCACCGTCTTCGCGCTGGCGGCGCTCGTCGTCCTCCCGTTCACCGGTCGCGGCATCGACAGGTACGGGCCCCGCCCGGTCCTGCTGGCCGGCACGGCGCTCGCCGCCACCGGCGCGTTCGCCTTCGGCCACGCCACCGGCACCCCGGCCCTGCTGGTCTCCTCCTTCCTGTTCGGCGCGGGTGTCACCACCTGCCAGCCGGCGCTCGCCACGATGATCGTCCGCTGCTCGACGGCCGCGACCCGCTCGCACGCCTTCGCGCTCCAGTTCACCCTGGTCAACCTGGGCATGGGCATCGGCGCCCTGGTCGGCGGCCAGATCGTGAACGTCGCCGACCCGGCCAGCCTCACCCGGCTGTTCACCATCGAGGCGGCGACCTTCCTCGGTCTGGCCCTGGTCACCGGCACCGCCCGGATGCCGGCCAACCCGCTGATCCCCCTCCAGGAGAAGAGCGACGGCCCGACCGGCCTGCGCGCGCTGGTCGCCGACAAGGCGATGCTGCGGCTCTGCGTGCTCGCCGGGCTGATCTTCTTCACCTGTTACGGCCAGTTCGAGTCCGGCGTCGCGGCCTTCGCCACCGACACCGTCGGCACCGCGCCCTCCACCCTGGGCTTCGCGATCGGCGCCAACGCGCTGACCATCGTCGTCCTGCAGATGTTCATGGTGCGGATCACCGCGCGCCGCCGCCGCACCACCGCGATGGCCGCGGCCGGCGTGGTCTGGCTCGGCGCCTGGGCGATGGCCCTGGTGGCCGGCCTGATCCGGACCGAGACCATGGCCGCCACGGTCGCGATCGTCTCGATCTACGCCCTGTTCGGCGTCGGTGAGTCGCTGCTCGCGCCCACCATGGGCCCGATCGTCGCCGACCTCGCCCCGGCCCGGCTGCTCGGCACCTACAACTCCGGGTACGCCTTGGTGAAGCAGATCGCCATCGCGGTCGGCCCGGCCGTCGGCGTGCTGCTGGTCGGCTCCGGCACCTGGCCGCTCTACCTCGCGGCCATGGCGGGCTCCACGCTGCTGGTCGTCGTCCTGGCGCTGCGGCTGCGCCCGTACCTCACGCCGGAGCAGGACAACGCGGCCCCGGCCGTGGTCCGCACCACGGTCGTCCGGGAGCTGCAGACGGCGGCGTGACCGCCGACGGGGGGCTGTGGGCGGTGGTGCGACCGCCGACGGGGAGTTGCGGACGGCGGCGTGACCGCCGATCGAACAGGCGTGCCGACGGGCGCCGACCGGGTCACCTGGTCGGCGCCCGTCGCGCTTGGCTTCGCGACCACCGCCACATAGTGTCAGTGGCTGTTGGCCGCCCGGCCCGGTCGGTACAGGAGACCCGGCCGGCACAGGAGACAGGCGAATCGGCGAGGCAATGACGCAAGCGGCGCTCACGCACCCCCCGGCGGCCCAGGCCCCGGCCCCCGCCGCCCCGGCACCGGCCCGGGGCCGGCTGCTCCGCCTGCCGGCCGACTGGTCCGGCTGGCTCGGGCCGATCGGCGTCGCGCTCTTCGCCGGACTGCTGCGGTTCTGGAACCTCGGCTACCCCAACGCCTTCGTCTTCGACGAGACGTACTACCCCAAGGACGCCTGGTCGCTGCTGCGGCAGGGCTACGAGGGCAGCTGGCCGGACCACGCCAACGCCGACGTCCTGGCCGTCCCGCAGCACATCCCGCTCACCTCCGCGCCCGAGTTCATCGCCCACCCGCCGCTCGGCAAATGGGTGATGGCGGTCGGCGAACAGCTGTTCGGCCTGCACCCCTTCGGCTGGCGGTTCATGACCGCCCTGCTCGGCACCGTCACCGTGCTGATGCTCGCCCGGATCGGCCGCCGGCTCTTCGGCTCCACCCTGGTCGGCTGCACCGCGGCCCTGCTGATGGCCGTCGACGGCCTCCAACTGGTGATGAGCCGGGTCGGGCTGCTCGACGGCATCCAGATGTTCTTCGTGCTCGCCGCCTTCGGCAGCCTCCTGATCGACCGCGACCACGTCCGCGCCCGGCTGGCCGGCGTCACCGACGGCGACCGCGTCCGGCTCGGCCTGCGCCCCTGGCGGATCGCCGCCGGGGTGCTCCTCGGCGCCGCCTGCGCCGTCAAGTGGAACGGCGCGATGATCCTCGCCGCCTTCGGCCTGCTGACCGTCCTGTGGGACCAGTCCGGCCGCCGCGGGGCCGGCGCCCGCCGCCCCTGGCGCTCGATGCTGCGCCGCGACGCCGTCCCCGCCTTCCTCGCCATGGTCGGCTCCGCCCTGGTGGTGTACGTCGGCGCCTGGGCCGGGTGGCTCGCCAGCGGCGGCAACGGCGAGGGCGGGTACGACCGGCACTGGGCCGACGGCCGCCCCGGCCTGTCCCCGGACACCTTCCTCGGCGTCCCGCTGCCGCAGGTGTCGATGAGCTGGGTGCCCGCGCCGCTGCGCAGCCTGTGGCACTACCACTCGCAGATGTACGACTTCAACACCGGGCTGAGCACCCCGCACACCTACCAGTCCAACCCCTTCAGCTGGCTGGTCGTCGGCCGCCCCGTCTCCATGTACTGGGAGCAGGTCCCGAACGGGCAGCACGGCTGCACCGCCACCGGCGGCTGCGCGTCCCAGATCCTCGGCCTCGGCACCCCGCTGCTCTGGTGGACGGCCTGCTTCGCCCTGGTCTACCTGCTGTGGCGCTGGTTCTTCCGCCGGGACTGGCGCTCGGGCGCCGTGCTGTGCGCCGTCGCCGGGATCTACCTGCCCTGGTTCCAGTACCAGGAGCGGACCGTCTTCTCCTTCTACATGGTCGTCCTGGTGCCGTTCCTGTGCCTGGCCGTCGCGCAGATGCTCGGGGCGATCCTCGGCCCGGCCGGGTGCAGCCCCGAACGCCGCCGGATCGGCGCGGCCGGCGCCGGGCTGATCGTGCTCGCCATCGTCGCCTGCTTCGCCTTCTTCTACCCGCTGTACACGGCGGAGGTGATCCCGATGACGTCCTGGCAGGACCGGATGTGGTTCACCAGCTGGATCTGACACCGGTGACCCTGTCCGCCGCGGGCGGCCAGCTGCTGCCCGTCACCCCGGTGCTCGGGGTGGTCACCGCCGCCCTGCTGCTGGCCGCCGTCGCGGTGGCCGGCCGGGGCCTGCTCGGCCACGGGCACGCGGTGCTGCGGGCCGGACTGCGCGCGGTGGTGCAACTGGCCGCCGTGGCCGCGGTGATCAGCTGGGTGGTCGGCTCGCTCTGGTGGTCGGCGCTGTTCGTCCTGCTGATGTTCAGCGTCGCGGTGCGCACCGCCGGGCGGCGGATGACCCCCGGCCCGGGCTGGGTCTGGGCGGCCGCCCCGATCGGTGCCGGTGTGCTGCCGGTGCTCGCCCTGCTGCTGGCCGTCGGGCTGCTGCCGGCCAAGGGTCTGTCCGTCATCCCCGTCGCCGGCATCCTGATCGGCGGCGCGCTCACCGCCACCTCGCTGGCCGGGCGGCGCGCCCTCGACGAGCTGCGGCAGCGCCGCGGCGAGGTGGAGGCGGCCCTGGCACTCGGCTTCGAGGAGCGCGACGCCCGGCTGGAGATCTGCCGCACCGCCGCCGCGACCTCGCTGGTGCCCGCCCTCGACCAGACCCGGACGGTCGGCCTGGTCACCCTCCCCGGCGCCTTCGTCGGCATGCTGCTCGGCGGCGCCTCGCCCGTCCAGGCGGGGGCGGTGCAGCTGTTCGTGCTGGTCGGGCTGCTGGCGGTGGAGTCGGTGGCGATCGTGGTGGTGCTGGAGCTGGTCGGCCGGGGGCTGGTGAGCACGGGCTGGTGAGCACGGGGTGGTGAGCGCGGGGCGGTGAGCGCGGGCTGGTGAGTGCTGGGGGACCGGGCCGCCTTGGGGACCGGACGCGGTCGGGTACCCTTGAGCACGTTGAAGGGGAGTAGCCCTCCACCGGACCGTCGACATACTGGCCCTCACGGGCCCGGCGCCCGGGGCACCCGATCCTCCGGGGTCGGTGCCGGCGAGACCTTCGGCCGCAGTGCTGTGACCATCACCAGTGCTGTCGGGCCGAAGCGTCCCCTGACGGACCTGCGGAGGCCGGGCAGCCCGACCGAGGGACCCTTTCTGATGAGTTTGACCGTGGCCGCGCTGACGTTCGGCATCATCTTCCTGGCCGAACTGCCGGACAAGACCGCGCTGGCCAGCCTCGTACTCGGCACCAAGTACCGTGCTAGCTACGTCTTCGCGGGTGTCGCCGCCGCGATGGGTGTTCAGGTCGTCCTCGCGCTCGCCGCCGGACACCTGCTCTCGCTGCTGCCGCACCGCTGGGTGGAGGGCGTCACCGGCGTGCTGTTCCTGGCCGGCGCGGCCATGCTGCTGTTCCACGGCGGGGGCGACGACGAGGAGGGGCACGCCGCCAAGGAGCCGTCCTCGAACAGCTTCTGGAAGGTGGCCGGGGCCAGCTTCGTGGTCGTCGCGGTCGCCGAGTTCGGCGACCTGACCCAGATCATGACCGCCAACCTGGCCGCCAAGTACGCCGATCCGCTGGCCGTCGGCCTCGGCGCGTGGCTGGCGCTGTGCGCGGTGGGCGGGCTCGCCATCGTGGGCGGGCAGAAGCTGCTCAAGTACGTGCCGATGAAGCTGATCATCCGGGTCGCGGCGGCGATCATGGTGGTGCTGGCGGGCATCAGCATCTTCGGGGCGATCACCGGCTGACCCCGGTTGGCCGTGGCTCAGCAGCCCGGGTCGGCCTCCAGGGCGGCCCGGGTCTTCGGGCCGTAGACGCGGAATTCACCCTTGATCCGGTTGCTGGTCTGGTAGTCGCTGAGCACCGTTCCGGTCCAGTAGTCGAAGTTGCCGGTGATCAGCGACTTGTCGACGTATCCGCACTCGGCCGCCCACAGCCGCTGCTGCATGTCCTTGACGTCCGCTCCGGTCATCCCGAACTGGAGTACCCGGGTGGTCGGGGTCGGCGTCGGAGTGGGCGTCGGGGTCGGGGTGGGCGTCGCGGTGGTGGGGGTGGGCGTGGGTGTCGGGGGCGCGCTCGGGACGGAGGCCGGGGCCGGGGGAGCGGCGACCGGGGCCTGGGTGGTCTGCGTCGGCGCCGGGGTGGCCGTCTTCGTCGGGCTCGGCTTGCGGGTGGGGGGCGACGTCGGGCTCGGCGCCTCGCTGGTCGGCGGCGGCGTGACCGGGTCCGTCGGTGCCGGGGCGGTCGGCTCCACCGGCGCGGGCGCCAGGGTGGTGGGCAGCGGCTGCGCCTGCCGGGTCGTCGGCGCGGGCGAGGGCGTCACCGCGTACGCGATGCCGATGGTGAGCGCGACCAGGCCGGCGCCCACCCCGGCCAGCAGCAGTTTGTGCCGGGCCAGCGGGTTCTGCGCGGCCTGCTCGGCGGCTCTGCGCGCGGCCCGGCCGCCGACGGGCTCAGGCTCGGGCCCGGGCGTCGCGTGGTCGAAGGGGAAGACCCCGAGGTCGCCGCCGGACGCGGCCTGCGGGGCCGTCGCCGCCGCGTAGGCGCCCGGCCCGGAGGCGGGCACCGGCGGCAGCACGGTGGTGGCGTAGGCGTCGGCGTCCGGCCCCAGCGGGGGAACGACGGACGGGGGCGCGGCGGGGTGGACGGGGGCCGGCTGTCCCGGGGCGACCGGCGGCAGGACGGTGGTCGCGAACGGGTCGACGGCGGGGACGTCCGCCACGGGCTCCTCGGCGACCTGGCCGACCGCCTGCGGCACGTACGGGCGGACCAGCGGCGGGCCTTCGAGGTGCGGGAGGACGGCCGTCTCGGTGAGGCTCGGGTCCGGGACGCAGCCGCACCCGGTGGAGCGTGCGGTGCCGCACGTCGGGCAGTGCTGGTCCGGCATCGGCCGGCCCTCCTCGGTTCTCGGGTGGTCTCCGCGCCCCGGGGCGGTTCCCGGGCTCACGATCGCGCCTGATTATGCAGGACGTCCCGGAGGGGGGACAGGGGCGTCCGGACCCGGGCGGGGGTGTTGTGCCGGTTGGTGGCGGTTGTTTCCCGAGGAACGGTCGGGGAGCGGCGGATGTCCCCGGTGCCGGCGGTCGGGTCGGTGCGTCGGGTGCGGTCGGCTCGGCTCGGTGCGTCCTGGGTCGCGGGCCCGGCGGCTACGTTCGGCTCAACCCGAGGGAGCAAACCGGGGCATTTCTGACAGCATGGTGAGCTGGGAGTGATCATCCGCACGGGCCCGCCGCCTCGGCCGGGCCCGCGACCCTACGGAGCCGCCATGACGGACTCGCGCGCCGCGTCCGACCGCAGCCCGGCGCACGAGCCCGGCCCGCCGGAGGTCACCGTCCCCAACCTCTGGGTGCCGATCGGCGCCCTGCTGCTGGCGATGCTGCTCGCCGCCCTCGACCAGACCATCGTCTCCACCGCGCTGCCCACCATCGTCAGCGACCTCGGCGGCCTGGACCACATCTCCTGGGTGGTCACCGCCTACCTGCTGGCCTCCACCGCCGCCACCCCGCTCTGGGGCAAGCTCGGCGACATGTACGGCCGGAAGCGTTTCTTCCAGGCCTCCATCGTGATCTTCCTGCTCGGCTCGGTACTCTGCGGCATCGCCCAGAACATGGGCGAACTCATCGCCTTCCGCGCGCTGCAGGGCCTGGGCGGCGGCGGGCTGATCGTGCTCACCCAGGCCATCGTCGGCGACCTCGTCTCCCCCCGGGACCGCGGCAAGTACCAGGGCCTCTTCGGTGCCGTCTTCGGCGTGACCAGCGTCCTCGGGCCGCTGCTCGGCGGCCTGTTCGTCGACAACCTCAGCTGGCGCTGGGTCTTCTACATCAACCTGCCGATCGGCGTCGTCGCCCTGGTGGTGATCGCCGCCGTCCTGCACGGGCAGGAGGTCAGGCGCCGGCACCGGATCGACTACCTCGGCACCGTGCTGATCGCCGCCGTCGCCACCTGCCTGGTGCTGATGACCTCCCTCGGCGGCACCACCTGGGGCTGGACCTCCTGGCAGATCGTCGGGCTCGGCGTGCTCGGCCTGGTGCTGCTGGTCGCCTTCGTCCTGGTCGAGCGGACGGCCGGCGAACCGGTGCTGCCGCTGCGGCTGTTCCGCTCCCGGACGTTCAGCCTGGTCGCGGTGATCTCCTTCGTGGTCGGCTTCGCGATGTTCGGCGCCCTCACCTACCTGCCGACCTTCCTCCAGGTCGTCATGCAGGTCTCGCCCACCCTGTCCGGCATCCACATGCTGCCGATGGTGCTCGGCATGCTGCTCACCTCGATCGGCTCCGGCCAGATCGTCGCCCGCACCGGCCACTACCGGATCTTCCCGATCGCCGGGACGGCCGTCACCACCGTCGGCCTGCTGCTGCTCTCCCGGCTCGACGAGCACAGCAGCACCACCGAGATGAGCCTCTACTTCCTGGTCTTCGGCCTCGGGCTGGGCCTGGTCATGCAGGTACTGGTGCTGATCGTGCAGAACTCCGTCGGCTACCAGGACCTCGGCGTCGCCACCGCCGGCGCCACCTTCTTCCGCTCCATCGGCGCCTCCTTCGGCGTCTCCGTCTTCGGCACCCTGTTCGCCGGCGGGCTGCGCAGCCGGCTCGCCGACGCCCTCACCGGCCTGCCGCTGCCGCCCGGCTTCCACCCCGAGGCCATCACCTCCGACCCGCGGGTGATCGCCCGGCTGCCCGTCGTCGCCCAGGAGGCCGTCCACCACGCGTACGCCGAGTCGATCACCAGGGTGTTCCTGTACGCGGTGCCCGTCGCGCTGGTCGCCTTCGTGCTGTCGCTGTTCCTGCGCGAGCAGAAGCTGCGCTCCACCGTCACCGCACCCGACCTGAGCGAATCCATCGGCGTCAACCCCGTCCAGCGCTCGTCGCTGGACGAGATCGCCCGCGCGCTCTCGGTACTGAGCTCCCGCGAGGCCCGGCGCGACCTCTTCCGGCGGATCACCGAGGGGGCCGGGCTGGACCTCCAACCCGCCTCCAGCTGGCTGCTGTTGCAGATGCACCACCACGGCTCGGTCGAGCCGGCCGAACTCGCCGAGCGGCGGATCATCCCGATCGCCGTCATCGAGAGCGCCGTCCGGGAAGTCGAGGGCCGGGGCCTCGCCGCCCGCAGCGGCGGGTTGCCGCTGCGGCTCACCGAACCGGGGGCGGAGGCGGCCGTCAAGCTGGTCGCCGCCCGGCGCGCGCAACTCGCCGACCTGCTCGGCGACTGGGACGAGCAGCAGTACGCCGACCTCGCCGACCTGCTCACCCGCCTCAGCTCCACCCTCTGCGCCGACCGGCGAGACCGCCCCGACCGTGCGGCCCACGAGCCGCCGTACCGGGGTGAGGGGCGGTCGTTCTAGGCCCTGTCCGGTCGGGCAGGGCCTAGCCTGCCTTGCAGGGGGTCTGGTCGGAAAGCCAGGTGACGGCGGCGGCGAGCGCGGGATCGTCGTCCTTGCGGGGGTCGGCCGTGTCGACCGCCTCGTCCGGCTCGATCGGGCCCTCGTGGACCCTGCCGGTGCGGTCGGCCTCGGCGGCGCCGGTGAGCAGCAGGACGGCGCCGTCCGACAGCCGGTGGGCGGCGTTGCCGGTGGGCACCCCGTAGGTGGGCCGGCCGAAGCTGCGGGTGGCCGGGCGGCCGATGAAGGCGATGGCGACCGCCTCGCCCGCGCTGCCGGTCGCGCGGCCGGTGAGGACGGCGACGGGCGTTTCGGGCGCCTGGTCGTGGTGGGTGGGCGCCGCCTCGTCGTGGTGGGTGGCGGGGGAAGCCTGCGGGGCGTCGTCCAGGTACGGCACGCCGTCGCGGACCGACCAGGTGCTGCGGGTGCCGTCCGCGGTGACGAAGGCGCCCAGCGGGCCGTCGCCGAGGATCGGCGCCGCGACGGCCAGCGGGGCCCACATCCCGCCGCCGGTCTCGCCGCGCAGGTCCACCACCCAGCCGCAGGCGCTCACTCCGGCGACGGCGGCGCGGCCGCGGGAGACGTACTCGGCGTAGGTGTGCTCCGACCCGTTCACCGCCGGGAGGGTCAACTGGGCGATGCGGCCGGGGAGTTGCCGGGCGGTCGGGGCGTTCACGGCCTCCGGGTCGGCGTCGACCTCCGCCGCCTGGTCGGGTGGGTAGAAGCGGCTGTGGTGGTCGTCGAGGGCGGTGACGGCGGCCCTGATCGCGGCGTGGGTGTCGGCCGGGGTGCGGGCCGTGGCCGCCTGGGCGAAGGCCTGGGTGCGGAGCTTCGGCCAGTCCACCTTCGCGGCGTTGAGGGACTTCTGCTGGATGAGGTCCAGGGCCTCCGAGAGGTAGCCGCGGGCCTCGGGGGACATGTGCTCGGGGGGTGGTGACCCGGGAGTCGGTGACTCGGGGGCCGGCGAGGAGCACGCCGCGAGCACCAGTACGGCCGCCGCCGCGACCGTCCGCCCCAGTCGTCTCATCCGCTGCCCCCTCATGACTCCTACCACTCCTGATTGTTCCTCACGGACCGCCGAACCAGCGAGGGGTGTCGAGGCGGAACGGGTCGCCGGGGGCGAGCAGGCGCAGGGCCGTCTCCACCTCGCGCAGGCGCTCCTCGCCCAGGGTGGCGGACCACTCGGCGCGCAGCTCGTCGAAGATCCGGGCCGACCGGACCAGGCAGTCCACCCCGCGGGCGGTCAGCCGGACCACCTTGCGGCGGGCGTCGGCCGGGTCGCCGCCGCGCTCGACGTAGCCGAGCTGCTCCAGGTTCTCGACGGTCTTGCCGGCGGCCTGCTTGGAGACGCCGAGCCGGCGGCCGAGGTCGACGGCGGTGGTGCCGTGCGGTCCGATCGCCTGGAAGACGAAGCCGTGCATGGGCCGCAGGTCGGGGTGGCCCTCGCGGGCGATGCGCTCGTGCAGCTCGTCGATGATCGTCCGGAAGGCGAGCAGCAGGCGCAGCGGCAACTCGAAGCCGGGCGGGGCGGGTTCGCTCGCGGGGGTGCCGGTGGGTGTGCCGGTGGGTGTGCTCGCGGGCTCGCTTGACATGGGTAGACAACCTCATTGACCATATAGACAACGTCATTGACCATCTTAGGGGGTTCCCTCGCCATGCCCGTGATCCGCCACGCCGACGCCCGTCGCACCGAGACGCCGAACGCCGTCATGACCACCTACGCCTCACCCACCCAGGGCTCAACCGCCCTCGCCCTGTGGCAGGTCGACATGACGGCCGGCAAGAGCGGCCCGCTCCACGCCATGGACGTCGAACAGATCTGGACGCTGCTCACCGGCACCGCCACCGTCACCCTCCCCGACGGCCCGGTGCCCCTCACCGCCGGCGACACCCTCGCCCTCCCCGCCGACCTCGCCCGCCAGATCACCACCGCCGACGGCTTCACCGCCATCGTCGCCGGCCCGTCCCCCGCCCACGTCTACAACCCCGACGCCGTCACCCCCGAAGGCGCCTGCGGCCTCGCCCCCCGCGACGCCGAGCGCCTCCTCCCGCCGTGGATCGCCTGACCCGCGAGGCGGTCCGGCGGTCCGGGCACGGGTACGGGGACGGTCGGGGGCCTACCCCTGACCGTCCCCGCCCGGTCCTCGCCGCTACTTCCGGTCGTCGATGTCGTCCTGGAGGTCGTCCAGGTTCTGCTGACCCTGCTGTTGGCCCTGCTGCTGGGTTTGGGCGGCCTTCTGCTGGGCGTCGTCCCCCTTCGGGGGCTTACTGCCGAGGCGCGACTTCGCCTCCTCCTCCAACTGCTCGGCCTTGTCCCGGAACTTGTCGCCGATACCCATGGCTGTGCCCCATTCGGTTGGATTTCGGGTTCTCCAACCAGGCTTGCACGCCCCCTCTCCGCCTGCACTTCGGGCCAGTTGCCGCGGAGCGCCACGATCGGCAGACCCCGGATCGCCCGACCCGCGCGGTGTGAGGTGCAGGAGACTGCTGACCGCAGACAGTCACCGGACCGGCGGCCGCTCGCTGTCGCGCAAGGCGACGACGCCGGGATGTTGGTGGCCACCTGCGGGCACGCCTTGCGCACCGTGTTGTGGCGCGCCGCGATGGTGACGAACTCGAATTCGGGACGGGCGGTCATGGCACTGTCCTCTCTCGCGATCCTCCTTGCGGCCCCACCCCCTCGGGGTGGCAGTCTCAAATTCCCCAGCGAGAACGGGCGTTGGCGATTGCCACCGCAATCCTGAGGCGGGCCATGGTCGGCGAGTCGGGGACGGGCTCCAAGGGCGGCAAGGAGTTCTTCTCGGTGCTGTCCTGGTCGCCCTGGTCAACCGGGTACGGCACCGGCCCGCCCAGGAAGCTCGCCCAGTCCGGCGGTAGGTACTCCGGCTCACTCGTCGGCATCGCGCGCCACCAGGCATTCGCCGTCCGCGATGTGCTGCGCCCGTCCACGTGCCAAGTTCCCTGCGATCGTGGGGAAATCCTCGGTCGGGTATTGCGCCTGCGCGAAGTCGAAGTACTGGCAGCCGGGGCACTGGTCGGCGTCCGGGGCGGGCGTGTCCGGTGTCCGCCGGGCGATTTCACGAAGCGACACGCGCCACCGCCTTACAGGTGAGTTCGTGCGCCAGGCGGCGAAGCTCGATCTCGCGCAGCACCGACTGATCCGGAAGTTGGGGCGATTCCGCGAACGCGCGGGCGATCTTGTCGAAGGACGCGCACACGGCGCACCTCGGCCGGCTGTCAGACGGTGCCACTGGGTCACGTCCTCCCACCCGAGCGGGGAGTACTTGAAGGGGTCCGGGGGCCGCCGGCCGTCGTCCGCCTTGGCCTGGCGGTAGTCGGCGCGGCAAGCGGCGATCAAGGCCGGGCCGGCGCGCTCGCCGGGCGGTCGCCTGTGCCGATCGGCTTCATGTTCCTCGCGTGTCATCGTCACCGCTCCCCGACTCCGGTCCCGTAAATCCTCCGACTGTCAGCAGACCGATCGTGCACCGATCCCGCGAACCATTGCGACGGCGTGAAGGCGTCACTCCGGAGGTCTGGCAAGACGTCATTTAGGCGTCTTTGGAAGATGTTTGGGCCTATCTTCTAGTCATGACTACGCCGAATGAGACCCTTCGGGCCGTACGCCTCGGGCTCCGTCTCAGCCAGGACGAGTTCGCGAAGCGGCTGCGGGCAGTCGGGGAGGAGCGGGGGGAGCCGAACGACGCCAGCAAGCGGCTGGTTCAGCGCTGGGAGTCGGGGGAGGTGAGGTTTCCCCGCCCGGTGTACGTTCGAGCCCTTGAGGCTGTCACCAAGATTCCCGTTGACCGCCTCGGCTTCGACTCGCCACAGTTGCCGTCAAGGGTCAGCGTGGACGGTACGGGAGGGCACGACGTGACCAGTGATGAACCGGGCGTGCCCGTGCAGGCTGCGCCCGCTCCCACGGGTGAGGACTACTCGGGGGTATGGGTCAGCCACTACGAGTTCTACAGCAGCAGTCGGGAGAACACGTTCACCGGCCTGCATCACGTCGTGCTGTCCCAGAACGGGAACCGGATCACGGGTCGCTCCCTCCCCGGCGCGTCGTCCAATCCTGACTCGCCACTGTCATTCGATCTCACTGTCGATCGGAACATCGTTACGGGCTCCTGGGTGGAACAGACCGCTCAGGACGGCTACTACCAGGGGGCCAGATACCACGGCGCCATTCAGCTGCTGGTCGACCCGACCGGCCGCCGCATGGCCGGCAAGTGGGTCGGCTTCGGCAAGGACTTCGACGTCAACTCCGGGCCGTGGGAGCTGCGCCTGTTGGACAAGTCCACGGCTGACGACGTCCGGAGCCGCTACAGCGTGCCGCCGGAGGCGTAGCCCGTCTCCGCACGGCGAAGAGCCCCCGCATCTGACCTCACCCGACAGGGCGGGACGGTGTGTGGGCTCCTTCAGTAGCGCTGGGGGCAGTCGCAACGCCCATTAACAGGGCTTAGGACAGCCTTGGAGGACGTCCTCACGCTTCTTTGACTGTCGTATGTAGGAGACTGCTCGCACGTGGTCAAGGTTGAGTGCCCAGGTAGAGGGCCTAGTGATGAGAGGTGTCATATGAGCAGCGTCGTCAAGATCAACGTACTGACGGTTCCCGCCGAGCAGCGGGAGGTCCTGGAGCAGCGCTTCGCCTCCCGCGCCGGCGCGGTGGAGAACTCGGACGGCTTCGAGTGGTTCGAGCTCCTCCGCCCCGTCGAGGGCACCGACCAGTACCTCGTCTACACCCGCTGGCGCAGCGAGGAGGACTTCAAGGCGTGGATGGAGGGCCCCATGCAGGCCGCCCACCGCCCCGCCGCCCCGGACGGCGAGGCCCCCAAGCGCCCCGCCGCCTCCGGGTCCACCCTCTGGTCCTTCGAGGTCGTCCAGTCCGCCGGCCCCAAGGCCTGACGCCCAGGCCACCCCGCGGTTGTCTCCTCTTTTCCTTCGGGCCCTTCCCCAGCTGGGGAAGGGCCCGAAGTGCCTCTCAGCCGCCCGCGAGGATCGAGAGATGCGCGGCGGCAGATCGGGACAGGCTGTCGAGGAGGGCGCGGCCCTTCGCCGACGTTCCGAGGGAGGGCTGCCCGATGACGCCGTTCTTCGTGTACCCGGCCATGCCGAGGGTGAACGCTGGGCGGCGCGTGCCAGCCCGACGGCCTGCTGCGCGTTGCGGCGGGCCGTCGCCTGGTTGCTCTTCCTGAACAGGAGGTAGGCGGCCATGACGTCCTCGCTCCGGGCATGGGAGGGCAGCCGCGTGAGGGTTATAGGTGTTCGGGGCCGTAGAGGGCGGCGGGTGCGCCTGTTGTGAGGGCCCAGTAGCGGTCGCCATAGGACCAGTGCCACCACTCGGTGGGGTAGTTGACGAGGTCGACGCGGGTGAGGGTGCGGCTGAGGAGTTGCCGGTTGGTGCGCGCTTCGGGGGAGAGGTTGGCGGCGTCGGTGTAGCAGGCGCCGGCGCTTTCCTCCGGGTTGGCGTTGACCCGGGTGCCGAGGTCGAGTTCGTGGCCGTCGGCGTCGGCCAGGGTGAGGTCGACGGCGGCGCCGGCGCTGTGTGGTGCGATCTCGGGCGGGGAGACGTAGCGGCTCGCGGCCGATCGGAGCCGCGCGGCCGGCCAGTCCGGGTGTGCGGCGCGCAACTCGGCGGCGTACTGGTCGAAGTAACGGCTCTGGAGGGCCGGCGGGCGGTAGCCCTCGACGAAGAGCAGCCGCAGGCCGTCCGGGAGGTGTGATTGGGCGTCGAGGAGCCGGTCGAGGACGCCGGACCGCAGGTAGGCGAACGCTCCGGCATCGTCGCGCTTGCGGTCGTCCAGTAGGAGCTCGTGCTCGCGTACGTCCAGGAGGCGGTCGCCGCAGTCCTGGACGGGGACGGCGGCCACCTGCGGGTCGGACATGAGGATGATCTCGGTCAACAGGTTCTCCTGGGGGGCGGAGGGAACGGCGGCGCGGGTCGGTCGCCTTGTGCGCGCCCTGGTGGCCGGTGCGGCGTCCGCCACCGCCCCGGGTGTCGGGGCGGTGGCGGACGGGTGGTCAGACGAGCGCGGCCTCGACCAGGTCGGCGGCCCTGGCCGCGCTGCCGCCGGCGCGGACCTCGCGGCTGAGCTCGGCCAGCCGGGCGGCCACCGCCGGATCGCCGGTCAGCTCCAGTACGGCGGAGCGCAGCGCCTCCGGGGTGGCCTGGGGGGTGTCCAGCCGGCGGGCGACGCCGAGTTCGACCAGCCGGTCGGCGTTGTCGAACTGGTCGGCGGCCTGCGGTACCGCGACCATCGGCAGCCCGCAGTACAGGCCCTCGCTGCACCCGCCCATTCCGGCGTGGGTCACGAACGCGTCGGCCTGCTGGAGTACGGCGAACTGCGGCACCCACTGGTGCACTTCGATGTTGGCCGGGATCGTACCCAGGTCGGCCGGGTCGGTTGCCCGGCCGACCTGGAGCACGACGTGCCAGCCGGGCAGGTCGCCGAAGGCCTCCAGGCACGCGCGGTAGAAGTCGGGCTGGTGGGTGAAGGTGGAGCCGAGCGAGACCAGCAGCACCTTCTGCGCGTCCTTCGGGCGGGTCCAACCGCCCTGGTGCTCGCGGGCGCCGAGGCAGGGCCCGGCGAAGGAGAAGATCTGGGGATCGACCAGCTCGATCTCGGGCTGTAGCACCCGGGGGATGAGCGCCAGCCCGCGATCCGGGCGCAGCATGTACCCGAACGGTTCGCCCGCCGGCACGCCGTTGTCGGCGAGCCACTGGGCGAACCGCTCCGGGATCTTGTCCGTCTCCAAGGCCTCCCGCGCCATCTCGAAGCGCGCCAGGTGGGAGTCCTCCCGGATGATCATGGACGGTGAGATCAGCATGGACGGCACGCCCCAGCCGTCGGCCAGCGCCCGGCCCGCGTACGCCATGAAGTCGTACAGGACGAGGTCGGGCCGGTCGTCGTGGAAGGCCTCGCGCAGTCGCGGCAGCATGGCCTGCGCCTCCTCGAAGATCATGGTGTGCACGCCGGCCCCGATGTTGGGGTCGACCCCGCCCTTGACGATCGGCAGGGTCGTGTCGTGGGGTACGAGTCGGGCGCCGGTGGACTCGACCTGCTCGGCGAACGACGGGTCGTTGACATAGCTGACCCGGTGGCCGCGGGCGACCAGCTCCCGCATCACCTCCAGGCTGGGGTTGACGTGGCCGTGCGCCGGGATGTTCACCATGGCGATGTGTGCTGGTCGGGACATGTCGGACCCTCTCCTCGTATCTCGTTAGGCGTCCTGCGTTCGGCTGGCTGACTTAGCGTCAACTCGCCTGTCAGCACAGTACGTAACGTTTTCCATCGCCGCTGTGACGGGGGATACGGTTCGGCCGAAGATTGGTGGGTCCGGCGGCAGACGCTGCGCGACCTCGCGGACGGCGCGTGACGACGCGGTGCGGAGCCGCCGCCTCGCAGGGCGGCTGGATCTCGGGATCCAGGGCCTGTTGCGAAAGTGTTGGCCGGCACTGGTTGTCAGGGGCCGGGCATGGCGCGTTTGAAGATCGGGATATCTGTCCCGGAGAGTCATGTCGAGAAGGTGATCGATGCTCTCCAGGCGGCCGGCGCGGGGCGGGTGGGCGACTACGCCCGGTGCGCCGGCACCTGGGGGGTCGCGAGGACATGGAAGCCCTTGCCTGGTTCTCGGCGCTACGACGGTGAAGTGGGCGATACGAGCCGGGCCTCGAACGATGACCGAGCCAGTCATGGCCACTCGTCGATGGCTGTGACCGGCCTGGTCGCTTCGTAGCGGATGACGGGCTCGGCGCGTTGTCAGTTCTGCTCTGTGACCGAGGTCAGCACGGGGCGGAGCAGGTCGAGGACGTGGGTCCAGTTGTACTTGTCGCGGCCTCCGCCGGACTTCGGCTTGTGGGGGATGTAGTCGCCGATCAGGACGCCCATCGAGCGGAGTCGTTCCAGGCTCTCGCCGTACGCGGGATGGGCTGCTTGGGCCGAGTTGACGTAGGGCTGAACGGCAGTGGGGATGCCGAGCCCGTACGCCTCGCAGAGAATGCCGAGCGCAAGGGTGTCGGATATCCCGGCGGCCCACTTGTTGATGGTGTTGAACGTGGCGGGCGCCACGGCGATGGCGTCCGCCGGGGGAAGCGGCTGGGGGACTCCGGGAGTGCGCCAAGCCGAGCGGATCGGGTAGCCGGTCTGGCGCTCGACGGTTTCCGGGTCGATGAACCCGAGCCCATGGGGGGTGGCGATGACGCCGACCTGCCAGCCTTCGGCCTGGGCGGCGCTGATCAAGGTGCCGACGTCGTCCGCGATGCCCGAGGCGCAGACGACGACGTAGAGGAACGGCTCGCGTTGGTCGGTCAAGTCCGGACTCCCAATTCCTGGCAGAAGCGGCGAAGTTCCGGGACGGCGCCGACGGATGTCTTCCGGCGCACAGCTCTTCGCGATTCTGAGCGCCCTGTGTTCCATGGCCAGTCTGCCGTGTCGGCTGTACGCCCGTGCGGACCCCACCCAGAGTTCGACCCGTCGCTCTGGATCGGGGATACGTCGGTGCGGGAGGGGTCACCCCGTCCTCCGGTGGCCTGGATTCGGAGCGTGCCCAATTCCGTTCTCCGGCTGCCTTGATCGACCCGGCGGCCCTACGCTGATGGCATGGCTGTGGATCCCGCTCTGCCCGTTGGCCGGCGCATCCAGTACTACCGGGAGCGCGCCGGGAAGTCTCGTCCGGTGTTGGCCGCGCTGCTGGGGCGGTCGCCGAGTTGGCTGAAGCAGGTGGAGAACGGGGCGTTGCTGCCGCCGCGCCTGCCGATGCTCGTGCGCATTGCTCAGCACTTGGGGGTTGATGATCTCTCGTTGCTGACGGGCGACGTCAGCATGCCCAGGGCGCTGTACTCGGGCGTGGAACACGCGGCGCTGGACTCCGTCCGGCGGGCGGTTGACGGTGTGCAGCTCGGGTCGGCCGGTGGGCCGGTACCCAACCTCGACCACATCGAGGTTCAGCTGGCGAACGCCTGGCGGACCAGGACGACCAGAGGCGACCATCGGACCGCCTTGGCGGAGTTGCTGCCGGCGCTCGTGTCGGCGGCCTCCCTGGCGGTTGCGCATCAGGACTGCGCCGACCGGCGTCGGGCGGAGGTGATGTACGCCAGCGCACTGAACCTGACGCAGATGTATGCGGCCTTCCAAGGGGACGGCAACCTGGTCTGGCGGGTCGCCGAACGGGCGCTGGCCACCGCACGGGCGTCGGACGACCGGCGGGCGATCGCGCGGGCGTGCTGGTTCCTGGTGGAGGCGTTCCGGAAGTCCGGCCAGTGGGACAGCGCCCAGTCGCTGACCGAGGAAGCTCTTCGCCTGCTCGACCCCGTCCGCGGGGATTCGCCGGAACTGGCCTCGGCGTGGGCGGACATGGCATTCCACGCCGCCATCACGCATGCGGTCGCCGGTGAGGCCGGTGAGGCCTGGGGCTGGATCGACCGTGCGGCAGCCGTTGCCGAGCGCCTTCCCGTAGGCTTCTGGAGCGCCCCGACGTCGGGCTCCCGTCAGGCGGTCGGGCTGCACTCGGTCACTGTGGCGGTCGAGCTTCGCCAGACCGGTACCGCGCTTCGGTGGGCTCGACGGTTGCCGGTGGCCGAGGTCACGGCGATTCCGCGCCGTGGTCGCCATCTGATCGAGGTCGCGCGGGCACACGCCCTTCGTGGGGAATCGGCGTCCGTGGTGGAACTGCTCACGGACGCCGTTGCGGTCGCGCCCGAGACGGCCCGGTGGAACGAGGAGACGCGGGCCATGGTCCGAGGGTTGATTGATGGCCGTTCGCCGGTCCAGGAGGCCGGGCGTCGACTCGCCGAGTCGATCGGGATGGCCGCATAGAGGGCTGCCGGAGTTGGTGGCAGAAACCCTACCCCTTCGCACAGTGACGAACCCGTAGCGTCGAGTGACGTTGCGGGTTCGGTGCGTAAGGGAGTGTGCGAATGGCGCAGGACGGAGTCGCCGTCGCGAGGGCGGCCAGGCTGTCACGGCAGGCGGTGCGGGAGCTGGATCCGGCCGCCACGCACGGGTACGGCATCCGCTGGGACCCGGCGGCGCGTTGCTACCGCGTACGTGACGAGCAGGGCGGCGAGTGGTTGCGGGACGGCGACGGAACCATTCGGGCCTTCGTACGGTTCGAGGCCGCGAACGGCGAGTGGCTGCGGTTGCGGCGTGAGCACCTGGAGGCCCGCGTACGTGAGGCGAACTGGGTGTCCCGGTGGAACTGATGGAGGCGGGGCGCGATACCGCTCCGGGGCCGGTCGGCGACTGTGAGCAATGCGCCGAACTGGACGTTCGGGAGGCGGAGTCCGTGGCCCGGTTCGACTACTCCGGTGCTGTTGACGCCCGCGTGCTGATGCGTCGCCACCATCGGAGCGCACACCGGTGAGGTGTGATTCATTCGATGGCCGCCGTCACAAAGCATTCTTCGCCGCCTGCGCGGTGTCGATTGCGGGAGCGGCCGCGCTCGCGGCGATGCTGCTGGCGCTCTGTTTCGGCGGCCCGTGAGGGCGGCCCTCTTGTCTCAACCCGAGCAATATCTGATCTTGGCAAGGACTTCGAGAGGAGAAGCGCATGGGCATACATGGCGGAGGCTGGAGGGAGAGGAAGTCGGCGACCTTGGCGACGACCTCGCGCTGCCACGCCTGTGACTGCGGGTGTGCGTACGTGGGGTCGTCGTGCACGGCGAAGCCGTGCTGTGCGCCGTCGGGTTCGTACAGTTCGGCTCCGGCGCCGAACAGAGGTGCGAACCGGCGGGACAGTTCGACGTCGACGAAGGTGTCCTTCGTTCCGTGGACGATGAGCACTGGCGACTGCGCGTCGGCGCAGAGCCTTTCGGGGTCGAGGTGAAGCCGCCCTCTTCGCGGGTGATGCCGGCACCGTGAGTGCGAACGGCGAGTGCCACTGGGGGAGTTGGGGAGGGGTGACCGTGCCGAGCAGTTCCGTGCCGTCCAGTGGCCGGAACGCGGTTTCGTGGTCAGCCATGAGTCGAACGTAGCAACTCGCCCATGAGGTGGGGCGCGTCCCGGGCGTGTGAGCCTGGGGGGCGCTGGGGTGTGCGCGCTCGCGCCGCCCGTTTGGGTGCGGTGGTGGGGAGTTTGACGCTTGGTTAGCGCATTACGGTGATCATTGGGTCGGCGCGGGGGTTCGGAGAAACGACCCTTGCGCGGCACAAGTGAGCCCCGGCGGTGCGCTAACACCCCGGGGAATGGCACTAGGAGTAAAGGGCTCCCGAATGCACATTCATCGTATCCCGAAGCACTCACCCGGGTACACGATCCTCGACAACGGCCACGTCGTCCGGAAGCACTCGCTGAGCTGGACGGCGCGTGGGCTGCTCAGCTACCTGCTCAGCCTGCCGGACGGTGCGCGGGAGGACATCCGGACGCTGGCGGCGAAGAGCGTCGAGGGGCGGGCGACGGTGGCGCGGGCACTCCGTGAGCTGGAAGCGGCCGGGCACTACGTGCGGCGGACGCAGCGGGATCCGGTGACGGGGCAGGTGCGGACGATCGTCTCGGTGCACGAAGTGCCGGTGACGGGCAAGGCGGTTCACACCGTGCCGCCGCTTCCCGTGTCCCCGGCCGCCGGTGGGCCCGGAGCTGGGGTGGCGGGCGACGGGAAGGCGGGAAGCCCTTCCGGAAAGGTGAGGGTGAAGGAAGCGGAAGTTCCCTCCGTCCCTCCGTCCGGGAAGTTGACGGCGGGCATGGCGCTGCTGCTCGAACTCGGGCGCAGGGATCCCAGGATGGCGCTGGCGGGCAAGCCGCTGTGCGATCAGGCCGCGCGGGTGGAGGGGCTCCTCGCGGGCGGGTGGAGCGGGGAGGCGCTGGCGGGGATTCTGGCCGCGCCCTTGCCGGAGAGGGTCACGCACAGCGTGGGGGCGGTCCTGGCAGGGCGGTTGGCGAAGGTGCCGCCCGTTCCGTCGACTCCGCCGGGCGGCGGCGGGCCGGGGCCGCGTCGGCATGAGTGCCCCGGGCGGGACGGCTTGTGCGGGCGGCCCGTCGCGGGTGTCGGGCAGGTGTGCGGGGAGTGCCGGGCTCCGAGGGTGTCGCGGGCCCTGCCGTAGTCGGCCCCGGGGTGGGGAGGCGGAGTTCACCCGCCCGGCGGCCGGGACTCGGGCGGACGGAACGCCACCGGCGCGTCGAAGGCGGCCCGGCGGGTGGCGCGACGCAGGGCACGCAGGACGGCGGTGCCGAGGGTGAGGCAGAGGACGACGGTGAGGGCGGCGCGGGGGAGGTCCCAGCCCAGCGACGTGGTGAGGCAGTAGGCGGCGAAGCGGACCAGGTTGGCGGGCAGCGGGTCGCCGGGGACGAAGGAGATGGAGCCGGAGAGCCCGGCGATGTACGGCCAGCCCTGGAGGTTCATGATCGTGCCGTAGAGGACGGAGGCCAGCGCGCCGTAGCCCGCGAGCAGCCAGAGCTCGGGCCGGCCGCGCAGACGTGCGGCGCCCGGGAGGAGGCCGGCGCCGAGGCAGACCCAGCCCATGGCGAGCATCTGGAACGGCAGCCAGGGCCCGACGCCGCCGGTGAGCAGCGCGGACGCGAACATCGACAGTGAACCGAGGACGAAGCCGAAGCCCGGCCCGAGCACCCGGCCGGACAGCACCATGAGGAAGAACATGGGCTCCAGCCCCGCCGTGCCCGCGCCGAGCGGCCGCAGTGCCGCGCCCGCCGCCGCGAGCACCCCGAGCAGGGCCACGGACTTGGCGTCCAGGCCGGGCGCGCCGCCGCCCGCCGTGCGGCCCTCGGAGATCTGGGCGATGACGACGGCGAGGAGCAGCGGCAGCAGCAGGGCGAACAGCCAGGGGGCGTCGGTGGCGTGGCCGACCAGGGCGGACTTGGTGGAGGCGAGCAGCGGCCAGCCGAAGGCCGTCACCCCGACGAGGGAGGTCAGGAGCAGGACCGTTACGGATCGGCGGCCGAGGGGCACGGGGCGACCGGCGGGAACGGCGGAAGGAGCGGGGCGACCGGCGGGAACACCGGAAGGAACGGGGTGGCTCATGCGCTCAGCGCCTCCGCGACCTGGCGGACGGTGAGCCACGGGCCGGGTGCCAGCACCTTGGCGACCTGCGGGGCGAACGCGGGGGAGGAGACGACGACGTCGGCCGTCGGGCCGTCGGCGACGATCTCGCCCTCGGCCAGGATCGCCGTGCGGTGGGCGAGTTCGGCGGCGAGTTCGACGTCGTGGGTGGCGAGCAGGACGGCGTGGCCTTGTGCCGCGAGGTCGCGCAGGATCTCCACCAGCCGGGCCTTGGCGGCGTAGTCGAGGCCTCGGGTCGGCTCGTCGAGCAGCAGCAGCGGGGGCCGGGCGGTGAGCACGACGGCGAGCGCGAGGGTGAGCCGTTGGCCTTCGGAGAGGTCGCGCGGGTGGGCGGTGTCGGCGATGCCGGGCAGCAGTCGTTCGACCAGGGCGCGGCAGGTGCCGGGGGTGGCGTCCGCGTCGGTGTCGGCGGCGGCGCATTCGGCGGTGACGCTCTCGCCGTAGAGGAGGTCGCGCGGGTCCTGCGGGACGAGGCCGACCTGGCGGATCAGTTCGGCCGGGCGGGTGCGGTGCGGGGTGCGGCCGCCGACCGTCACCCGGCCGGAGGCGGGGGTGTGCAGGCCGACCAGGCTGCCCAGCAGGGTGGACTTGCCGGCGCCGTTGCGGCCCATCAGGGCGGTGATCTCGCCGGCGTGCAGCGCCAGGTCGACGCCGCGCAGGGCCTGGACGGGGCCGCGCCGGACGGCGAGGCGTTCGGCGGCGGCGATCGGTGCGGCGGTCGAAACGGTTGGAACGGGGGCCGCGTCCGGGTGCAGACCGTCCAACTGGGAGCGCAGCCCGGCGGCCTTGCGGCGGGCGTCGCGGACGGACAGCGGCAGCGGCCGCCAGCCGGCGAGCCGTCCGAGGCCGACCACCGGCGGGTGCACCGGCGAGTGCGCCATCACCTCGGCGGGCTCGCCGAGGACGGGCGGGGCGCCCGGGGTGAGCAGCAGCACCTGGTCGGCGTACTGGACGACGCGCTCCAGCCGGTGCTCGGCCATCAGCACGGTGGTGCCGAGGTCGTGCACGAGCCGCTGGAGGACGGCCAGCACCTCCTCGGCGGCGCCCGGGTCCAGCGCCGAGGTGGGCTCGTCGAGGACCAGGACGCGCGGGTGCACGGTGAGCACCGAGCCGATCGCGACGCGCTGCTGCTGGCCGCCGGAGAGGGAGGTGAGGGCGCGGTCGCGCAGGTCGGCGAGGCCGAGCAGGTCGAGGGTCTCCTCGACCCGGCGCCGCATCACGTCGGCGGGCAGGCCCAGGGACTCCATGCCGTAGGCGAGTTCGTCCTCGACGGTGTCGGTGACGAAGTGCGCCAGCGGGTCCTGGCCCACCGTGCCGACCAGGTCGGCGAGTTCGCGCGGCCGGTGCTCGCGGGTGTCCCGGCCGCCGACCGTGACCCGGCCGTGCAGGGTGCCGCCGGTGAAGTGCGGGACGAGCCCGCTGACCGCGCCCAGCAGGGTGGACTTGCCGGAGCCCGACGGGCCCACCAGCAGGCAGAGTTCCCCTTCGGGCACGGTCAGGTCGACGTCCGCGACGGCGGGGGCGGCGGCGTCCGCGTACCGGACGGAGACCTGCTCGAAGGTGATCACGAAGCCCTCCGGGGCGGGGTCGGGGCGGCGAACGCCGGTACCAGGCCGAGCAGTACGGCCAGCACGGCGGCCAGCGGCAGCGCGGGGACGGTCGGCGGGACGACGGTGGGCGCGAAGGCGGCCGGGTCGCGCGTGGACAGGTAGATGGTCAACCCGGCGACGGCGGCGCCCGATCCGGCGGTCAGCCACTCGGGCAGCGCCCAGGGATCGGGACGGTAGCGCGTTCTGACGGAGCGTCGGCTACCCAGCAGCAGCCCGGCGAAGGCGGCGGCCAGCCCCAGCAGCAGCACCGGCGGTGCCCAGCCCGCACCGCCGGCGGTCAGCAGCCCGTACGCGGCCAGGCAGATCCCGAGCAGGCCGGCCAGGGTGAGCGCGGCCGTCGCCCGGGCGAGCCGGCGCGGGACGTCCGCAGTGCGGCCGAAGCCGCGGGTGTCCATCGCCGCGGCCAGCGCCACCGAACGCTCCAACGCGCCCTCCAGGACGGGCAGTCCGACGCTCAGCACGGCGGCGATCCCCCGGTCGGTGCGGCCGCGCAGGCGCCGGGCCGCCCGCAGCCGGCGGACGTCCGCGACCAGGTTCGGCGCGAAGGTCATCGCCACCACCACCGCCACGCCCGCCTCGTACAGTGCGCCGGGCAGGGCGCGCAGCAGGCGGGCCGGGCTGGCCAGCGCGTTCGCGGCGCCCACGCAGACCAGCAGGGTGGCCAGGCGCAGCCCGTCGTACAGGGCCGCGAGCAGTCCCTCCACGGTCACCCGGCCGCCGATCCGCACCCCCTGCGCCCAGGTGGGAAGCGGCACTTCGGGAAGCGTGAACAGCACGTGCGTGCCTGGGACGGGCGAGCCGAGCAGCACCGCGAACACCAGCCGGATGCCCAGCACCAGCAGGCCCAGCCGCAGGAACGCGCCGTACGAACGCGACCAGGGCGCGTCGCCGCGTCGGGCCGCGACCACGTACCCGGCGACGGCGGCGAGCAGCAGCAGGATCACCGGATTGGTGGTGCGGGTCGCCGCCGCGCCCAGTCCGAGCGCCCACAACCACCAGGCCCCGGGGTGCAGTTGCCGGGGTCCGGTGGGCGGGCGGGTGGCGCGGGCGGTGCTCATGGGTCAGTCCAGGTGGAGGGGGCCGGAGGGGGAGCGGCTCGGGAGGCTTCAGGAGGTGCGGCGGCGGCGCGCCTGCCAGACGGCACCGCCGGCCAGCACGGCGATCAGCGCTCCACCGGCGATCAGGCCGACGTCCGGGCCGGAGTCCGGGCCGGAGTCCGAGCCGCCGCCGTCGCCGGACGGGCCGGCCGGCTTGGCCGCCGACCCGAGCTGGTCGGCGCACCCGGCCTTCGGGAAGCCCGCGATGGCGCAGAGCAGGCCGTTGGCGTCGTAGCGCAGCGGCGGGGCGACGGCGGCCAGCACCTCGGCCGAGGTGGCGTTCGAGACGACGCTGGCGCACGCGCTCCGCTGCTCGGGCGGAGCCTCGGCGGAACCGGAGCCGGAGCCGGAGCCGGAGCCGGAGCCAGAACCCGATCCGGAGCTGGAGCTGGAGCTGGAGCCGGAGGCAGAACCCGAACCCGAACCCGAACCCGAACCCGAACCGGAGTCGGCGGCGGTGCCGAAGTCCAGTACGACCGCGACCCGCTTGCGGCCCGTCTGCGCGGGCGTGTCCGCGCAGACGGCGGCGAAGTCGCCCGCCGTCCGGGGCCGCGCCGCATCCTGCCCGCCGTCCGGACTCACCGCGAACCGCCACCCGTCGACGGCCCCGTCCGGCGGCACGGCGACGGCCGGCCCCTGCTGCTGGTACAGCCACCCGTCGCCGCCGGCACGCCAGAACGACCAGTACCGGTACCCCGTCGCCGCCTCCGCGGGCGCCCCGGCGGAGGCGACCAGCAGGAGCACCGCACCGAGCACCGCACCGAGCAGCGAGCCGAGAGCGCGGCGGCCACGGCGGCGGGCCAGACGGCCCAGGTACGCGGGGCGGGGTGTCACAGGCTCTGGCCGCGCTTGCGCTGGAGGCTGAGGAGGAGCCCGCCGCCGAGGCCGACGAGGAGCCCGACGATGATCAGCCAGTACTGGCCGATGCCGTCGTCCTTCTTGGCCGCCGCCGTCGTCGGGGCGGGGCCGGCGGTGGCCTTGAGGGCCGGGCCGAGGGCGGTGAGCTCGGCGGTCAGCGGGGCGGTGTCGCGCTGGGCGGCCTGGGTGACGAGCAGGAGGCTGGCGGTGGCGGCGGCGTCGGTGCCGCCCTTGGTCCAGCCGGCGCCTTCCTTGGCGAGCCAGTCGACGGCGCCGGCGGCCTGCTGGGGGTGGCCGCTCTGGATGAGGCCGAGGGCGGCCCAGGCGGTGGCGTTGTAGTCGGGGGTGGGGGCGGCGCCGGGGGTGGTGAGGGTGAGGTGGTTGCCGCCCGCGGCGAGCTGGGCGGTGAGGTACGCCCCGGCGGCCTCGCCGGAGTCGGCGTGCGCGACGGGAGTAGCCGCGGCGGAGGCGGAGTCGCAGCCGAGGGCCTTGGGGGCGGCGTCGGTGCGGGCGGTGGTGGCGACCGGGAGGTGGCCGCCGGCGGCGGCCAGCGAGGTCTGGGCGCTGGCGAGGGCGTTGGGGGCGAGCGCACCGGAGGACGGGTCGGGCTGGTAGGCGAAGGCGCCGCGCTGGTCGGCGGGGGCGGTGCAGCCGAGCTGGAAGAGGGCGAGCCCGTCGAAGGCGTTCCTGCCCGTCTTGGCGACGCCGGCCGGGTCGGTCTTGGCGGCGAAGAGGGCGTTCACGGCGAGGCCGGTGGAGTTGGCGTCGCCGGGGCCGCCGGGGTTGTAGGGCCAGCTGCCGTCGGCGTTCTGGGTGGCCTTGAGCCACTGGACGCCCTTGTCGACGGCTTCCTGGTGCCCGCCGAGGGCGACGAGGGCCTGGACGGCGACGGCCGTGGCGTTGCTGTCCTCGGTCTTGGGGTCGCAGGCGGCGCCGGCGGCCCGGAAGGAGGGCCAGCCGCCGTCCTCGCACTGCTGTCCGGTGAGCCAGCCGACGGCGGAGTCGGCCGGGGTGGCCTTGGCCGCCGCGAGCGCGGTGAGCGCGAGGGACTGCCGCCAGACGCCGTCGTACGTCGGGTCGCCCTTGCCGTAGAGGCCGTCGGGGACGGCGGCGGCGGTGGGCGCGGGGCTGTCGGCGAGGGCCGGTCCGGCGGCGGCGCCGGCGAGGAGCGCGGCGGACAGGGCGGCGGCGCCCAGGCGGGCGGCGGTGAGCATGGTGGGGGTGTGCCTTTCGGTGAGCGGTGGTGGCCCGGCGGGGCCGTTCCGTAGTCCTCGACGGTGCCGGGCGGTGCGCGTGGCGGGCCCGGGCTGGCCGCTCGCCCCTCCACGGGCGGTCCGACTCGCCCGGGCCGTCACGGGGCCGGGCTCACGGTTGCGGGGTCAGCGCCGGATTCGCACCGGCTTCCCCCGGGGGAGGGACGGGATGAAGTTGTGCTGTCCGTCGACTTTAACCGCCGGGCGCGGCCGGCCCCTCCTGCCCGGGCAGGAACAGGTTCCAGTCAGGGCAGGGTGAGCAGCCTGGCCGCGGTGTGCAGGTCGGCCCGGACCTCGGCGATCGAGGCGCGGCCGGAGAGCCAGGCGACCAGGGCGGAGTGCCAGGTGTGCTCGATCACCCGGACGGCCGCGCGCTGGCTCTCGCTGGGTGGCCCGGACTGGCCGATGGCGTCCAGGATGAGCTGGCCGGTGGCGGTGCTGACCTGGTCCACCTCGGCGCCGACGGAGCGGTCCGCGAAGGACAGCGCCCGGACCATCGCCTCGGCGAGCAGCGGTTCGCGCTGGAGCGCGTGGAAGGCGCGGGTGAGCGTGTCGGCGACCCGCGGGGCCGGTTCGGGGTCGGTCGGCGGGTGGCGCCGGATGTGCTCCTGGAGGCCCTGCAACTGCTCCAGCATGACCGCGACCAGCAGGTGCACCTTGGACGGGAAGTACCGGTAGAGCGTGCCGAGGGCGACCTGCGCGGTCTCCGCGACCTCCCGCATCTGCACCGCCTCGTACCCGCCCCGGGCGGCCAGGGCGGTGGCGGCCCGCAGGATCCGGCGCCGGCGTTCGGCCTGGCGGGCGGTCAGCGGGGGCTCGCCCGGCTGTGCGGGGGGCGGGGTGGTGGGGCTCGTGGAGGTGGTCGGCGGCGGCAAGGAGTGCTCCCGGGGCGCGTGGGTGGCGGCGTGCTCCACAAGGTCGGCAGGGTCGGCGTGGCGGGAATCACCAGCCCTGGCTCCTGAGGGAAAGCTACGGGCCGGTATCTTCGAGGTCTCTCATTGTTCACATGGTCGATGACGAGTTCCACAGCCACTGAAACCTGATCTACTTTAGCGACCGGCGGCAGCGCCGTCGCCAACGCAGAGACAGCAGCAGCACAGGAATAGCAGCTAGAGATGAGGGCCCGAGGATGACCGCGCAGCCGCTGCGGATTGCCCTGCTGTCGTACCGCGGGGACCCCTTCTGCGGCGGTCAGGGCGTGTACGTGCGCCACCTCTCCCGCGAGCTGGCCAGGCTCGGCCACCACGTGGACGTGATCGGTGCCCAGCCGTACCCGGTGCTGGACGAGGTCGAGGGCCCCGGTTCGGTGCGCCTGGTCGAGCTGCCCAGCCTGGACCTCTACCGCGCCGAGGACCCGTTCCGCACGCCCGCCCGCGGCGAGTTCCGCAGTCCGGTGGACGTGCTGGAGTTCGCCACCATGCGCACCGGCGGTTTCCCCGAGCCGCTGACCTTCTCGCTGCGCGCCCGCCAGTACCTGGCCCGGCACAAGGGCCGCTACGACGTGGTGCACGACAACCAGACGCTCGGCTACGGCCTGCTCGGCCTGGCCCGGCACGGCTTCCCGCTGGTCACCACGATCCATCACCCGATCACCGTGGACCGGCAGTTGGAGCTGGACGCGGCCACCACCCGGGGCAAGCGGCTGTCGCTGCGCCGCTGGTACGCCTTCACCCGGATGCAGCGCCGGGTCGCCGCCAGGCTGGACCACGTGATCACCGTCTCCGGCACCTCGCAGCGCGAGATCGCCGAGCACCTGGGCGCCGCGCCGGGCGCGATCTCGGTGGTGCCGATCGGCGCCGACACCCGGCTCTGGTCGCCCTCCGAGGAGATCGCCCGCGTCCCCGGACGGATCGTCACCACCTCCAGCGCGGACGTCCCGCTCAAGGGCCTGGTGTTCCTGGTCGAGGCGCTGGCGAAGGTGCGCACCGAGCGCCCCGCGCACCTGGTGGTGGTCGGCAAGCCGCAGAAGGAGGACGGCCCGGTGGCGGAGGCGGTGCGCCGCTTCGGGCTGGCCGACCACATCGAGTTCCGCAGCGGTCTGACCGACCAGGAGCTGGTCGACCTCTACCGCTCGGCCGAGGTGGCCTGCGTGCCGTCGCTGTACGAGGGCTTCTCGCTGCCCGCCGCCGAGGCGATGGCCACCGGCACCCCGCTGGTCGCCACCACCGGCGGTGCGATCCCCGAGGTGGCCGGGCCGGACGGGGAGACCTGCCTGGCCGTGCCGCCGGGGGAGCCGGACCGGCTGGCGGCGGCGCTCGGCCGGCTGCTGGACGACCCGCGACTGCGCGCCCGGCTCGGCGCGGCCGGCCGGGAGCGGGTGCTGGCCCGGTTCACCTGGGCGCGGGCCGCCGAGCTGACCGCCGACGCCTACCGGGCGGCGATCGCCACCGGCGCCGGCGCCCGGGCCCGCTCCGGGCCGGGCTGGCGGTACGTGCCCTGAGCCGCTCCGGCCGCCCTGCGCGGCGCCCGCCCGGCGGCCCCGGCCGCCCGGTCCGGAGCGGTAGCGGGATCGAACTGACGCGGCGTCAAGTTCGCTTGGTAGCAAAAGGAATGGGAGCCCTGCAGTGCTGACCGTCGATTTCTCGCGCTTCCCGCTCGCCCCCGGCGACCGGGTGCTCGACCTGGGCTGCGGCGGGGGCCGGCACGCGTTCGAGTGCTACCGCCGCGGCGCCAACGTGATCGCCCTCGACCAGAACGCCGAGGAGATCGCCGAGGTCCAGAAGTGGTTCGCCGCGATGGAGCAGGCCGGTGAGGCCCCGGAGGGCGCGTCGGCGGTCGCGATGGAGGGCAACGCGCTGGCGCTGCCGTTCGAGGACGACTACTTCGACAAGATCATCATCTCCGAGGTGATGGAGCACATACCGGACGACAAGGGTGTGCTCAACGAGATGTTCCGGGTGCTCAAGCCGGGTGGGCTGCTCGCCGTCACCGTGCCGCGCTGGCTGCCCGAGAAGATCTGCTGGACGCTGTCCGACGAGTACCACGAGGTCGAGGGCGGCCACATCCGGATCTACCGGGGCGACGAACTGCTCGGCAAGCTCAAGGACGCCGGCCTGGAGCCCTACGGCACCCACCACGCGCACGCGCTGCACTCGCCGTACTGGTGGATCAAGTGCGCGGTCGGCGTGAACAACGACAAGGCGCTGCCGGTCAAGGCCTACCACCAGCTGCTGGTCTGGGACATCGTCGGCACCCCGGTGATCAGCACCCTCACCAAGGCCGCCGAACGGGCGCTCAACCCGGTCATCGGCAAGAGCTTCGTCGCCTACGCGTCCAAGCCGCGGCGGACCGAGCCCGGGCGCGTGGACGCATGACCGCCGCCGTCCCCGAGGCACTGCTGCTCGACGGGGTGCTCGACGCCGAGCAGGCCGCCGGCACCGTCCGCAGCATCCTGGCCGAACAGCTCCCCGACGGCGCCATACCCTGGTTCGCCGGCCACCACCTCGACCCGTGGGACCACACCGAGGCCGCCATGGCCCTCGACACCGCCGGCGAGCACGCCGCCGCCGAGGCCGCCTACCGCTGGCTCGCCGCCACCCAGAACCCGGACGGCTCCTGGTACGCCGCCTACACCGACGGCGCCGTCACCGACCGGGCCAAGGAGACCAACTTCTGCGCCTACGTGGCCGTCGGCGTCTGGCACCACCACCTCAGCGCCGGCGACGACGCCTTCCTGGAGTGGATCTGGCCCGTCGTCCGGCGCGCCCTGGACTTCATCGTCGGCCAGCGGCTGCCCGGCGGCCCGATCGCCTGGCGCCTCGACGAGGACGGCACCGCCACCGACGAGGCGCTGCTCACCGGCTCGTCCAGCATGCTGCACGCGCTGCGTTGCGGGCTGGCCATCGCCGAGTACCTGGAGGAGCCGCAGCCCGACTGGGAACTCGCCGCCGGCCGGCTGGGACACGCCATCACCCACCACCCCGAGCGGTTCCTCGACAAGGGCCGCTACTCGATGGACTGGTACTACCCGGTGCTCGGCACCGGACTGCGCGGCGACGCGGCGCTGGAACGGATCGACCGGGACTGGGACCGCTTCGTCGTCCCCGGCCTCGGCGTGCGCTGCGTCAGCGACCGCCCGTGGGTGACCGGCGGCGAGAGCGCCGAACTCGCCCTCGCGCTCTGGGCGATCGGCCGATCCGACCGCGCCGTGGAGATCCTGCGCTGGATCCAGAAGCACCTGCGGCACGAGGACGGCTCCTACTGGACCGGGTACGTCTTCGAGGACGACGCCGTCTGGCCGGAGGAGCGCACCACCTGGACGGCCGGCGCGCTGCTGCTCGCGGTCGCCGCGCTCGGCGGCGACCCGGCGACGGTCGCGGTCTTCGGCGGGGAGCAGTTGCCCGCCGGGCTGGTGGTCCAGGACTGCTGCTGAGGCCCGTGGCCGTGGCCGAGGCCCGTAGGACGGCTGAGGCCCGTACGGGCAACGCGAAGGGGTGGGACCGGAGAGATCCGGTCCCACCCCTTCGTCGTACCGGCGGGGGCGTCAGCCGCGCTGGATGCCCGAGGTGTCGGCCAGCAGGCCGACGGTGCCGTCCTGCAGCTGGGCGACCAGCGCGCTGCCGCGCTGCTCGACCGCCAGGTACCAGGTGCCGGGCACCAGCTCGCCGACGGGGGCGCCCGCCGGGTTGTCCTTCGACGCCAGCGAACGCGGGGCCGGGACGGCGAACCAGAACGGTGCGAAGTCGGCCGCCGGGGCGGCCGGGGTCGGCTGCGGCTGCGCGGCCGGGACCGGCTGCGGGGCAGCGGCCGCGTCCTGCGGCTGACCGGCCTGCGCCGGCTGCGGCTGGCCGGCCGCCGGGTAGCCGTAGCCACCGGGCTGGGCGCCGTACGCCGGGGCCTGGTTCGGGTCCTGGCCCGGGGCCGGGTAGCCGTACTGGCCGGGCTGCACCGGCTGGCCCGGGGCCGGGTAGCCGCCCTGGTAGGGGACGGCCGCCGGACGGTCGGCGACCAGCGGGGCCTTCAGCGCGGGCACCAGCGGCGCGGCCGCGGCCGCACCGGCCAGCACGATCAGCGCGATGAGGCCGAGCCAGGCGCCGAAGCCGTGCCCGAAGCTGCCGCCGGCCGGGCCGCCGGCCAGCGACCACAGCGACGTCCACAGCGCGACGACGGCGAAGGAGATACCCCACTGGTCCAGCCGCAGGCCGAGCACCTGGCGCCCGGCCGCGGCCTCGCCCTGGAAGCGGTGCAGCAGGATCAGCACCGCGGAGGCGATACCGAGCAGGTAGATCGAAGGCAGGATGGGGAACAGCTGGGTGCTCCACGCGTTCTGCGACGTGTCGCCGCAGTACCGGCCGGTGCAGTCCACCGTCCAGTAGGGCAGGAAGGAGGCGATGAAGAGCAGGACGGCCGCGCCGGCGACGGCGGCGTCTCCCCTGGTGAGAGCGCGCAGATTCACTAACGTTCCCCTCGTTGACGTGTCGTGGACGGCGGTTCGTGCGGTCGGGCTGACCGGCCGAAACTCCCGAACGGACCAGAAGCCTAGGCCCAACCGCACCGCCGGTGCACGGCGGGACCGGGAATGGGGCGAAGTCGTTGCCGAAGGCACGACCCGGGCGGCGCGCACGCCGCCGGCCGCCCCGGCCCAACTCCCTTACCGGGTGGTCAGATACGCCGTCAGCGCGTCGGCGATGCCCTGGGCCGCCCGCTGCCGCCACTGAGGATCCGTCATCCGTTTGGCGTCCACCGGGTTGCGCATGTTACCGCACTCGATGAACACCTTCGGCACCGTGGACAGGTTCAGACCCCCCAGGTCGGAGCGGGTGTCCAGGCCGTCGCTCGCGGTGTAGTCCGCGTACGGCTCGCCCGTCGCGGCGCGGAAGTGCTCGCGCAGCAGCAGGCCGAGCCGGCGCGAGGGCTCGACGATCGCCGCGTTGTCCGCCTTCCCGGCCACCACCTTCGCCGGGAGGATCACGTGGAACCCGCTGCCGCCCGCCGGACCGCCGTCCCCGTGCACCGACAGCGCCACGTCGGCGTGCGCGTCGGCGCCGGCCCGGGCGCGCTCGTCGACGCAGGGGCCCCACGGGCGGTCGCCGTCCTGCGCCAGCACCACCGTCGCGCCGCGGGCGGCCAGGATGGCGCGGGCCCGGCGGGAGACGTCCAGGGTGTACTCGGCCTCGGTGTAGCCGGAGTTGGTCTCGGTGCCGGTGGTGTCGCACTGCTTGCGGGAGTTGCCGATGTCGACCAGGCGGTTGATCTCGGCGGTGTGCGCGGAGTTGCCGGGGTTGTGGCCGGGGTCGAGCAGGATGGTGCGGCCGGTGAGCGCGGTGGGGGAGACCGGGGTGTCCGACGGGGCGGGTGTGTTCGACGGGGCGGGTGTGTTCGACGGGGCGGGCGTCGCCGGAGTTGTCGAGGGCGCCGGGGTCGTCGGGGTCGTCGGCGTCTGGGCCGGGGTTCCCGGTGCGGTGGTGCCCGGGGTGGCGGTTCCGGCCGGGGAGGTGGCCGGCGCGGCGGTGCCGCCCACCGCCGCGGAGTGGCCGAGGGACTGCCAGCCCAGCCAGCCCGCCAGACAGAGCGGAACGGCCGCGCCCACCGCCGTGGTGGCGCGCAGCAGGGTGGAACGGCGGGGCGTTCGGGCGTTCGGGCCGGTCACGGGTGGATCAGATCCTGTCCTGGGTGCGCGGGGTGAGGCCGTACGTGTCGGCGATCGGCTTCCACTTGCCCGCGAAGTCCTTCTTCGCCTGGGTGGCCTGCGGGTTGAGCTCGTCGGCCCGCTTCTTGTCGGCGGTGTTCGGGGCCGAGCCCGAGCAGCCCTGGCCGGCGACCGCCCGCGCCCAGTTCGCGTACGCCCGGTCGATGTCGGCCGACAGCTGCCAGGCGGACTTCAGCGACGCCATCGCGTCCGCGCCGCCCGGCACGTCGGAGGCGCTCATCCCGGCGAGCTTGCGCAGCAGTCCGTCGCGCTGCTTGGCGCCGTTGTCGAACACCTGCGCCGCGCTCTCGATGTCGGCCTTCGCCGGGCAGCTGCTCACCTTGGCGACCGCGCTGCCGATCGGGGCCTTCGCGCTCTCGCCCTCGGTGAGCAGGCCGTCCAGGGCCTGTGCCTGCGTCTTGGCGTCGGCGCCGGCACCGCTCGCGGTCGGGGACGGCGCCGCGGCGGACGAGGCCGGGTCGGTGGCGCCGTTCGGCGCGGCGTCCGTACCGGTGGGCGCCGGGCCCGTCGGCGGGTTCCCGGTGGACGTCGCGGAGGCGGACGGCGGGGCGGGCGAGGCCTGGTCCTTCTTGTCGCCGCTGTTCCGGGCGGCCACCAGCAGGCCGCCGCCGACCGCCACCACCAGGAGCAGCGCGAAGCCGATCAGCAGCGGCGCCTTCCGGTTCTTCGGACGGTCCTCGTCGTCCGGGTCCTCGTAGCCGGCGGGATAGCCGGAGGGGTAGTCGGAGGGGTAGCCGGAGGGGTAGTCGGGCTGTCCCTGGTACGGGACGTACGGGGGCTGCTGCGGGCCGGCGGGCGGCTGCGGCGGGTACACGTAGCCGGGGCCGGGGGCCTCGCCGGACACGTAGCCGGGCCCCGGGTTCTGCGCGGACGCGTGGGAGGGGAACGGCGCCGGCGGCGGCACGGACGGCGGCTTCGGGGCGGCCAGGTACGGGCGGGCGCCCAGCGGGGGGCCCTGGTCCCCGGCGGCGCCGGCGGCGGGCTGAGCGGGGGTGGGCTGCGCCGGGTTCGGCTGCGGCGGGGTGGGCTGAGCCGGGGTGGGCCCGGCGGGTCGCTGCGGGCCGCGCACCCAGCCGCCCGCGCCGCCGCGCGCGGTGGGATCCCAGACTGCCGGAGCGGTGTTGTGCTGGTCCGTCATGTGCCGCTAGCCCCCACCGTCCGCCGATGCTCTGCCTGGTGCTGCGCGGACACCGTACCGTTCGAACCTCCGCCCGACAGCTCCGGCACGACGTTAGAGCATCCGTGCGGGGCTGTGGGGCCGCTCGGCGGATCGGCGGGCGGATCGGGCGGTGGATCGGCGGGCGGTCAGCTCGCGGCGGTCCGGCGCAGGACGCGCAGCGAGCCCGTCACCGAGACCTCCTCGAAGCCCTCGGCCAGCGCCCGCAGGTACACCCGGTACGGGGCCTGGCCGCCGTCCGCCGGGTCCGGGAACACGTCGTGCACCACCAGCAGCCCGTCCGGCGCCAGGTGCGGGGCCCAGCCCTCGTAGTCGCCGGTCGCGTGCTCGTCGGTGTGCCCGCCGTCGATGAACACCAGGGCCAGCGGCCGCCCCCACAGCGCCGCGATCCGCGGCGAGCGGCCCACCAGCGCCACCACGTGCTCCTCCAGCCCGGCGGCGTGCAGCGTCCGGCGGAAGCGCGGCAGGGTGTCCATCAGCCCCACCTCCTGGTCCACCAGCGTCGGGTCGTGGTACTCCCAGCCGGGCTGCTGCTCCTCCGAGCCGCGGTGGTGGTCCACCGTCAGCGCGGTCGTCCCGGTCTCCCGGGCGGCCGCCGCCAGCAGGACCGCCGAGCGGCCGCAGTAGGTGCCGATCTCCAGCACCGGCAGCCCGGTGCGCCGCGCCGCCGTCACCGCCGCCGCGTACAGCGCCAGCCCCTCGTCCACCGGCATGAATCCGGTGGCCGCCTCGAACGCCGCCAGCACCTCGGCCGCCGGGCGGACACTCTCCAGCAGGTCGGACATCACGGTGCTCCTCGGGCTCGGGACGTGCGCGAACGCGTTCGCCCCGGACCCTACTCGACGGTAGAGGGGCGGACCACAGCGGCCCTGGAACGTGTTCTAGTCGGGTCGGGGCGCCCGTGTCAGAATCGGGCCCGACCGTGGAAACCGAGCACACGAGGCACACCGGGAGCAGCCCCATGCGCGCAGCCGTCCTGCACAAGACCGGCCAGGAGACCCTCGACGTCCGGGAGGACGTGACGGCCGTCGGCTTCGGGCCGGGCGCCGTACGGGTCCGGATGCGCGCGGCCAGCCTCTGCCACTCCGACCTCTCGGCGATGAGCGGCGTCCTGCCGCAGCCCGCGCCGTTCGTCCCCGGGCACGAGGGCGCCGGGGAGGTCGTGGAGGTCGGTGAGGGCGTGGCCGGCCTCGCCCCCGGTGACCGCGTGGTGCTCTGCTGGATGGCGCCCTGCGGCCGCTGCGCGCACTGCGAGCGGGGCCGCGGCCACCTGTGCATCGCCAGCCTGCGGCGGCTCGGCGCGCCCGGCTTCCGCTTCGAGGACGGCGGCGCGGCGGTCGAGGCCTCCGGGTTCTACGGCACCGGGGCGTTCGCCGAGGAGGTCGTGGTCGCCGCGGACGCCGTCATCAAGGTGCCCGCCGACCTGCCGTACGAGGCCGCCGCGCTGATCGGCTGCGGGGTGACCACGGGCGTCGGCGCCGCCGTCAACACCGCCCGGGTCGAACCCGGCGCCTCCGTCGCGGTGATCGGCGCGGGCGGGGTCGGGGTCGCCACCGTGCAGGGCGCCCGGGTCTGCGGCGCCGCCCGGATCACCGTCGTCGACCCGGTCGTCTCGCGCCGCGAGCGGGCCCTGGCCTTCGGCGCGACCGAGGCGATCGCCCCCGAGGACCTCAAGGCGACGGCGAAGGGCCTGCCCGGCGGCGGCTTCGACTACGTCTTCGAGGCCGTCGGCCGGTCCGCCACCGTCCGGGCCGGCTACGACGCGGCCCGGCGCGGCGGCGCGGTCGTGGTGATCGGCGCCGGCGCGCAGGACGACCTCGCGCAGTTCACCATGGGCGAGCTGTTCTTCAACGAGAAGCGCCTGCTGCCCTCGCTCTACGGCGGGGCGCCGGTGGCCCGCACCATCGCCCTGGTCGTCGACCTGTGGCGGGCCGGGCGGATCGACCTCGACGGCATGATCAGCCACCGCGTCGACCTGGCGGACGTCAACGAGGCGATCGCCCAGATGCGCAGCGGCGAGGCGCTGCGGACGGTCGTGACGCTGGGGCGCTGAGCCGCGCGCCCTCCCCGAACCCGCGACCCGGGATGCGACGAGGGCCCGCCGGGGGGTGCTCCCCCCGACGGGCCCTCCCGGTGCGGGCGTGCTCAGCCCCGGTCCGCCGCGGCGCGGTGCCGGCCGTGCGGGTCGGCCTCGGGCTTGTCGTCGGCGGCGGAACGGCCCCGGTGCCGGCCGTGCGACGAGGTGTCCCCGGCGGTGCTCTCGTCGGCGTCGGTCCCGTTGGCCGTGGGTCCGGTGGTGTCGGTGAGGGTGTCGGACATCAGAAATCGTCTTTTCCGTGCGGAGGGTGCAGGTCATCGGCGCCCGGCCGGCGCTTGGCGGCGCGCGGTCGGGTCCCCGATCGGGCGCTCGGTACGCGCCACAGCCGGTGATCGCGGCCCGTGCCCCGGCCACCATAACGGCCGGAACGGACGAGATCCTATCGAGATCATGACGCGCGACCCGCCGTCGAACCCAGCCAGTGACCGACCAACTCGCGGTACAGCGGGGACAGCACCTGAAGATCGCCGTGCCGGGCGAGCACCCCCCGCCCGCCGTCCAGCAGCAGCACCCGGTCCGCGCGCAGGGCCGAGCTGATCCGGTGCGCGACGACGACGAGAGTCCCCGGCCGGGCGGCGAACGCCCGCTCGACCCGCTCCTCCGCACGCGGGTCCAGATGGCAGGTCGCCTCGTCCAGCACCACGACCGGAGCCGGCGACAGATACGTCCGCACCAGCGCGAGCAACTGCCGCTCCCCGCCCGACAACACGCCCGGATCGCGCAGGACGGCCTCCGGTCCGCCCAGCCGCGCGACCACCTGATCGGCCCCCAGCACGCGGACGGCACGGGCGAGTTGCTCCTCCGTGACCTCCGGGGAGAGCCAGGTCAGATTGGACCGCACCGGCCCCGGGAACACGTACGCCTCCTGCGGCACCAGCGCCACCAGCCGCGCCCGCGCGGCCCCCGCCAGCCCGTCCGGCCGCACCCCGCCCACCGACACGGCCCCGCCCGTCGGCGTCAGCACCCCGGCCAGCAGGGCCGCCAGCGTCGACTTCCCCGCCCCGCTCACCCCCACCACGGCCACGTGCTCCCCGGGGCCGAAGCCGACCTCCAGCCCCTCCAGCACCGGAGCCCCGGCCCCGCCGTGCCCGTACCTCAACCCGCTGACCAGGACCTCCGGCTCCGGCCCCGCGGCTCTCGCGGGCGGTGTGCTCGGGGCCGCGTCCGCCGGGAGGTCGCTCGTGGTGGCGGCCAGGCGGTCCAGGACGACGGCGAGGTTGAGCAGCCAGCCGCCGACCGTACCCGCCAACGTCCGCACCGCCGGGTCGAGTTGCTGCAGCAGATAGGTGGCGACACCGAGCAGTTCGCCGGGGGTCAGGGCCTCGCGGGCGAGCAGCCAGGGCGCGGCGGCGAGGACGGCCAGGACGGGCAGCCGGCCGCCGAGGGCCACGACCAGCGCGCGCAGGGCCGAGGCCCGGCCCAGGGCGCGGGAGGCGGCGGCGCTCGCCCGGGCGGCCCCGGTCAGCGCCTCGGCGACCCGCTCCCGGGTGCCCGTGGCCTGCACGTCGCGCAACCCGTGCAGCGCCCGCCCCGCCTCGGCGGCCAGCCGCTCCTCGGCGAGCACGACCGCGTGCCGCCGCGCCACCAGCGGGCGCAGCAGCCGGGCGAAGAGGAACCCGGCGGCGAGCAGCGGCAGCAGGACCAGCGGCAGGACGGCGGGCGCCAGCAGCGCCAGGCCGGCCAGGGCGGCGACCAGGGTGACCCCGACGCCGCGCAGGGTGCGCAGCAGGGTGGCGGTCAACTGTCGCGCGGACTCCACCTGTTCGGTGAGCCGGGCGACCTCGGCCGGATCCGCCGACGGCCGGGCGAGCGCGCTGCGGACCACCCGCTCGACCAGGGCGTCCCGCAACGGCTCCACCACCCCCGCCAGGTGCGGGAACCCGGCCCGCGCCGCGTACGCCCGGACGGCCATCGCGGCGCCGAACCCGGCCAGCCAGGCCACCCCGGCCCCCGGCCGCCCGGCCAGGAACCCCTGGTCGACGGCGGCCGAGACGAGCAGCCCGGACAGCAGCGGCGGCAGCGCCTCCACCCCGGACCACGCGAGCAGCCGCAGCAGCGGCCCGCGGGTGACGGCCAGTTGCCGGAACAGCAGCACCCATCCGGGGGAGGCGAGCGCGGGAAGTCGGCGTCGCCGACTTCCGGTGCCGGGTGGTCGGCCCGCGCCGGGCCGGTGCGGGGCTCCGGCTGTTGCGGGCCGTCGGCGATGCCGACTTCTCGTGCCGGGCGGGGCGGGCGGTTGCGTGGGAAGTCGAGCGGGCCGACGTCCTGCGCCGCCGTCGGACGGGGTGCGGTGGCGGGCCATCAGGCGGAGGCCGTCTGGAGGGCGGTGTCCGACAGGGCGGCGCGGTAGTCGGGGTCGGCGAGGAGGGTGGTGTGCGGGGCGAGGCCGCGCAGGCGGCCGGCGTCGAGCCAGGCGACGAGGTCGGCGCGGGCGGCGACGCCGGCGCGGTGGGCGACCACCAGCCGGGTGCGGCCGAGGGTCGCGCGATCGAGGGCCTCGGTGACCTGGTACTCGGTGGCGAGGTCCAGGCCCGAGGTGGCGTCGTCGAGGACGACGACCCGGGCGGGCTGGGCCAGGAGCCGGGCCAGGCCGAGGCGTTGCAGTTCGCCGCCGGAGAGCCGGAGTTCGTCGAGCGGGGTGTCCCAGCCCCGGGGCAGCCGCTGGAGGAAGCCGTCCGCGCGGGCGGCCGCCGCCTCGGCCGGGCCGGCGCCGGCCAGCGCGTCGCGGACCGTACGGCCGACCAGGGCGGGCCGGGCGAAGGCGTAGCCGACCGCGTGCCGCAGTTCGGACGGGGCCAGCGTGTCCACCGGGACGCCGTCGATCAGCACGGTGCCCTCGTCGGGGTCGCGCAGCCGCCCGGGCAGCGCGGCCAGCAGGGACTTGCCGGAGCCGGAGCGCCCCACCAGCGCGACCGTGCGGCCGCCGGGGATCGTCAGGTCGAGCGGGCCGAGCAGCACCCGGTCGCCGTCGCGCACCACCACGCCGCGCAGGACGACCTCCCCGTAGCCGCCGGTGGGGAGGGCCGCCAGGCCGGGGTCGGTCGGGCGGACGGCCAGCAGTTCGTCGGCCCGGGCCTGCCCGGCGCGGGCGTGCGCCACCGCGACCAGCGCCTCGACCTGCTCGAAGAGCCCGGCGCCGAGGGCCGCCCAGCCGGCCGCGGCGGCGAGCGCCCCGGGGGCCAGGGCGCCGTCGGCGAGGAGCGACCCGGCGGTGGCGAGCACCGCGACCTCGACCGCCGCGATCAGCAGGGTGGCCTGCCAGGCGGTGCGCCGCTGCGCCGCCCAGAGCGCCTGCCCGGCGGCGGACAGCTCCGGCAGCGGCGCCAACACCCGTGCCGCCTCGCGCTGTTCGGCGCCGGCGGCGTGGATGCCGGGCAGTCCGGCGAGGGCGCCGCTGAGCCGGGCGGCAAGGTCGGCCTGGACCTCCTGGTAGCGGGCGAACACCGGTCCGGCCTCGCGCAGGAAGAGCCGGATCAGCACCACGCCGGGGACGACGCCCGCGAAGAAGGCGAGCGCCAGCCACGGCGACAGCAGCCCGAGCCCGACGATCGCGCCCGCCGAGGTGAGCAGCGCCGTGGCCGCGCCGAGGACGGCGGGCAGCCGGCCGCCCGCGTCGCCGGCCGAGCCCAGCAGGCGGGCGGCGAGGTCGCCGGGCGGTGGTCCGTGGCGGAGCCGGCCGCCGGGCCCGAGGGCGAGCAGGTGGCGGACGAGGCGCCCGCGCAGGGCGGCGGTGGCCTCGGCGGAGCAGGCCGGGCCGGCCGCGGCGGCGGTGGCGTCGGCCGCGGCGGCCACGCCCAGGACGAGGGCGAGCCGTACGAAGGCGCCGGGCCCGGGCCGGTGGCCGAGGGCGGCGTCGACGGCCGCGGCGAGGGCGGCGGGCAGGGCGAGCGTGGTGGCGGCCCCGACCGGCAGGGCGATGCCGAGTGCGAGGGTCCAGCCGGTGGGGCGGCGGGGCAAGTCGGAGCTCCCGTCGGAACGTCGGAACGTCGGAACGTCGGAACGTCGGGTAGGGGTCGGGGGGCAGGCACGTGCAGGGAAACGGACGGTGCCGTCCCCGCCTGTCCGGACAGGCGGGGACGGCACCCACGGCTCACCGCCTGGATCAGCTGTTGGTGAAGATCAGGCAGGTGAGGATGAGACAGGTGTACTGGCAGCCGGCGCCGTGGCCGGTCAGCTCGACGGACTCGGTCTCCGGCAGGTCCTGCAGCGCCGCGAGGTCGGTCTCGAAGTCCACCATGTTCTCCATGATCGGGTTCCTCCCCTGGAACTACGCCCGCCGCGATCTGCCTGCGGGCATCGGGTGTCGCCCCCGGGCGGCTCGGTCCGCCGCGCCGGGGTGGTGCCCCGGGCCGCGTCGGGCCCGGGAGTCTGTGTGGTGAGGTGTCGACGTCCTGATGTCGAGGAGTCGAGGAGTCGAGGTGTTGAGGTGTCGAGGATTCGAGGAGTCGACGTCCTGACGGGTCGAGGTGTCGGTGTGGCGAGGCGCCGGGGCTCCGGTCAGCCCGGTCGGCCGGTCCGCAGGAACGCGGCCAGCAGCTCGTGCAGCACGGCCGCGCCCTCCTCGGCGAGCACCTCGTGGCCCGATCCGGCCGCCTCGACGTACCGGAAGTCCGCGCCCTCGACCCGGCCGATCCGCAGCAACTCGTGCCGCAGCGAACGGGACTGGCTCACCGGCACGACCTCGTCCCGGTTGCCGTGCACCACCAGCAGCGGGGCGCTCAGCCGGTGCGCCAGCTGGAGGACGTCGCGCGGGCCGCGGGCGTCGGTGACCGGTTCGTCGCCGGCCAGCCGGGTGGTCAGCGCCCGTACGGGGGGCGCCGCTTCGGCCAGCAGCCGGGCGCCGGACAGGAACGGCGCGACCACCGCGCAGCGGGACACCTGCTCGGCCGGCGCGTGCGCGGCCGCCAGCAGCGCCAGGAACGCGCCGTAGCTGACCCCGAACAGGGCCGGCGGCTCCAGTCCGAGTGCCGCGCGCTGGCCGGCGATGCCGTCCAGCAGGTACAGCACGTCGTCCAGGTCGGGCCCGCCCCAGGCGCCCCGGATGGCCATCGCGTGCGCCACCCCGTAGCCGGTGGAGCCGCGCTGGTTCGGTGCGATCACGGCCAGGCCCTCGGCGGCCATCCGCTGAAGGGCCGGGTCGAACTCCAGCCGCCAGGCGTCCGCCGGGCCCCCGTGCAGCGCCAGCACCAGGTGCGGGCTGCTCAGCCAGGTGTCCCCGCCGTACACCACGGCCTCCAACGGCCCGGCCGGGCCGGCGAGTTCGAGGCTCTGCGCGGGCTGCCAGCGGCCGCCGTCCCCGGGTGCGGTGCTGCCGTCCACCCGCCAACCCGGCGGCGGGGTGCGGGAGGTGCGCGGACCGCCGGGCTGCCAGGGCGGCACGGTGTCCCGCCACGGGCCGGGCAGGCCGGAGCCCAACGGTGCCAGTTGCAGCGGCAGCGGCATCGGCATCGGGCCTGACCCGGCCTTCGCCGGGCCGTGCGCCAGCAGCGCGTCCACGTCCAGGGCGGCCAGCGCCGCCGGGTGGTCGGGCGAGGAGTACGGGAGCCGCAGCGCCGCCCCGCCCCAGTGCCCGACCGCGCCGAGCCGGCCGGGCGGCACCGGCAGCTGGTCCAGCCGCCCGGCGGCGGCCCGCCACAGGGCGAGCGCGGAGCCGGCGCCGTGGTCGACCTGCACCGCCACCTGCGGGCCGTCCGCCGTCCGCCGCAGCGCGACCGGCCGCAGGAACATGCCCGCGACGTGCAGGCACTCCGGGAACCGCAGCGGTTCGCCGCCGCCCAGCACGCCCCAGCCGAGCCGGTCGGTGCCCGGCGCGTCGCTGCGCACCATCGCGAACCGGCTGTCCGGGTCGAACAGCACCAGTCGGTCGTTGCTGCGCTCGCCGATTTCCAGCAGCGGGGTGGTCGTGCCGCTGCGCAGGTCCAGCACCACGGTGCGGACGAGCCCCGCGTTCACCCGGTCCAGCGCCAGCAGCGCCCCGGCGTGGTCCAGCCAGGCGCCGCCGCCGTGCAACCCCGGGATCTCGGCGACCCGTTCGGGCTCGCTGCCGTCCGTCCGCAGCAGCCAGGCGGTGGTCGCCGGGCGGGTGTCCGTCCCGAGGGCGAGCGCCACCGGCGTCCGCGGACCGGCGCCGTGGTGCGTCGGGATCGGCAGCAGCCGCAGCCCGGGCATCCGGATCGTGGCCATCTGCTGTTCCACGGCGCCGTTCTCTCCGTACGAGAGGCGGACCAGGTCGTGCCGCTCGCCGTCGTGCCGGCAGACCAGCACCGAGCCGTCCGGCAGCGCGACCAGCTGCGAACGCAGGCTCTCCGACCGGTTGCCGGGCAGCGGCAACGCCAGCGGAGTGGCCGGCCCGCCGTCCGACGGCAGCCGCCAACTCTCCACGTACCAGCCGCCGTCGGCGGCCGAGGCGAGGCAGGCGGCGTGACCGCCGTCGGCGGCGAAGGTGAAGCTCAGCCGGCGCAGCGCCTGCGCGACGGTCCGGGTGGCCACGTTCATGCCCCGCTCACCCCGCTGCCCGCGCCCCGGAGCCGGCGCACGGCGGGCGGCACCGGATCCACCCAGAGCCGGGGGCCGCCGTGCCGGAGCCGCAGCAGGAAGGCCAGCGCGCCCGCCGCGCCGGTGCCGTAGCCGGCCGCGCAGCCCGTCCCGGTCTCGTCCGGCAGCACCAGCAGGCCGCCCCGCAGCGCCGACCGGGCGGCGATCAGCTGCGCCAACTCCTCGGCGCCGGAACGGAATTCTGGCTCGGCGGCGACTTCGGCGAGGTCGAGCAGGTACTCGCCGTCGCCGGCCAGGCCGTGGCAGGCGCTCACCCCACCGTGCCAGCGCCCGGCCAGTACGGCCCGCCCGGCGGCCAGCGCCAGCCCGTGCGCGGTGGCGTCGCCGGTGGCCCGCCAGAGTCGCAGCAGGAAGGTGCCCACACCGGACGAGCCGCTGCACCAGTGCGACAGCCGGACGCGGTCCGGATCGCCCGCACTCTGCGGCCACCAGGCGCTCTCGCGCGGCGCGTCCCAGCGGACGGTCGTGGCGAGCGTGTGCCCGGCCTCGACGGCGCCGGCGAGCAGTGCGCGGTCGCCGGTCGCCTCGGCGGCGGCCAGCAGGAAGGCGCCCGCGCCGGCCACGCCGTGCGCGAAGCCGAGATGGGTGATCCCGGCGAGCGCCGAGTCGAAGTCCGCCGGCACCGGCCACACCGTCCCGTACGGCTCGCGCCGGGCGGCGGCGAGCAGGGCGTGGCCGCAGTGGGCGGCGCGGTCGGGGAAGTCCGGGTCGCCGACGGCTTTGGCGGTGAAGTCTTCTGCGGCAAAGCGGAGTTGGGTGAACCCGGAGCCGGCCGCGCCGTGGCAGACGTCGGGGTTGGGCCACTCGACGGGGATCCGCCGGGCGAGCGCGGCGGCCCGAACGGCCAGCCCGTCGTCGCCCAGCGCCCGGGCGGCGTCCAGCAGCGCCCAGGCCGTCCCCGACCGTCCGAAGTGCAGCCCGGGCAGCACCACCGGCTCGGCGGCCAGGTGCCGCTCGATCCACCCGGCGGCCGTCCGCGCCGTGCGCGCGGCCTCCGCGCGGACCCCGCCCGGCAGGCCCTCCGCCGCCACCGCCCGCGCCAGCACCGCCAGTACCCCGGCGGCGCCGTGCTGCACGTTGCACGGATCCGTCCGCTCCCCGGCGGGCACGACCGGCCACAGCCGGTCCCGCCGCAGCGGCGTGGCCGTGGCGGCCAGCTGCCGCAGGCCGTCGCACAGCACCCGGTCGAGGAGGCCGGCCGACGCGCGGCGGGCGGCGTCCGCCGCGGCGCCGTCGGGTCGGACGGCAGCCCGGAGGCCGTCGGCCGGGGCGGTCGCGGCGGTCGCGGAACGGTCGTCGTGGGCGTCGCCGGAGTGCTCGGCGGGCGTGGCCCAGTGGCCCGCAGCGCGCCGCGGCGGAGCCGCGGCGGCCCGCATGGCACCGGCCCTGGCGGGCGCGGTACTGCCGTCGGCGGCTCGCTGTGGGGGCGCGGTGGCGGCGGCACCGGTCGCGCGGGCGGCCTGCGGGTCGTCGGGGTGCCCGGTGTGCGCGGTTCGCCGGTTCGGGGCCTGCCACAGGGGGGTGACGGCGGCGGTGGTCTCCTGGCCGTGCGCGGCGCCGGGGGCCTCGCCCGGGCGTGTGTCGCCGCCGCGCCGGGCGCCCGCAGTGGCTCCGCCCGCGAGTTCCGCCCTGACCCGGGCGAGGCTCCAGCGCTGCCCCGGCTGCTCGGCCCGGAGGCCGAGGACGGCGGGGGCGAGGCGGCGGGCGGTGGTGCCGGTGCGGGCGGCGAGGGTGAGCCAGCGGCCGAGGCGCTCGGCGACCGGGCGGGCCCGGGGGAGGTCGTCCGGCAGCAGCGGGTCGTGGCCGGTGGCGAGGAGGAAGAGCAGGCCGCCGAGGGCGTACAGGTCGACGGCCGGGTCGGCGACGCAGGTGCCGTCGTGGACGAGGCCGAGCCGGCCGGGCCCCTGTTCGGGGGCGCGGTAGCCGGGGGTGCCGGCGGAGCCGGCGGGGCGGCCGGTTTCGGCGGCGAGTTCGAGGTCGACGAGCCGGAGGCGGCCGTCGGGGCGGACCATCACGTTGCCGGGGGAGAGGTCGCGCAGGACGAGCCCTTGGGCGTGCACCCGCTCGACGAGGTCGAGGAGGGCGTGCGCGACCGGTTCGGCGTCGGCCCAGTCGACGTCGGGGCTGCCGTCGCGCCGCAGCCGGGCGGCGACCCACGCGCCGAGCGGCTGTCCGGCGATTCGTTCCTGCACGAGGAAGAGGGAGTCGTCCCGTTCGATCAGTTCGATCGGGTGCGGCGCCAGGCCCTGCCCGTCCAGCCGGGTGAGCAGGGCGGCCTCGTGCCGCAGGGCGTCGCGGGCGTCGGTGCCGGCCCGGTCGATCTCGATGTGCGCGCGGGCCTGCTTGACCACGACCTCGGCGCCGCTCGCGGCCTCCCGGCCGAGGAAGACCCCGCCCTTGGCGCTGTGCCGTACGGCGGCGGTGATCGCGTACCGCTCGGCGAGCAGCACGCCCGCGCCGCGCTTCGCCCCCGGCCGGGCCGCACCGGTCGCCAGCGGGTCCCTGGCCCAGGACGGCGCCCGGTAGGAGGCGCCGCGCACGTCCTCGGCCCGTTCGCCGTCCGGCCCGTGCAGGACGGAGCGGTACTCCCCGTCGTGGCCGAGCTCGGCGCGGGCCGCGAAGGCGCCGTACCGGTAGTGGACCAGGCTGCCGGGCCGGTAGGGGCGGTCGGAGAGCACGACGGGTCCGGGCAGTCCGGCGGTGGCCCGGTCGAGTCCGGCGGCCAGCCGCCGGAACTGGGCGTCGTCGGCCGGGTAGACGGTGATGAACTTGCCCGCCGAACCCCGATCGCTGTTACGGGAGTTGAGCTCGCGCAGCCGCTGCTCCCCGGCGGCGAACTTGAACGGGCACGGGTCGTCGGCCAGAGCCCGTACGACGGCGGCGAGCACCGCTTCGCCCGCCGCCGAGGCCGCGCTGACGTGGAGCTTCCAGCCCTGCTCCGGGAGTGGAGGCGACGCGGGCGGCCTGGCCGTGCACCAGAAGCCCCCGGCGGTGACCTCCCAGTCGCCGCCGCCTCCCCGGCCGCCGGCGTCCGCCAGCGCCGCCCGCGTCGTCTCCGGCCACGGTCCGGCCGCATCCGGCCCGTGGCCCGCCGATTCCCCGCCCCCGGCCGTACGCAGCGATGTGCCCGCCGCCATCCGCCACCACATCCCTTCGTCTCGTCCGCCGCTCGCGGTGCCCACTGCTCCGGCACCCGGGCGTGCGGCCCGGCCTGATCGGTTCCCTCGGAAGGAGCGGGAGTGCCGCCCCTGAACAGGAGCGCCGCCCCGGTGCGGCGCACCGCCCTGGTACGGCGGCGCCGCGCCTGGGGCAGGTGCCCCGGCCGCGCCCGCCCCGGGCCCGGTCTCGCCAGGGCCCGTGTCCGGCGGAGCGCCTTCCCGACCCCCGGTCGGGGCAACTGTCGGGGCAACTCCCGTTCGCAGGACTGAAGTTACTTTCGAGGCGGGAGTGGCTCAACGCAGAGCCGGTCACTTCACTCTTAAGGGTGATCAGGAGGCGGTTTCGAATTCATGCGAGGGCTCCCGTGTGAGCAGTGGGCGCCGGGCGCGCGGGCGCGTGCGACCGGCGCCGGCCCCTCCCGGGCGCCCCCGCCGCAGGTTGACGCGCGCCCGTACGCCATCGGCACCCGTGTCCGAACCCCGCCGCCGCCTCGCCGCCGCCTCGCCGCCGCCGCATCCTCGTCGCGCCGGCCGCCCCGCCGCCGCCCGGGTCGCCGAACGGCCGAGGCCCGACCGCCCCCGCGCGCACGGTAGTCTCGACAGGTGCCGAAACTGTCCGACGTCATCACCGCGCTCGAAGAGGTCTACCCGCCGCAGTGGGCGGAGGCCTGGGACGCCGTCGGCCTGGTCTGCGGAGACCCCCAGGCCGAGGTCGGCCGCGTGCTGTTCGCCGTCGACCCCGTGCAGGCGGTCGTCGACGAGGCCGTCGAGTGGGGCGCCGACCTGGTGGTCACCCACCACCCCCTCTACCTGCGCGGCACCACCAGCGTCGCCGCGACCACCTTCAAGGGCCGGGTCGTACACACGCTGATCAGCAACGGCATCGCCCTGCACGTCGCGCACACCAACGCCGACCACGCCGACCCCGGCGTCTCGGACGCGCTCGCCGAGGCCGTCGGCCTGAGGGTGACCGGCCCGCTGGTGCCGGACCCGACCGACCCGCTGGGCCGCCGCGGCACCGGCCGGATCGGCCTGCTGGAGCCCCCGCTGCCCCTGTCGGCCTTCGCCGCGCAGGTGGCCGAGGGCCTGCCGGCCACCGCCACGGGCGTCCGGGTCTCCGGCGACCCGGACCGGCTGGTGAGCCGGGTCGCGGTGTGCGGCGGCTCGGGCGACAGCTTCTTCGCCGAGGTGCGGGCGGCCGGGGTGGACGCCTACCTCACCGCCGACCTGCGCCACCACCCCGCGTCCGAGGCCGCCGAGGCGGCGCCGGTCGCCCTGGTCGACGCCGCGCACTGGGCCACCGAGTGGCCCTGGCTCGCCCTGGCCGAGCGGGCCCTGCACGCCGCCGCCGACCAGCGCGGCTGGGCCGTGGAGACCAAGGTCTCCCACCGGGTCACCGACCCGTGGACCGCGCACGCCCCCATGTCCTTCACCGCCTGACCCGATTCACAGGAGCCTTCCCCTTGAACGCCGCGCCCGCCGACCAGATCCGCCTGCTCGACCTCCAGGCCTTCGACTCGAAGCTCGACCAGCTGGCCCACCGGCGCCGGAGCCTGCCCGAGCACGCCGAGATCGAGAAGGCCTCCGCCGACCACACCGCGCTCAAGGACCTGGTGGTCGCCGCCGAGGCCCAGCAGGGCGACACCACGCGCGAGCTGACCAAGGCCGAGCAGGACGTGGAGCAGGTCCGCACCCGGTCCGCCCGCAACCAGCAGCGCCTGGACTCCGGCGCGATCACCTCGCCGAAGGACCTGGAGAACCTCCAGCACGAGATCGGCTCGCTGGCCAAGCGCCAGGGCGACCTGGAGGAGATCGTGCTGGAGGTCATGGAGAAGCTGGAGAGCGCCCAGACCCGGGTCACCGAGCTGACCGCGCGCCTCCAGCACTCCACCGTCGTCCTCACCGAGGCCGAGACCCGCCGGGACGCCGCCTTCGCCGAGATCGACGCCGAGGCCGACAAGGTCAAGCGGGACCGCGAGACCGTCGCCGCCGTCATCCCCGCCGACCTGCTGAAGGTCTACACCAAGCTGCGCCAGACGCAGGGCGGCGTCGGCGCGGCCCGCCTCTACCAGCGCCGCTGCGAGGGCTGCCGCACCGAGTTCTCCATCACCGAGTTCAACGCCATCAAGGCCGAGCCGGCCGACAAGGTGGTCCGCTGCGAGAACTGCTCGCGGATCCTGGTCCGCACCGCCGATTCGGGCGCCTGACCCGGTGGCGGCTCGCTTCATCGTCGAGGCGGACGGCGGGTCCCGGGGCAACCCGGGGCCGGCCGGCTACGGCGCGGTGGTCCGGGACGGCGACACCGGGCAGATCATCGCCGAGGCCGCCGAGTTCATCGGCCACGCCACCAACAACGTGGCCGAGTACAGGGGCCTGATCGCCGGCCTCAAGGCGGCCCGGGAGCTCGACCCGGACGCCTCGGTGGACGTCCGGATGGACTCCAAGCTGGTCGTCGAGCAGATGTCCGGGCGATGGAAGATCAAGCACCCCGACATGCAGCCGCTCGCCGCCGAGGCCCGCACGATTCTCCCGCGCGCCCGGGTGACGTACACCTGGATCCCGCGCGAGCGGAACAAGGACGCCGACCGGCTCGCCAACGAGGCGATGGACGCGGGCAAGGCCGGCCGCCAGTGGGAGCCCCGGCCGCGGGCCGCCGCGGTGGTGGACGAGCCGCCGCTGGAGACCGCCGCCCCCAAGGTCGGCTGGGCCGCCCCCGCCGACCTCGGCACCCCGACCACCTTCGTCCTGCTCCGTCACGGCGAGACCGCGCTGACCCCGCAGAAGCGCTTCTCCGGCAGCGGCGGCAGCGACCCGGAACTGTCCGACAAGGGCCGCTGGCAGGCCGCGCGGGCCGCCGAGGAACTGGCCGCCCGCGGCAGCATCCAGGCCGTGGTGGCCTCGCCGATGCGCCGCACCCGGGAGACCGCCGAGATCGTCGCCGCCCGGCTCGGCCTGGAGGTCCGGTACGAGGACGGGCTGCGCGAGGTCGACTTCGGCGCCTGGGAGGGCCTGACCTTCGCCGAGGTGCAGGAGCGCCACCCGGAGGACCTGGCGGCCTGGCTCGGCTCGGCGAAGGCCAAGCCCACCGGCAGCACGGAGAGCTTCACCACGCTCACCCACCGGGCCGGCGTCGCTCGGGACAAGATCATCGCCCGGCACCCCGGCAAGACCGTGCTGGTGGTCTCCCACGTCAGCCCGATCAAGACGCTGGTCCGGCTGGCGCTCGGCGCCCCGCCGGACGCGCTGTACCGGATGGAGCTGTCCGCCGCCTCGTTCTGCGCCGTCCAGTACTACGCGGACGGCAACGCCTCGGTGCGGCTGCTCAACGACACCTCGCACCTGCGCTGAACGCCCGGCTCCGGGGGGTGCCCCCTCCCGGAGCAGGCTCAGTGCACCTCGGTGACCACCACGTCCAGCTGCCACGGCTTGCGCGCCGTGCCCTCGGCGGCGAGCTCCACCCGGTGCCCCAGCCCCCGCAGCGCGTCCAGCAGCTCGCCCGGCGTCTTCGGCTCGACCCCCGCGACCAGCAGGTCCCGCACCAGGCGCCCCTTGGTCGCCTTGTTGAAGTGGCTGACGACCGTGCGCTTGCCGTTGCGCTCCTGGAGCACCCGGACGGTCGCCGTCCGGGCGGCCACCTCGCCGACCGGCTTCCACGCCGCCGCGTACGCCGAACTGCGCAGGTCCAGCACCAGCCCGTCCGCCACCTCCGGCAGCACCGACGCCATCGCGCCCCGCCAGTACGCGCCGAGCGCCCCCGGGCCGGGCAGTTTCACGCCCATCGAGCAGCGGTAGGGCGGGATCCGGTCGGAGATCCGCACGGCGCCCCACAGGCCCGAGAAGACCAGCAGCGACCGCTCGGCCCGGCCGTACGCGGCCGCGTCCAGCGTGGCCAGACCCAGGTTGTCGAACAGCACCCCGGTGTACACCTCGCCCGCCGGCCGGGCACCCGCCGCCGGCAGCCCGGCGTTGCGGGCGATCTCGCCGCGCAGCCCGGGGCTGAGCCCCAGCACCTCCGCGGCGGTGTCCTCGTCACCCCGGCAGAGACCGACCAGCGCGTCCAGCACCTCGCCGCGCGCGGCCGTCAGCCCGGGCAGCGACAGCCGGTCGAGCGCCACCGGCACCCCGTCCCCGGACGCGGCCTTGCCCTCCGAAGGCGGCAACAGCACCAGCACAGCGGACTCCTCAACACTCTGTGGCGGATGAACCCCGCCACCCTACGCAAAACCGGCCCGCCCCGGGCGGCCCGTCCGGCCCCGGCTACCCGGCGCCACCGGCCCCCGCGACCACGGCCGCCCCGGCCCCCAGCGCCAGGCAGAGCGGCGAGTAGTACCGGGTGTCCAGCCGCTTGAACCGCTCCGACCGCTCGACGACCCTCCCGAACAGCACCAGGCCGCCGACGCCGCGCGCCAGCATCACCCCGGCCACCGCCCGCACCCCGGCCCGCCGCAGCCGCCGCGGCCCCACCGCCGGCAGCACCCCGGCCTCCGCCCCCACCAGGTACGCGGCCGTCCCGAGCAGCCCCGCCACCCTGACGCAGGCCGCCGCGGACGGCACCCCGTCACCCGCGCCGACCACGGTGTCCGCGAACTCCTCCGGCGTCCGCAGCGGCCAGGGCGTCACCGCCCACACCACGTGCAGCGCCCCCGTCGCCGCCAACACCCCCGACACCGCAGCCCCGGTCGCCTTCACCACACCCATCGCCCGAACCCCCTCCGTGAACGACAACTCGCCCCCACCCTACGAGCGCTCACACCCGGGCCCCACCCCGCCCGTGCCCGGTGGACCAAGGCCGCCGCCCTCGGCCAGAGCCTGGCCCGCAACCACCCGCTGATCGACCGGAACAAGCGCACCGCCTTCGAGGCGATGCTGCTGTTCCTGGACTACAACGGCGAGCCGTACGCCGACCCGCACCCGGACGACGCGGTCGCCTTCATGCTCCGGCTGGCCACCGGCGGCTACGACGACGCCGTCGTGCTCGCGGGCAAGGACCTGAAGTCGCTGCTGGGGCGCTGAGCCCGGCAGCACCGGCAGCACCGGCAGTCCGGTGGCACCGGCGGCCCGGCGTCCGGCGCGTCCGGCGGGGTGATGCGTCCGGAATCACCCGATTCGCCCTACGCTGCCTGCATGCCTCGCCGAAAACTGCGCGTCAAGGCCGCCGACTCCGCCCGGATCAACACCGAACTGACCGAACTCCGCGCCCGCCTGGAGATCCACACCGAGTGGCCGGAGCCGGTGCTGGCCGAGGCGGAGGAGGCGGCCGAGCGCCCCCGGCTGCCCGAGGAGGACGCCACCGACCTGCCGCTGTTCACCGTCGACCCGCCCGGCTCGCGCGACCTCGACCAGGCCATGCACCTGCTCCACCGCCCCGGCGGCGGCTACCGGGTGTACTACGCGATCGCGGACGTCGCCGCGTTCGTCCGCCCGGGCGGCGCCATCGACGCCGAGGCCCGCCGCAGGGTCGAGACCCTGTACTTCCCGGACCACCGCGTCCCGCTGCACCCCACCCGGATCTCCGAGGACGCCGCCAGCCTGCTGCCCGGCGAGCCCCGGCCCGCCCTGCTCTGGCAGCTGGACCTGGACGCCGACGGCGCCGTGGTGCTCGCCGACCTGCGCCGCGCCCTGGTCCGCTCGCACCGCCGCCTCGACTACGCGGCCGTCCAGCGCGCGGTGGACCTCGGCGGCGCCGACGAACAGCTCGCCCTGCTCGCCACCGTCGGCCGGCTGCGCGAGGAGCGGGAGCGCGCGCGGGGCGGGATCAGCCTCCCGGTGCCCGAGCAGGAGGTCGAGGAGACCCTGCACGGCTACGTCCTCGGCTACCGCGCGCCCGGCCCCGCCGACGGCTGGAACGCGCAGATCTCCCTGCTCACCGGCATGGCCGCGGCCGACCTGATGCTCGACGCGGGCGTCGGCCTGCTGCGCACCCTGCCCGCCGCGCCCGCCGCCGCGTACGAGCGGCTGCGCCGGATCGCCGCCGCGCTGGACGTGGACTGGCCGCAGACGCTCCCGTACCCGGAGCTGATCCGCTCGCTGGACCCGGACACGCCGATGGACGCCGCCTTCCTCAACGCGTGCACCGGCCTGCTGCGCGGCGCCGGCTACCACGCCTTCGACGAGTCCCGGGGCCTGCCCGCCCCGGCCGACCCGGGCCACGCCGCGCTCGCCGCGCCGTACGCGCACTGCACCGCGCCGCTGCGCCGGCTCGGCGACCGCTTCGCGCAGGAGGTGTGCGCGGCGGTGGCGGCGGGGGAGGAGGTGCCGGACTGGGCGCGCGAGGCGCTGCCCGCCGTGCCGGGCCTGATGGCGAGCGGGGACCGCCGCGCGGCCGAGGTCGAACGGGCCTGCGTGGACCTGGTGGAGGCGGAGCTGCTGGCAGGCCGGGAGGGCGAGGACTTCACCGCCGTGGTGATCGACGTGGACGAGCGGCGGCCCGCGGCCGGCACCGTGCAGCTGCGCCGGCCCGCCGTCCGGGCCCGCTGCGACGGCGCCGATCCCGGGGCGGTGCTGCCGCTCGGCGGGCTGATCCGGGTCCGGCTGACGCAGGCCGACCCGGTCACCCGCACCGTCCGCTTCGCCGCCGTCTGACCCCCCGGGCTTCCACGCGCCCCCGGCGCTCCCCCCGGCGCCGCCACCCGGACGGTCCGTCACACGGCCCCCGAGCACCGCCCAGGTGGGAGGATCGGTCCCGTGCCCGAAGCCCAGCCCTCCGGCGCCCCGGGGCGCCGCCGCCGACTGCTCGTCCTGGCGATCTGCTGTCTGAGCCTGTTCATCGTCGGTCTGGACAACACCGTGGTGAACATCGCCCTGCCGGCGATCCAGCGGGACCTGGACGCCCCGGCGTCCGGGCTGCAGTGGATCATCGACGCCTACACCCTGGTCCTGGCCTCGCTGCTGATGCTGTTCGGCTCGGTGGCCGACCGCTTCGGCCGCCGCCGGGTGTTCCAGACCGGGCTGCTGTGCTTCGCGCTCGGCTCGCTGCTGTGCAGTCTGGCGCCGAGCCTGGAGTGGCTGGTGGCGTTCCGGGCGTTGCAGGCGGTCGGCGGTTCGATGCTGAACCCGGTGGCGATGTCGATCATCACCAACACCTTCACCGACCCGAAGGAGCGGGCCCGGGCGATCGGCGTCTGGGGCGGCGTGGTCGGCATCTCGATGGCGCTCGGCCCGCTGCTGGGCGGCTTCCTGGTGGAGGGCGCGGGCTGGCCGTCGATCTTCCTGATCAACGTTCCGGTCGCCGTGGTCGCGATGCTCCTGACCGCCCGTTACGTCCCGGAGTCCCGCTCGCCCCGGCCGCGCCGGCTGGACCCGGTCGGCCAGCTGCTGATGATCGTCCTGCTGGGCTGCGGCACCGCGGCCATCATCGAAGGCCCGGGCAGCGGCTGGACGTCCCCGCTGATCCTCGCCCTGGCGGCCGTCGCCGTGGTCGCGCTGGTCGCCTTCCCGCTGTGGGAGCGGAGGGTGGCCGAGCCGCTGGTGGACCCGCGGTTCTTCGCCAGCGCGCCGTTCACCGGCGCCACCGTCACCGCGGTCTGCGCCTTCTCGGCCCTGGGCGGCTTCCTCTTCCTCAACACGCTCTACCTGCAGAACGTCCGGCACTACGACCCGTTCGAGGCGGGCCTGTGGACGCTGCCGATGGCCGCGATGATGCTGGTCTGCGCGCCGCTGTCCGGCCGGATCGTCGCCAGCGGGGGCCCGCGCGGGCCGCTGGTCGCGGCCGGGCTGGGCCTGGTCGCGAGCGGGCTGCTGCTGACCAGGCTGGCCGCCGACTCCCCGGCGGCGCTGCTGCTGGCGGCGTACGCGCTGTTCGGCTTCGGCTTCGGCATGGTCAACGCGCCGATCACCAACGCGGCCGTCTCCGGCATGCCGCGCGCCCAGGCGGGGGTGGCCGCGGCGGTCGCCTCGACGAGCCGCCAGATCGGCCAGTCGCTGGGGGTGGCGGTGATCGGCACGGTCGTCACCTCGGCCGTGGTCGGCCCGGTGGCGACGGGCTTCGCCCCGGCCAGCCACGCCGGCTGGTGGATCCTGGTGGGTCTGGGCGGCGCGATCCTCCTCCTCGGCCTGGTCACCACCACCCCGTGGGCGACCGCGACCGCCGTCCGGGTGGCCGCCCGCCTCGGCGGCGAGCCGCCCGCGGTCCGCTCCGGTGTACGGGAGGCCCCACCCGAGCGGCTACGATGACCACTACGGCGGAAGAGCCGGCCGGGCGGTCGCGACGGGTCCCTGACCCGCCGAGGAACGTCCGGGCTCCACAGAGCAGGGTGGTGGGTAACGCCCACCCGGGGTGACCCGCGGGACAGTGCCACAGAAAACAGACCGCCCACCGCTTCGGCGGCGGGTAAGGGTGAAACGGTGGTGTAAGAGACCACCAGCGACCGGGGTGACTCGGCCGGCTCGGTAAACCCCACCTGGAGCAAGGTCAAGATCGGTGCCCTCGGGCGCCGTGCGCGGATGACCGAGGGCTGCTCGCCCGAGTCCGCGGGTAGACCGCACGAGGCTGTCGGCAACGGCAGCCCTAGATGGATGGCCGCCTCCCCGGGCCGCGCGAGCACCCCGGGAGACAGAACCCGGCGTACAGGCCGACTCTTCCGTCGCCGACCTGAGGGAAGGCCCCCTGACCTGCGAAACCGCAGCTCAGGGGGCCTTCACCTTTGAACCACCCCGGGTTGTCGATCCAGGGTGGTTCTGCCCGTTCGGGGCCGTTTCTCGGCGCTCTGTGGCGATGGTGTGGCGGCGCCGTCGGCTGATCACCGCTCCTCAGGTCCCTTGAAGACGGCCACGGGCCGCTTCGATCTCGCTCCGGGCCGCAGCGCCGAACACGGCTTGGTCCCGCAGAGCAGCGAACACGCGGACGAAGTGCGAGATGTTCTCGGGCCCGGCCGTCTGGAACGCCCCCGACCAGAGGGTTCGCCGCAGTAAATCCGGCGTTTACTGCGGCACCCTCTGGCGAGTCGTCAGGGGGTGGTAGTCCGGTAAGCCGACACGGTGGCCGGAACCGCCGATGCCGCCATCCACTCCGGCGCGGTGCCGTCCGCGATCTTGCCCGCTGATCGCTCAGGTGGGCAGCAGCGTGGCGGTGGCGATCTCCAGGAAGTCGCGCAGTAGCTTCTCGTGCCGGTCGGCGAGGACGGCCAGGCACGTCTCGGTCCCGGGGGCGTCCGTGACGGGGAGGTGGGCGAGGTCGGGGCGGGAGTAGGAGCGCGCGACGCTCAGCGGGACGAGCGCGATACCCTGCCCGGAGGCGATGAGTTCGAACTTCTCTTCGAGTGAAGATGTCCGCCGGGTCGGCGTGTCGAGTATCCGCTGGTCGGCGAGGTCCGCGGAGGTGAGCTCGGCACGGCACGCCAGCGGGTGCGCCGCGGGCATGCAGGCGACCGTGGGCTCGTGGCCGATGGAGATGGTGCGGAGCCCCGAGTCGTCGAACGGCCGACGCAGATACCCGACCTGAGCCCGGCCGTCCCGCAGCGGCGCGTCCTGCTCCCACCAGCGCGCCGGGACGACGTCGGTTTCGATGGCCGGGTGGCGCGCGGTGAACGCCCGGATCACGTCCGATACGTGCAGTCCGGGAGAGAAGGCGACGGTGAGCCGCGGGATGCCCCGATCGACGTCGCGCACGCGCCGCACCGCCGTGTCGACGAACGCGAGGATTGCCTGTGCCTCCTTGTGGAGCTGCTTTCCGGCAGCGGTCAGCTCCACGCTGCGGGTGGTCCGTACGAGCAGAGTGCACTCCAACTCCTGCTCGAAAGCCTTGATCTGACGGCTGAGAACCGGCTGGGCGATGTAAAGCTGTTGCGCCGCCAGGCCGAAGTGCCGGTGCTCGGCCACCGCGACGAAGTAGCGGAGCTTGCGCAGATCAAGATCCATGCCTTTAGGGTATCAATTGCCCAGGAAGAGTATTGGACGCCGCAGGCGGCTGCCCCGAGACTCGAAACATGATCGTCATCACCGCCCCCACCGGCCGGATCGGCAGCCGGCTCCTGGGCATCCTGCTCGACGAGGCTCCCGCTCGTGGCGAAGAACTGCGCGTCATCGTGCGCGACCCCGGGAAACTCCCCGACGCGGTCCGTGCCCGCGTCGACGTCGTCACCGGCTCGCACGACGACCCCGAGGTCGTCGACCGGGCCGTCGCCGGCGCGGACGCCGCCTTCTGGCTGGCTCCGCCGGACCCGCAGGCGCCGACTCTGGACGCCGCGTACTCCGGGTTCACCCGCGCCGCCGCAAAGGCGTTCACGGCCCACGCGGTGGGACACGTCGTCGGCGTCTCGGCGCTCGGCCGCGGCACACCCGTCGTCGGCCGCGCCGGACATGTCACGGCGTCGCTGGCCATGGACGACCTCATCGCGAGTACGGGCGTGGCCTACCGGGCGCTCGCGAACCCCACTTTCATGGACAACCTGCTACGGCAGGTGGCTTCGATCCGCGACGACGGCGTGTTCACGGACACCGTCGCCGCCGACCGCAAAGCACCGGCGGCCGCCACCTGGGACATCGCCGCGGCCGCAGCCGGCCTTCTGCTCGACCGCTCATGGACGGGGACGGGCGAGGTCCCGGTGCTGGGCCCCGAGGACCTTTCGGCGAACGACATGGCGCGCATCATGACCGACGTGCTCCGCCGCCCGGTCCGCTACGAGCGGCAGTCGCTCGACGACTTCCGCGCCGCACTCACCGGACACGGCTTCGGGGACGCGCTCGTCGAAGGCTACGTCGACATGATGCGCGCCAAGGACGACGGCCTCGACGACGGCGTGCAGCGCACCCCTGAGACCGCGAGTCCGACCACCTTCCGCACATGGTGTGAGAAGGTCCTGGAGCCCGCGGTCCGGGTCCAGGCATGAGCGCCAGGACCGCTCTCATCGTCGGGGCATCCCGCAACCTCGGGCTCGGCCTCGCCACCGAGTACGCGCACCGCGGCTGGAACGTCATCGGAACCGTCCGGGGCAGTCGCCGCACCGCTCTCCACGGCCTGGCCTAGGCCTCCAGGGACCGGGTCATGGTCGACCAAGTAGGCCGGGGCGGTCTTCTGCAGGGAGACCAAGGACGTTGCGATCCCGGATGTCGTGGAGGCCCCCTGAGCTGCGAAATCGCGGCTCAGGGGGCCTTCGTCGTGGGGCCGCCCCCGTCGCGCGAGCACTCCGGGAGGAAGAGCCGGGGGTGCGGGCCGGCTGTTTCGCCCGCTCGCCGTTACGCGGGGTGGGCGCCGACGGCGTCGCGGATCTGGTCGCCGAGGCCGCCGTTGACGCGGGCGCAGTTGGCGCAGCAGAAGAAGCGGCCGGCCACTTCGACGCCGTGGCCGACGATGCGGACCTGGCACTGCTCACAGCGCGGCGCGAGCTTCTCCATCGCGCACTCGAAGCTGTCGAAGGTGTAGGTGTCGCCGGTGATGGTCTTGATCTCGAAGGCGAGCCAGTAGTCGTTGCCGCAGGTGACGCAGGTGGCCATGGCGGCCGTCTCCTTCCGGTGGGGGCCGGTCGGCCGGGGTGGCCGGGCAGCCGTTCCCAGTGTCGGAGGGCCGTGCGGGGGTGGCCACTCGGCGGCGTCGTCAGGCGGGCCGGGCGGCCAGTTCCTCCAGGGCCCGGACGGCGCGGTCGGCGTCGTCGGCGGTGACGAACAGGTGGTCGTGGTGGAAGCCGGCGACCACGTTGCAGCTGATCCCCTCCTCGGCGAGGCGCCCGGCGACGGCCGCGGTGAGGCCGACGGCCTCCAGGGCGGAGTGGATCTGCAGGGTGATCCAGGCGGCCACGTACTCGTAGCGCAGCCCGAGGGCGTCGGCCTCCTCCTGGGCGACGACGACCGTGACCCCTTCGGGTTCGGCGACGGTCACCACCGGCCGCATGCCCGCGGGCACCTTGGCGGGCAGCGTGCAGTAGACGTACCGCCCCGGGTTGAGCAGCGGGCGCATCCCGTGCAGCAGCTTCGCGAGGTCTCTTTCACCGGCCATGCCCGTCACCGTAGCGGGCGGACGGGGCCTGGGCGGCGGGGTGGGGTGCCGATGCGCCGTTCGTGTCGGAATCCGTTGACGAGCGACAGTCGCCGATATATCGTCGAGCTATCGAGACAGTAACTCGACTGGCTCGGTGAACGAGGAGGTGAGCGCCATGCGCTCAGGAAACCGAGGAAATCCGGGAATGCGGTTCAGCGGCGAGGGTCCGCGCGGTGGCTGGCGCCGCGGGCCGGGGCCGGACTTCGAAGGCCGGGAGTTCGAGGGCCGGGAGGCCTTCGGCGGCTTCGGCCCGCCGCCGTTCGGCGGTGGTGGCCCCGGGCGGCCGATGGGCGGCCCGTTCGGGCACGGCTTCGGCGGGCACGGCGGGCGCCGCGGCGGTCCGCACGGGCGGCGCGGCGGCCGGGCGCGGCGCGGGGACGTCAGGGCCTCGCTGCTGGCGCTGCTCAAGGAGCGGCCGATGCACGGCTACGAGATGATCGCCGAGATCTCCGAGCGGACGGGTGGGGCCTGGCGGCCGAGCCCGGGCTCGATCTACCCCAACCTCCAACTGCTGGAGGAGGAGGGCCTGATCACCGCGGAGGAGGTCGGCGGCAAGCGGCTGGTGTCGCTCACCGAGGCCGGCCGGGCCGAGGCCGAGGCGGGGCCCGCCGAGCCGTGGGCGGAGGCCGGCCGGGAGGTCGACTGGGAGGCCGTCCAGGAGGTCGGCCAGGCGCTGGCCGCGGTCGACCAGGCGATCCGCCAGGTGATGGCGACGGGCACCGAGGCACAGCGCGCCAAGGGCCTGGTGGTGCTCACCGAGGCGCGCAAGAAGCTGTACCTGATCCTCGCCGAGGAGGACTGACCGCCGTGGGGGGCTGGGCACGGGCGGTGCGGCTGTTCAGTCAGGGGTGGACCGTGAACAGGGCCACGCAGGCGAGCAGCAGCACCGCCCAGCCGAACCAGAGCCAGCCGTCGGGGCCGATCACCACGGTGTAGACGCACACCGCCACCAGCAGCGCCCCGGTGACACCGGCGACCTGCCGGTTGTGGTGCGCGACCGCCTGGGGGCGGCTGCGGGGGTGCCGTGCCGTTCTCGCCATGCCGTCCTCCCGGGGAGGCTGGGGGCGGCGGCCGGTGCGGTCGGCGCGGCCGTCAGCCGGACGCGCGGGCGGTGGCCGCCTCGTCGAACTCGTAGCGCCAGTGCCAGCTGATGCCCCGCACCTGCTTGGACCGGACGTACACCAGTGTGCGCGCGGGGGAGGCGCCGTGCGCGGGGACCGGCACCTTGTAGGTCTTGGGCACGCCGAACATCGGCCCCAGCGGGATGGGGAGGATGCGGCCGTCCAGGGGGCCGCCGACGAATTCGGTGTCCGCGCTCTTCACCCCACCAGGGTCTCACCTCCGTACGGGTGACCGGCGCACACGCCGGGGAGCCCTCCGGCCGGGCGCGGGGAGTGTGACCGGAGAGGCACCGCCCCCGGTCATCCGGAGGCCCCGCGCACCCTTATCCTTCCTGTTACGCCCCCGGGGTTCACCCGGGTCAGCGGGCCCCGTACGGGCCGGGCGGGGCGCGGATCCGCGCGCCCTCCGGCCGACCTGGCGCGGACAGCGTGCTGCCGCGACTGCGTACCGTGACCCGGGCGTCGGCCCTCCGGTGACCCCGGTTCCCGGTCGGCAGGGCGTGGACAGCAGGGCCGAGCACCGCCCCGGGAAGCAGCGGGGGGCGCTGTGCGTTGCGTCGGAGTGGTACGTCGAACGCTGTGCCGCACCAGGTACGGCAGTGCGCGGAAGGGGCCCGATGGAAGCCGGCGGCAGGTGGACGACCTGGTGGCAGAAGCGTGAGCGTCAGCGGGCCCGGTCGGGTGAGGCGGACGGCCCCGCCGCCCGGCTCGATCAGCTGCTCGGCGCGGTGCGCGCCGGGTTCCCGCTAGCGCCGGCCGCGCATCCGGCCGGCTACCGCTGTTCCTGTGACCGGGTGGCCTGTCCGGCTCCCGCCCAGCACCCGGTCTCCTTCGCCTGGCAGACCCAGGCCACGACCGATCCCGAGCAGCTGGCCCGCTGGCTCGCCCGCGATCCGCAGACCAACTTCATCACCGCCACCGGCCGCGCCCACGACGTCCTGGACGTCCCGGTCGAGGCCGGCCGGCTGGCCCTGGAGCGGCTGACCGAGCGGGGCGTCGAGGGCCCGGTCGCCGCCGTCGGCGAGGACCGCTACCTGTTCTTCACCGCCACCAGGGGCACCCCGCAGGACGAGGACGAGTGGTGGCCGAGCGTCCTCGACTCCACCCCGGACACCATGTCCGAGCACCCCGGCCTGCGCTGGCACTGCCGCGGCTCGTACACCCTGCTGCCGCCGGCCGCGCTGCCGGACGGCTCGCAGGTGCGGTGGCTGCGCGGGCCCGAGCTGCCGCTGCCGGACCCGCTGCGCGTCCTGGACGTGCTCACCGACGCCTGCACCGAGGTGGGCGCCGTCGCCGAGGAGCAGTGGCTCATCGGCTGAACCGGCGCCCGGCCGGGGTCACGGCAGGGTGAGGACCTCCGCGCCGTCCGCCGTGACCACCAGGGTGTGCTCGAACTGGGCGGTGCGCTTGCGGTCCTTGGTGACGACCGTCCAGCCGTCCGGCCAGATCTCGTAGTCGTAGGTGCCGAGGGTGAGCATCGGCTCGATGGTGAAGGTCATCCCCGGCTTGATCACCTCGGTGGCCCGCTCGCTGTCGTAGTGCGGGATGATCAGGCCGGAGTGGAACGACGTGTTGATGCCGTGCCCGGTGAAGTCCCGCACCACGCCGTAGTCGAAGCGCTTGGCGTAGGACTCGATGACCCGCCCGATCACGTTGATCTGACGGCCGGGCTTGACGGCCTTGATCGCCCGGTTGAGGGATTCGCGGGTCCGCTCGACCAGCAGCCGGGACTCCTCGTCGACGTCGCCGACCAGGTAGGTGGCGTTGAGGTCGCCGTGCACCCCGTGGATGTACGCGGTGGCGTCGATGTTGACGATGTCGCCGTCCTGGAGCACGGTCGAGTCCGGGATGCCGTGGCAGATCACCTCGTTGATCGAGGTGCAGACCGACTTGGGGAAGCCGCGGTAGCCGAGGTCGGACGGGTACGCGTCGTGGTCGCACATGTAGGTGTGGGCGACGGCGTCCAGCGCGTCGGTGGTGACGCCGGGGGCGATCAGCTTGGCGGCCTCCGCCATCGCCTGGGCGGCGATCCGGCTCGCGATCCGCATCTTCTCGATCGTCTCGGCGGTCTGCACCTCGGGCCCGGTGTACGGCGTCGGGGCGGGCCGCCCGACGTACTCGGGGCGCGCGATGTGCGCCGGGACCTTGCGGGTGGGGGACTGGATGCCGGGTACGAGAGCCATGGCCGCGAGTCTATCGGCCGCCCCCGGCGCGCCCGGGCGGTGTGCGTGGCGGCCCCGGCCGGGGAATGATCGGTACGACCCCATCGCATCGACGGGAGGGCACCATGCCCCTGGGATTCCACCGCAAGCCGACCGGCAAGCCCGGCGAGTGGTTCTACTGCATCAAGCACGGCAAGGTCGAGGAGGGGCCGGAGTGCCCCGCCAAGGACCGCCTCGGCCCGTACGACAGCCCGGAGGAGGCCGCACACGCCCTGCAACTCGCCGACGAGCGCAACCGGGAGTGGCGGCAGGGGGACGAGCGCTGGAACGACACGCCGAAGGACGGCGGCGGCGAGTAGCGGCCGGGGCGGCGCCCGGCGGCCGGCTTCCGCCGTCAAGCCGTCGCCATCCAAGCCGCCGCCGTCCAAGCCGTCGCCGTCCAAGCCGCCGCCGGCCGGCCGCCGTCAGTCCGTCGCCGGGGCGGCCTCCCGTTCGCGCTGCTGCTCCCGTTCGCGCTCCGCGCGCTCGTGCCCGGCGCGGACGGCGGCGGTGTGCGGGTCGGTGCGGTCGTCGTAGGCGAGCAGCTTGGGCAGCGCGGCGGCCACCGCGAGGACGGCGGCGACGCAGATCAGGCCGCCGCTCCAGACCGCGGCGCGGACGCCGACCAGCCCGGCCATGGTGCCGGCCCGGACCTGGCCGAGCTGCGGGCCGACGGAGTAGCTGAGCAGTTCGACGCCGGCCATCCGGCCGCGCACCTCGTCCGGGATGGACTGGTTCCACATGGTCGAGCGGGCCAGCCCGCTGATCTCGTCGGCGCCGCCGGCCAGCGCCAGGCCGAGCAGCACCAGCCAGATGCTCCCGGACAGGCCGGCCAGCGCCATGGCCGCGCCCCAGCCCACGGCGGCGACCACCAGCAGCCGGCCGTGCCGGTGGATCCGGGACGTCCAGCCGCTGGTCGCCCCGACCAGCAGGGCACCGGCCGCGGAGGCCGCGTACATCGGGCCGAGCGCCCAGTCCGCGCCCAACTCGGAGGCCAGGAAGGGGAAGACGGCCACCGGGAAGGCGAACAGCATCGCGCAGAGGTCGATCGTGTAGGTGCCGAGCAGGTCCTTGCGGCTCCACGCGTACCGGACGCCGGTGAGCACCGCCCGCACCGACGGCCGCTCGGCGCCGGTGGCCGGCGGCACCGCCCGGATCCGGACGAGCAGCAGCAGCGAGGCGGCGAAGGTGAGCACGTCCAGCGCGTACGCCGTCCCCACCCCGGAGAACGCCACCACGACGCCGGCCAGCGCCGGACCGGCCACCGAAGCGGCGTTGCGGTACAGGGAGTTGAGCGCGAACGCGGCGGTCAGGTGCTGGTGCGGGACGATCCGCGGGGTGAGCGAGTCCAGGGCCGGGCGCTGCAACCCGTCGCAGGCCGCGACCAGCGCGGCGACCAGGTAGATCGGCCAGAGCAGCGGGGACGGCAGCAGCGCGTTGAGCAGCAGCAGGCCGGCGAGCAGACCCAGCCCGGCCTCGGCCCGCAGCACCAGCTTCCGGCGGTCCAGGGCGTCGGCGAGGGCGCCGCCCCACAGGCCGAAGACGATCAGCGGGACGAGTTCGAAGGCGCCGATCAGGCCGACCGCGAAGGAGGAGCCGGTCAGCTCCTTGATCTGCATCGGCACGGCGACGTAGGTCAGGTAGCTGCCGAAGCTGGTGACGCAGCCGGAGAGCCAGAGGAAGCGGAAGTCGCGGGAGGCGCGCCAGGGCGAGAGGTCGGGCGCGAGCGAGCGCACCAGCGTGCGCAGCCGTCCGGAGGTGCCGGGGGGATGCGGGGGTTCGTCGTCGTTCACGAACCAGCATCCTCGAACGCGGGCCGCCGGGTTCGCAAAGGGTTTTTCAGCCCGACACACGGCTGTCACGGTCGGCGTCCGGCCGTCGCGGTCGGACCGGGGCGGGCCGGGGCGGGTCGGGGCGGGTCGGGCCCGGGCTACCAGCGGCTGATCGCGGGCGGTGCGGTCAGCCGGCCGGCGAGTTCGGCGAGCCGGTCCAGCGCGGTGCGGCGGGCCGGGGGCCGCCCGGCGGCGGCGCTGACCAGGTGCTGGGCGAGGTCGAAGGGCTCCTCGTCGGCGGTGCCGACCGCGAGCCGCTCGTGCGCGAGCCCGCCGAGGTCACCCGGCTCGGCGGGGGCGGCGCCGTCCAGCGCGAGCACGGTCGCGCCGTGCCGGCGGGCGTCCCGCACCCGTTCCAGCAGCGGCGCGTCGGCCGCCTCCGGCGCCACCACCAGGACGGTGGCGCCGCGCCCGGCCGCGGTGAGCCGACCCAGGCCGTGCGCGAGGTGCGTCGGGGCGCCGGCCGGCGGAGCGTGCCGCAGCAGGGTGGGCGCCAGTCGGGGGACGGCCGACCAGGCGGCCTCGTCGGCCAGGTGCGCGGCCAGATGCCAGGGCTCGTACGCCTCGGTGCCGATCAGCAGCAGTTCGCCGGCCCCGCGCCGCGACAGCGAGCGCCGCAGCGATCCGGCGAAGCCGCCGACCGCCTCCAGCCAGCCGGTGCCCGCCAGGTGCTGCCGGAGTGCCGAAACTCTCACCGTGTCCATGCGGCCCAGAATGTCGCGTCCGGCCGGGGGTTTGACAGGATCGGCCCATGACTTCCCTCGATTCAGCGACAAACCCGGCCCACGAACTGCCGGACGTCTCACAGTTGGTGATCGGTGTCCTCGGCGGCACCGGCGACCAGGGGCGCGGCCTGGCCCTGCGGCTGGCCAAGGCCGGCCAGCAGGTGATCATCGGCTCGCGCGACGCGGCCCGGGCCGAGGCCTCCGCCGCCGAACTGGGCCTCGGCGTGCGCGGCGCCGACAACGCCACCGCCGCCCGGGAGAGCGACGTGGTGATCGTCGCGGTGCCCTGGGACGGCCACGCCGCGATCCTGACCGCGCTGCGCGAGGAACTGGCCGGCAAGATCGTGGTCGACTGCGTCAACCCGCTCGGCTTCGACAAGCAGGGCGCGTACGCGCTGAAGCCGGAGGAGGGCAGCGCCGCCCAGCAGGCCGCCGCGCTGCTGCCGGACTCCCGGGTCACCGCCGCCTTCCACCACCTCTCGGCGGTGCTGCTCCAGGACGAGTCGGTGGAGCAGATCGACACCGACGTCATGGTGCTCGGCGAGGAGCGGGCCGCCACCGACATCGTGCAGGCGCTGGCCGGCCGGATCCCCGGCATGCGGGGGATCTTCGCGGGCCGGTTGCGCAACGCGCACCAGGTGGAGTCGCTGGTGGCCAACCTGATCTCGGTCAACCGCCGCTACAAGGCCCACGCGGGCCTGCGGGTGACGGACGTCTGAGATCCGGTGGAGCCGTGTCGGCCTCACCCCTGGACCGGCTCCGGAGGTGAGGTCGGCGACAATGGGTGCGGCCGCAACCCGGCCGACCGCACCCGGCCCTAGGAGCCTCCCGCCATGCCCCGCACGTCCCTCTTCGCCCTGATCGTCGTCGTCCTCGCGCTGGCGGCCGCCGTGGTCTCGCTGACCCAGGGCTTCTGGCTGGGCCTGATCTGGCTCCCGATGGCCGGTGTGGCGAGCAACGTGCTCTGGATGAACCGCCGCCGCGCGAAGATCGCCGAGGCCACGGCCGCCGCGGCAGCCGAGCAGGGCTAGTGTCCTGAGCCCGGCCGAGCCGGCTAGTTGTTCCAGAAGCTGAACAGGTACCGGCCGAGCGTCGCGTAGTCCTGGTCCACGCCGAACAGGTTCATCAGGTCGTGGAGGACCCCGAAGAAGAACGAGTTCACCGAGGGCTGCCACAGCAGCGCGAACACGGCCAGCAGCCCGTACGGCGCGAACGGCTCGACCGCGCGCCGGGTCTTGTACGACAGCCAGGGCTCGACGATCCCGTAGCCGTCCAGCCCGGGCACCGGCAGCAGGTTCAGCAGGGCGGCGCTGAGCTGGAGCAGGCCGAGGAAGCCGAGCGCGGCCGCGAACGGCGAGACGTTCAGCTCGTAGCCGTTCCAGACCGCATGCACCGTCGGGTCGTCCAGCCAGCCGGCGCCGATCGGGATCAGCAGCAGGGCCGCGCACGCCAGGTTCACCAGCGGCCCGGCCGCCGAGATCAGGCTGTGCTTGAGCCGGCCCTGGATCCGGTCCCGCTCGATCCAGACCGAGCCACCGGGCAGGCCGATGCCGCCCATGATCACGAACACGATCGGCAGCACGAAGCTGAGCAGCACGTTGGTGTACTTCAGCGGGTTGAGCGTGAGGTAGCCCTTGGCGCCGACGGTGATGTCGCCGCCGTGCAGCGCGGTGCGGGCGTGCGCGTACTCGTGCAGGCACAGCGAGACCATCCAGCCCGCCACCACGAACAGGAACACCCCGAACGCGGCGTTCCCGTAGCCCGAGTACACCGCCCAGCCGGAGGTGGCGAGGACGGCGAGGAGCACCCAGAACACCGGGCTGATCCGGCGGTCCTCGCTGCGTGAGCGCTGCGTGGCGGCGAAGGTCATGGTGTGGGTGCTCCGGGTGTCCGAGGGAAAGCGGGCAGGGGATCGATCATGCCGGGCGGGCCGGTGACCGGACAAGCCGTCCCGGGTGAACGTCCGAAGGCCCCGTCCGGGTTCCGCCGCCGGTGAGGGGCCCCTGCACAATTGTGCGCCCCGATCGCCGCCCATCGACCAGAATGGACCGGTGTACTACGGCATCCTCGGGACCACGACGGCCCACCACGACGACGGCACCCCGGTGCCGCTAGGCGGCGCCCGGCTACGGGCACTGCTCACCGCGCTCGCCCTCCGGCAGGGCCGCCCGGTGCCCGCCGACCTGCTGGTGGACGAGGTGTGGGAGGCCGAGCCGCCCCAGGACTCCTCCGCCGCGCTCCAGACCCTGGTCGGCCGGCTGCGCCGGACCGTCGGCCGGGGCGAGATCGGCTCCGGCCCGGCCGGGTACTGGCTGACCGACCCGGCCACCGACCTCGCCGAGTTCCAGCGGCTCGGCGCCGAAGGCCGCCGTGCCCTCGACACCGGGGACCACGCGCTCGCCGCCGAGCGGCTGCGCGCCGCCCTGGCGCTGTGGCGCGGCCCCGCCCTGGCCGACCTGCCGGACCGCGGCGGCCCGGCCGCCCGGCTGGAGACCCAGCGCGAGGAGGCCCGCCGCCACCGGATCACCGCCGAGCTCGGGCTCGGCCGGGCCGCCGAACTGGTCGCCGAACTCACCGAGCTCTGCGAACGGCAGCCGCTGGACGAGCCGTTGCAGCAGCTGATGATCCGGGCGCTGCACGAGAGCGGCCGCACCGCCGAGGCGCTGCGCCACTACGAGCGGACCAGGCGCGCCCTCGCCGAGGAGCTCGGCGTCGACCCGGGGCGCCAACTCCAGTCCCTGTACGCCACGTTGCTGACCCCGGCCGAGGTCGAACCGGCACCCGCGGCGGCGGAGCCCGGGCCCGCGCCGGAGTCCATACCGGCCCCGCCGACCCCGCCGGCCGCCGGTCGGTCCGGGGTTGCGCCCCAACCCCCGCGGGTCGGCGGCAACCTGCGCGGCAGGCTGACCAGCTTCGTCGGTCGTGAGAGCGATCTCGCCGCCCTGCGCGGGACATTGACGGAGCGTCGGATGGTCACCCTGACCGGCCCCGGCGGCTCCGGCAAGACCAGGCTCTCGATCGAGGCCGGCCGCGCCGAGCAGTCCGCCGGGCACTGGCCGGACGGCGTCTGGGTGGCCGAACTCGCCCCGCTGGAGACCCCGGACGCGGTGCCCGCCGCCGTGGTCTCCGCGCTCGGCCTGCGCGAGATCGTGCTGCACAGCGGCGGCATGGTCGCCGAGGTGATCGAGAAGCGCGCCGAGGACCCGGTGCGCCGACTGGTCGAGCACTGCGGCCACCGCCGGATGCTGCTCGTCCTGGACAACTGCGAGCACCTGATCCAGGCCGCCGCCGACCTCGCCGACATCCTGCTCACCGAGTGCCCCGAGCTGACCGTGCTCGCCACCAGCCGGGAGCCGCTCGGCGTGCCCGGCGAGACCGTGCTGCCGGTCGAGCCGCTGCCCGACCCGGTGGCGCTGCGCCTGCTCACCGAGCGCGCCACCGCCGCCCGACCCGGCTTCGACCCGGACACCGACCCGGCGGCCTGCGCCGAGATCTGCCGCCGCCTGGACGGCCTTCCGCTGGCCATCGAACTCGCCGCCGCCCGGCTGCGGGTGATGACGGCGCGCCAGATCGCGGACCGCCTGGACGGCCGGTTCGCCCTGCTCACCGCGGGTAGCCGCACCCTGCTGCCGCGCCAGCAGACCCTGCGCGCGGTGGTCGACTGGAGCTGGGACCTGCTGGGCAAGCGCGAACGGGCGGTGCTGCGCCGGCTCTCGGTGTTCGCCGGCGGCTGGCAGCTGGAGGACGCCGAGGCGATCTGCGCGGACGGCGTCGAGGTGGTCGGCGGGGAGGTCGCCGACCTGTTGCTGTCGCTGGTCGACAAGTCCCTGCTGGTCGCCGACCTGGACGACGGCAGCCTGCCGCGCTACCGGATGCTGGAGACCATCCACGAGTACGCGACCGAGCGCCTCGCCGAGTCCGAGGAGGAGCGCGACGCGACCGGGGCCCGCCACCTGACGCACTTCCGCACCATCGCGGCCACCGCCTTCCTGAACATCCACGGCCCCCAGCAGCTGCACTGGCTGACGGTGCTGGAGCGCGAGCTGGACAACATCCGGGCCGCGCTGAGGCGCGCCATCGACCTCGGGGACGAGGAGCAGTCGCTGGCCCTCACCCTCGGCATGAGCTGGTACTGGTCGCTGCGCGGCTACAGCATGGAGGCCCGCGGCTGGTACGAGGCCGTCGCGGCGCTCGGGCCGGATCCGTTCGGCCCGAAGCCGCCCGTACCGCTGGAGCGGGACGTGCTCTCCTACGGCCTGCCGATGCCCGAAGGGGTCGTCGAGGAGGCCCGGCGACTGCTCGCGATGTACCGGCTGATGGGCATGTTCGAGGGGAACCTGGACGTGCTCGGCAACCCGGAGGCGATCGCCGTCGCGGAGCAACTGCTGGACGTCTACACCCCGGAGCTGCCGCAGGCCTACCGGTTCCCGGGCCTGATGCGGGTGTTCGGGGCGTTCCTGGCCGGCCGGCTGGAGATGATGAGGAGCCTGCTGGACGACGCCGTCCGCGGCTGCGAGGAGCACGGCGGGCCGAACGACCTCGCGTTCATCCTGCAGCTCCGGGCCAAGATGCTGAACGACTGGCCGGGCGGGGCCGACCAGGGAATCCTGGACGGCCAGCGCTCGCTGGAGCTGTTCGAGCAGGCCGGCAACCTCTGGGGAGTCTCCCAGGCCCTGTCCGCCCAGGGCGAGTCGCTGGCCAACCGGGGCGATCCGGAGGCGGCCGCCGTCGCGTACGAGCGGGCGATCGAGCTGGCCGAGGAGCTGGGGACGCCGCACGAGGTGCCGATGCTGCGGGTGAACCTCGGCTCCGCCCTGCTGGAGCAGGACATGGAGCACGGCGAGCGGATCATCCGGGAGACGCTGGAAGGGCTGGACCAGCACAGCGCGGACCACTCCTCCACCGGCGCGCTGCTGTTCGGCGGCCTCACGCTCTGCGGCGTCCACATGCTGCGCGGCGAGTACGGGCAGGCGCTGGCCGAGCTGGACCGGATGGAGGCGACCAGCGTCGGCAGCTTCGCCCCGGGGATCGTGACCGGGATGCTGATCACCACGCGGGGCTGGATCACCGCCCGGGCGGGCCGGCCGGACGAGGGGCTCGCGATGCTGCGCGAGGGGCGGACGCTGCTCCGCGAGACGTCGCGCACGAGCGGCTTCGGCGAGCAGATGACGGTCATGGTGGTTCCCGCGGTGGTGGGGGTGCTGCGTGCCTTCGCCGAGCGCGACGGCGACCTGGAGCGGGCCCGGCAGGCCACCGTGCTGCACGGCGCGCACCACGTGCTGAACGGCCCGAAGGGCGGCTACCTGGACCGCGTCGAGCGGGGCAGGGCGGCGGCGGACCTGCGGGCCCAGCTGGGCGACGCCGCGTTCGAGGCCGCCCACGCCGCCGGCGAGGGCCTGAACCCGGAACAGGTCCGGGAGCGGATGTACGAGTGGATCGGCTGACCGACGCCCGTCCCTGGTCGCCGGTCAGCCGTTCCGCCGGCCGGCCCCGTCCCCTGGTGCCGGCCGGTCGCCCCCCGGCCCTCCCCCGCGGAGGGCCGGCGGCCGTTCTCAGGTCCGCTTGCGGAAGCGGGCGACGGCGAGCGGCGCGAAGATCGCGGTGGTGGCCACCGACCAGATCAGCACGACCATCACCGGGTGGGCCAGCGGCCCCTGGCCGTTGAGCAGGGAGCGGGAGGCGTCGGCGAGCGCCGACAGCGGGTTGACCTTGGTGAAGGCCTGGAGCCAGCCCGGCATGGTGTCGGTCGGCGCGAAGATCGAGCTGCCGAACTGCATCGGCATCAGGACCAGCATGGCCACGCCCTGGACGGCCTGGGCGCTGCGCAGCGCCATGCCCAGCAGCATCGAGACCCAGACGATCGACATGCCGAACACCAGCGACAGGCCGACCGCGGCCACGACCTCCAGCGGACCGGTCTTCACCTCGAAGCCGATGCACATCGCGAAGCCGATCAGGATCACGAAGGAGAGCAGCGCCCGGCAGGTCTCGGCGGCGATCTTGGAGAGCAGGACGGAGGCCCGGCCGATCGGCAGGGTCCGGAAGCGGTCCATCACGCCGGTCTGGAAGTCGCTGTTCAGGCCGGTGCCGACGGCCATCGCGAGGGTGAGGCCGGTCTGCCCGAGCAGGCCGGGGATCATGTACTGCTTGTAGGAGTCCTGGTTGCCGGAGACGGCGCCGCCGAAGACGTAGACGAACAGCACCGTGAAGATGACCGGCATCAGCACGGCGTCGAACATCGACTCCGGGTCGGCCTTGATCCGCATCAGGTTGCGCCGGGTCAGTGCGCCGACGTGGCGGAAGGTGCCGGACAGGCCGATCCGGGAGTCCTCCACCCGGGAGGGGGCGATGGTGGCGGTGGTCATGCGACGGGCTCCTTGACGAGGCTGGGGGTGGCGTCCGCGGTGTCGGCGGGCTTGCCGGTGATGGCGAGGAAGACCTCGTCGAGGCTGGGCACCTTGGTGTCGATGCCGGCTATCGCGAAGCCGCGGCCGCCGAGCACCCCGATGACGGTGGTCAGCTGCTCGTCGTCGGTGATCGGCACCGCGAGCAGTCCGGTGTCGGTGGAGACGGTGGCGCTGGTGATGCCGCGGTCGCGCAGGCACCTGGCCATCTCGGGCAGCTCGGCCGGGTGGACGGCGCGGATCTGGAGGGTCTGGCCGCCGACCTTGGCCTTGAGCTCGGCCACGCCGCCGTTGGCGATCACCCGGCCGCGGTCGATGACGGTCAGCTCGTCGGCGAGCTGCTCCGCCTCCTCCATGTACTGGGTGGTGAGCAACACGGTGCTGCCCTCGGCGACCATCCGCTGGACCTCGTCCCAGACCTCGTTGCGGGTGCGCGGGTCGAGGCCGGTGGTGGGTTCGTCCAGGTAGAGCACCTTGGGGCGGCCGATCATGCTGGCGGCCAGGTCGAGGCGGCGGCGCATGCCGCCGGAGTAGGTCTTGGCGGTCCGCTTGGCGGCCTCGGTGAGCGAGAAGCGCTCCAGCAGTTCGGTGGCCCGGGCCTTGGCCTCGCGGCTGGGGAGGTCGAGCAGCCGGCCGATCAGGTACAGGTTCTCGTACCCGGAGAGGAGTTCGTCGACGGAGGCGTACTGCCCGGTGAGGCCGATGGTGCGGCGCAGCTGCTTGGGCTGGCGCAGGACGTCGTAGCCGCCGACGAACGCGGTGCCGGCGTCGGGCTTGATCAGGGTGGAGAGGACCCGGACCAGGGTGGTCTTGCCGGCGCCGTTGGGGCCGAGCACGCCGAGTACGGTGCCCTCGCGGACGGTGAGGTCGACCCCGTCGAGGGCCTTGGTGGTGCCGTAGTGCTTGACGATGCCGCGGACTTCGACGGCGTTGCCCGCGGCGGTCCCCCGGTCGTTCGGGGCGGTGGCGATTCGTGTCATGCCCCCAGGCTGTCCGGCCCGGCTGTCAGCCCCCTGTCGGCCGGCGCCGCTCGCTGTCAGGCCGCTGTCACCCGGCTGTCACCGGCGTACGGGGATGCGGCATCCAAATTATTTCAACACCAAAAGAAAAGATTTTTAATCGGTGGCGCCTCCTCGGACGAGGAGGCGCCACCGAAAGAAAAAATTCTGAACGAACAGGGAGGGACCGGGCTCGGAATGAAGGGGGACTTGGCAACTGTCTGCCGATATCACCACTATTCGTCAGTCTGACGCGAATTAGTCGGAGGGGCCTGCCCGCGGCGCCGACCTCTGAGATGCTGAGGGTCCATCGAGGGAGGCTTCAGCAATGCAGTGGAAGATCCACGGGGAACGTCCGATCTACGAGAACCCATGGGTGAACCTGTGGTTGGCCGACATCGAGCAGCCCGACGGCCACCGCTGGGAACACCACGTGGTCAAGCTGCGGCACCTCGCTGTGGCGGCTGTCGTGAACGACCGGAAGCAGGTCCTCATGATGTGGCGGCACCGCTTCATCACCAATACCTGGGCCTGGGAACTCCCGATGGGGCTCATCGAGCCGGACGAGAGCCCGGCAGAGGCGGCAGCCCGCGAGACACTGGAGGAGACCGGCTGGAAGGTCGCTGGGGTCGAGCCGCTGATCTACGCCCAGCCGGCCAACGGGATCACGGACTCGGAGCACTTCGTCTTCCGGGCCGACGCTGTCGAGTACGTGGGCCCGCCGACCGAGCGCAACGAGTCCGACCGAGTCGAGTGGATTCCCCTGTCCGAGCTTCGCGGCATGATCGACCGCCGCGAGATCGTCAGCAGCGGCACGCTCGTGGGAGTGCTGTACCTGCTGCTTGACGAGGCCGGTCACTGATCACTCGGCCATGCCGGTGATCCGGTCGGACAGTTCCGCGGCCGAGGCGCTGCTGCGGTAGGGCCTCAGGAGTCGGCAGAACTCATGGAGATGGGCGACCACCCTGGGGGACTCGATGGCTGCGGTCAGGGCGAGGGCCTCCCCAGCGGTGGCGCATGCCAATTCGACCTCTCGCCGCTGGAGTTGGGTCCGTGCGAGCCAGAAGGTATGGAACGCGCGGCCTCTGAGGTTCGCCATCGGCTCCGCCTTCAATCCTTCGGCGATGAGCGGCTCGGCAGCCCCGGCTTCATTCAGCCGGCCGAGGACGATGCCGGTATCCACGGTGAGCTTGGTGTGGTCGAAATACCGAACCCAGGCGGGGTCGCCGTCACCATCGGCGATGCACCCGAAGTGGCGATGCGCCTCGGTGATCGCGCGATGGGCTGCCTCCCGATCGTGCGCACTCGCGTGACCGAAGGCTTCCCGCACCGACAGCATCGCCAGGAGTCTCGGTGTACCTCCGGCAGAGCGTGCGTTGTCCTGCGCGGCCCGGGCGAGCGTGATCGCGTCCTGAGGCTTGTCCTGGTAGGTCGCCTGGAGGCTGAGGCACGCAAGTACGTTGGCGATGAACGTGCGGTCGTCGATCTCCCGCGCGAACCGAAGTGATTCGGTGAAGTAGCCCTGCGCCGCGCTGTACTGCCGCGCGTCGAAGTACGTCCAGCCGGCAAGGCGGGCGAGCTCGGCCGCGATGCCGTGGAGACTGCGCCGGTAGTTCGGGTCGACAGCGTCCCGTATGACGCCCATGACGTACCTCAGTTGACCGATCACCGCAGGTCGGAGCGCCTCACTGCCGTGCTGATCGTCGCGCCGCCAGTAGTCCTCGATGGACACCTGAAGGGAGCGGAGGACATTCGGTGTGGCCCTGGATCCGGCTGCGATGGCCAGGATGTCATCCAAGGTGTTCTCTGTTGGCGCGTCCCTGGCCGGTCTCGAGGTATACGCAGGGTCAACCATCACTGGTGACCCTGCGCGGGGGTGTGGACCTTCCCAGCTACGATCCGCAAGCCCGAGCATGCGGCCGGGAATCCGTAAGCCATCCGCGATGCGCTCGATGACGACCATGTTGGTGATCTTCGGGCGCCCCTTCATCACCTCCCCCACCCTGCTGGGCGTCAGCTCACAGGCCCGTGCGATGCGTGAAGGGTGGAACCCCCCTTTGCGCTTGGCGAGTTGGAAGATTCTTGCGAAGTCTCGATCCGCGCAGGCCGCCCTCATCTCGGGGTCCGCGAGCAGGCGACGCGGAAGCCCGGGCGGCCCCATTGGCTCACTCACGACCGGCCCCCTGCAGCAAAGGATCATCGCTCAGCGTCACTTGAGATAACTGACCGCAAGTTTACCCATCGTGGGTACACACGCTGGCCTTACCTCGAAGCCGCCGCCTCGGGATTCTGGTGCTCCTCCGGATACATGCCCGGAGGAGTACCCGACTGAGACGGCCCCGCCAATGAACCGCACCGACGCTGCCACGATCCCGAAGCCGCACTCCTGGGATGTCGAGCCGAACCCGGCGACCATCCGGCCGGCACGTCGACTGATCCGGCACCTCGCCGCTTCCTGGCGGGTTCCGTTGACGGACGACGCTTTGTGGGATGCGGAGTTGTGCGCGGGCGAGCTGCTGGCCAATGCCATCGAGTACGGACAGGAGTGCTGCCGCATCACGGTGCTGTGGACTGGCGCCCGCCTGCGGGTCGAGATCGCTGACCGGAGTCCGCAGCCGCCGGTCAGGAGCAAGGCCGACGACATGGCCACCAACGGCCGTGGCCTCCTGCTGGTGGAGGCACTGGCTCACTCCTGGGGCTGGCACCCGGTGGAGAAGGGAAAGGTGGTGTGGTTCGAAGCGGCCCCCGACCGAGCCGTGACGGGGGTCGATCCGGCCAGTGGTCGTGGGGCGACCGTCTCCTCTCCCTCGTCTCGATACGAGATTCGCCCGATCGACTCCTGCAGCCCGCACTTCCTGTTGCTGGAGTGCTGGGGGATCTACGACCGCGAGCGGCACGAGTACCTGCGCGCGTTGGGCGATCCGCACCGGATCAGGCGCTTCTACACCCTTGCGTCCGCTGAGGCGTACCTGCGCTACCCCGGCGCCTGACCGCCTGGATCCGCCCAGGCACTTCGGCCCGCCGTCGGCGGCGCCTTCCGAATTGCTCAGTGAAGGAGGGAACATGCACAACCTCATCGCCAGTCCGTTCTTGGGCGAGTACCTGTTGGTGCGGCCGGGCAGCCGTGGCGGCCTTCGGCTCCCGCACTCCTACTACGAGGACCTGCGTGCCCATGACCCGGCCGAGGCGGCTCCCTCCTGGCTCGTGGACGCCGTGGGCACCCAGTGGGCCGACCTGGAGGTCACCGGCCGGCCGGTGGGCGAGTTCCTGTTCGTCCGCGAGCCCTCCCCGTGGGGTTACTCCAGGGCGTCGTGGGAGATCAACCTCGGCTGCAACTACACGTGCAAGCACTGCTACCTGGGACTCAAGGTCAACTCCGGCATGCCGTTGGCCGACAAGCTGGCGTGTCTGCGGATCATGGCCGAAGCCGGCGTGCTGTGGCTCCAGATCACCGGTGGGGAGCCCACCGTGGACAAGGACTTCCTCGTGTCCTATCGGACCGCCTTCGAGCTGGGCATGATGATCACGGTCTCGACGAACGCCTCGCTACTGTGGCGCGAGAACCTGCTTGGCCTCCTCCGGGACTGCCCGCCCTACCGGGTCACGGTGTCGATGTACGGCGCCACGAAAGCCAGCTACGACGAGCTCACGCAACGGCCGGGCGCCTGGGACCTGTTCGTCCAGGGGATGAACGCCGCGCGCCACGCCCGGCTCCCGCTACGGATGAGCGTTGTCGTCACCGACGACAACGCGCACGAGGAGCAGGCGATGATCGACCTTTGCCGGTCGTGGGGGTTGGAGTACAACGTCTTCACCAACATGACGCCGACGATCTACGGCGGTGCCGAGTCCCTGACCGCGCAGTCCAAAGAGCACCTGCGCATGCGCAAGCCGTTCGCCGGGTGCAACGCGGGCCACAGCTTCTTCCACACCGATCCCCACGGTCTGGTGTCCATCTGCAAGATCGGCCGTGACGACCAGATCAGTCTGCCCGCTGAGGGGATCGACGGCCTTGCCCGGCTCGGTGTCATCGCCGACCGCCTCATGCTTCGCACCGGTGGCTGCTCCGGCTGCCAGCTCTTCGGGTCGTGCACGGTGTGCCGACCCTTGGCCAAGCACTACCAGGAGGCGAAGGCACCACTCGGTTCCTACTGCCAACACGGCATCAAGAAAGCAGGATGAACATGACCGCAGTTGCCATCGAGATCTCCCCGAGGCGTCCGCTGCCGGGGGACGGCCCGACCCAGCGCCTGCCGTACCTGACGCGGCCCCTGGGCGTCTCCGTCCCGCCCGTCACCGAGATCACCACCGTCGCCGACCTGGACGACACCATGGAGTCGATCAAGTGCTCGTGCTCCGCAGGTGACGACAACCCGCACTGATCGCGATCGGTCGGTGATGCTCAGGCCCTGACGCGGTTCGCGTCAGGGCCTGAGCCCGGCGTGGCAGCCGAGTAGCGTGGGCGCATGGGATTCCGCTGGGACTGGCTGCAACCCCGCATCTCCGTGCCGTACGTGCCGGCACTCGGCCCCGTTCACCCCGACGTGATGGGCCCGGAACTTCTGAACGACGTGTTCGCCGTCGCCGGCACCGGCCGGTTCCTGTCCCACGACAAGGACCGGCGCTGGTCGGACCGCAAGGGCGAACGGGTCCTGGTGGACGACATCGTCCAGGACCGCGAGCACACCCTGATCCCGACGATCACCGACCGCGGGATCCTGCGGCTCCACCTCTACGGTGCCTCGGAGTGCCTGCCCGGAGCCCGCGAGAACGCCGCCGGACTCGCCACCCTGCGCGGAGTCGCAAAAGCCCGCGTCGTGTGGTTCCAGGAGGCCCCGGAGCCTCTGGCCGCATCCACCCGCGTCCAGCTCAGGACCTTCGACAGCCGCGTTCCCGCTGTCGACGGAGTCGAGGCCCTGTCCGGAACAGCCGCGGACGTGGCGAAGACCTTCGAGGCCTTCGCCGAGAAGCTGGCCGGCGAGGGGTTCGCCTTCCTGCACTCCAGGCTCGAAACCGTCGGCCCCGTTCTGATCGAGGTGCGGGACGGGCGGGTGGCCGGTGCCATCGGCCCCATGGAGACGATGGCTGACCCGATCGGGCGAGTCCGCCTCCTGCCCCAGTACTTCGGAGTCCTGCCGGAGTACCGCGGACTCGGCCTGGGGCGGCAACTGTGGCGGGCCGCCATGCACTGGGGCCGGGCGCACGGCGCCGACTACCAGCTGCTGCAGACCGCCGTCGGCGGCGCGTCCGATCACCTCTGCCAGAGCGAAGGACTCGCCGACCTGGGGGTCGTCTGCGTCTCCGACATCTGAGCGGATCGAGCTCTGACGAGGCCGGGATTCGTCCTGTCTCCCCGCGGCCGACGAAGGAACCGCGGGGCCCTGCCCTTTTCGACCGGCAACGTCGCCGCTTCGGCGATGCCGAAGCGGCGACGGGCGACGGTGCGGGTAGGCCGTCAGTGGAAGCTGTGCTCCGCGGCCGGGAAGGCGCCGCCGCGGACGTCCTCGGCGAAGGCGCGGGCGGCGTCGCCGAGGACGGTCCGCAGGTCGGCGTACTGCTTGACGAACTTGGGCACCCGGCCCGCCGTCATGCCGGCCATGTCGGTCCAGACCAGGACCTGGGCGTCGGTGTCGGGCCCGCCGCCGATGCCGACGGTCGGGATGGTCAGCTGCTCGGTGACCTGGGCGGCCAGCTCGGCCGGCACGGCCTCCAGCACGACCGCGAAGGCGCCCGACTGCTGGACGGCCTTGGCGTCGCGCAGCAGCTGGTGCGCCGCCTCGTCGCCGCGGCCCTGGACGGGGTAGCCGCCGAAGGCGTGCACGGACTGCGGGGTGAGGCCGATGTGCGCCATCACCGGGACCCCGGCCTCGACCAGCAGCTCGATCGAGCGGGCGCTGCGCTCCCCGCCCTCCAGCTTGACCGCGCCGACCCCGGCCTCCTTCATCAGCCGGGCCGCGTTGCGCATGGCCTGTGCGGGGGACTCCTGGTAGGAGCCGAACGGCAGGTCGGCGACGATCATCGCGCGCTTGGTGCCGCGGACGACGGCGGCGGAGAGCATCACCATCTGATCCATGGTCACCGGAACGGTGGTCTCGTAGCCGAGGTGGCAGTTGCCGGCGGAGTCGCCGACCAGCAGGACGGGGATGCCGGCCTCGTCGAACACCCCGGCGGTGAGGGCGTCGTAGGCGGTGAGCATCGACCACTTCTCGCCGCGCTGCTTGGCGCTGGCGAGGTCGCGGACGGTGATGCGGCGGTTGGTGACCCCGCCGTAGAGGGTGGCGGTCGCCGCCTGGTTCTGGGCAGGCGAAGGCGAAGAAGCGTTCATCGAACGGACTCCTGAAGGGTTGTCGTCTCGTGGCGCCGTACGGCGTCCCCGGATCACCTCCATGCTTGCACGCCCCGGCGTGGGCGCAAAGGGGCGTGCAGGCGCGCGGGTGCGATCTGCGGCACACCGGTGGCCGCCGGCCGGTCGGGCTTTGCCGCGTTTTTACGAAACGGATTCGTCTCGTATCGTAATGGCCGCTACTCTGGTGCCGGGGGGTTACGAGACGACCATGGCTCGGAATTGCCCGCCAGTGTCACACCACCACGGACGGGAAGACCAATGACCACCGCAGCCGCGCCACCCCGCGTGCCGGAAGCCATCCACCGCCGACGCTGGGCGATCCTCTGCACCCTGGTGCTCGCCCTGCTCGTCGTCGTCCTCGACAACTCGATCCTCAACGTCGCGATGAAGACCATCGCGACCCCCGCGCCGGTCGGCCTCGGCGCCAGCCAGAGCGACCTGGAGTGGTCGATCAACTCCTACACCCTGGTGTTCGCCGGGCTGCTCTTCACCTCCGGCCTGCTCGGCGACCGCTTCGGCCGCAAGCGCGCGCTGCTCGGCGGCATGGTGGTCTTCGGCATCGCCTCGCTGCTCTCCGCGCTGGCCGCCTCGCCCGGTGAACTCGTGGGCTACCGCGCCCTGATGGGCGTCGGCGCCGCGCTCGCGATGCCCGCCACGCTGGCCATCATCATGAACGTGTTCGAGCGCTCCGAGCAGCCCAAGGCGATCGGCATCTGGGCCGGCGCGGTCGGCCTGGCCATCGCCATCGGCCCGATCACCGGCGGCCTGCTGATCGAGCACTTCTGGTGGGGCTCGGTCTTCCTGGTCAACGTCCCGATCGTGATCATCGCGGTGATCGCGATGATCGTCCTGGTGCCCGAGTCCAAGGACCCGAACCCCGGCAAGCTCGACCCGATAGGCGTGCTGCTGTCGATCATCGGCCTGGTCGCGCTGATCTACGGCATCATCAAGGGCGGCGAGCTGGCCGACTTCACCGCCGCCGAGGCCTGGGTGCCGACGCTGGTCGGCGTGCTGGCGCTGGCCGCCTTCGTCTGGTTCGAGGGCCGCACCCGCTTCCCCGCGCTGGACGTCACCTGGTTCCGCAACAAGGTGTTCAGCGCCTCCGTCGTGGTCGTCGGCGTGGTCTTCTTCGCGCTGATGGGCGTCTCCTTCTTCGGCGTCTTCTACATCCAGAGCGTGCGCGGCTACAGCGCGCTCCAGGCCGGCCTGCTGATGCTGCCGCTGGCCGTCGCCCAGCTGCTGTTCGCGCCGCGGGCCCGGCTGGTGGTCGACCGCTTCGGCGTCGCCGCCACCGCCGCCGTCGGCATGCTGCTGATCGCCGTCGGCTTCGTCGGCTACACCCTGCTGGGCGTCGACACGCCGATCTGGGTGCTGGTCGTGCTCGGCCTGCTGATGGGCACCGGCATGGCGCACGTCATGCCGCCGGTCACCGTCGCGATCATGGCCTCGCTGCCCCGCGAGAAGGCCGGCGCGGGCTCGGCCGTCAACAACACCTTCCGCCAGGTCGGCGGCTCGCTCGGCGTCGCCGTGCTCGGCGCGGTGCTCTCCACCGTCTACCGCGACGGCATGACCGACACGCTCAACCAACTGCCCGACGACCTGCGCGGCAAGGCCGGCGAGTCGCTGGAGGCCACCCTGGCCATCGCCGAGCGGATGGGCCCCAAGGGCGCCGCGCTGATCGGCCCGGCCGACGACGCCTTCGTCAGCGCCATGCACGTGGTGGCCTCGCTCTCCGCGGGCATCACGGTGGTCGGCGCGCTGATCGCCTGGTTCCTGCTGCCGCGCCGGTCGGCGGCCCCCGGCGGCCCGGCCGGGAAGGCCGCAGAGCAGCCCGACCAGAGCCGCAAGGCCGTGGCCGCGGACGCCTGACCCGCGATCGCGCTGAGCGACAATGGCCCTGTCACCCGGGTGAACCCCCGGGCGGCAGGGCCGAGGTCCAGGACGACGGGCGCCGCCCGGCCCGGTCCACGGACCACCATCGGAAACGGAACGGCGCCCGTGCGCCACGCGGACAGCGAGGGAGTACAGCGGGGATGAAGACGGACACCCCGGCCGCCGGGGCCGGACAGCCCTGCGCCGCCGTACGCCGCGGCCGCCCGCGCAGCGAGGCCGCCGAGCAGGCCATCTTCGCCGCCGTCGAGGACCTGATGGCCGGCGGCACCGCGCTGTCCGAGCTCACCATCGAGGGCATCGCCGCCGCGGCCGGCGTCGGCAAGGCCACCATCTACCGGCGCTGGCCCAACAAGGAGGCCCTGCTGGTCGACGTGGTCAGCCGGCTGGAAGTCGCGATGCCCGTGCCGACCGACGGCACCGCCCGGGACCACCTGATCGAGATGGTCGACTACATGCGCCGGCGCGGCCTCGCCAAGCGCTCCCGCTGGGTGCTCAAGGCCGCCCTCGGCCAGATGCAGAGCCTGCCCGACCTGCACAGCGCGTACCGCGACCGGGTGATCAAGCCGCGCCGGGAGGCGGGACTCACCCTGATCCGCCGAGCCATGGACGAGGGCGTGCTGCGGACCGACCTCGACGTCGAACTCCTCGGCGACATGCTGATGGGCCCGATCCTGTACCGCAGCATCCTCTGGGACGACTCCGACCTGGAGGACCCGGACCTGGCCCGCCGGATGGTCGACTCGCTGCTCGAAGGCCTGGCGCCGCACGCGGCCTCCGGCTCCCGCGGCTGAACGCGCTCCCGCGCCCCGGACCCCGGACCCCGCGCCCCGGTTCCGTACCCGCACCGACCTGCGTGCGACCTGCGCCGACCCGCGTCCGGCGTGGCCTGGCTCACCAAACCGGGCCACGCCGGAACCCGCTCCGACGGCCCCGCGTCTGTCCCGGCATAGGCTGAGCCGGGTATCCGATCAAACCGGCACCAGTCCGGCACCCGCCCGTACCGCACGGGCCGGACACCGGACCGGCGACGGCACGAACAACGGGAGCCACGGATGACGCAGGCGGACAGGACCGACCGGAGCACGGCCGGGCCCTGGGGCGAGGTGGGCGCCCCGGCCCCCGCGGGCCGTCCCGGAGGATTCCTGGGCCTGCGGTACTGGGGCCGGGACGGCCGCGGTGCCACCACCTGGCGGCGCGGCCTGGTCATCGCGGTGCTGGCCGTGCTCGCCGCCCTGCTGATGGCCCTCCACGCCGACGTCCCCAACAGCGCCGGCAACCTCGGCAGCCTGCTGGAGACCTTCCTGCCCTGGATCGGCCTGGCCGTCCCGGTGCTGCTGGTCCCCGCGCTGCTGCGCCGCTCCGCCACCGCGCTGATCGCGCTGCTGCTGCCCGTCGCGATCTGGCTCAACCTGTTCGGCGGCCTGCTCAGCGACAAGAGCGGCGGCACCGGCGACTGGACGGTGGTCAGCCACAACGTCGCCGCCGCCAACCCCGACGTGCCGGGTACCGTCCGCGGCCTGGTGGCCTCCGGCGCCCAGATCGTCGCTCTCCAGGAACTGGCCGGCAAGCCGCTGCGCGAGTACGAGAGCGGGCTCGCCGAGGCGTACCCGTACCACGAGGTGGAGGGGACGGTCGGCCTCTGGTCGAAGTACCCGATCAGCGGGGTCTCGCCGGTGGACCTCAAGATGGGCTGGACCAGGGCGTTCCGGGCCCAGGTCGCCACCCCGCAGGGCCCGGTCGCGGTGTACGTCGCGCACCTGCCGTCGGTGCGGCTGAAGGCCGAGGGCGGCTTCACCGTCGACCAGCGGGACGTCAGCGCGCAGGCGCTCGGCGACGCGATCCAGGCCGAGCCGGTGAAGAAGGTCCTGCTGCTCGGCGACCTCAACGGCACCATGAACGACCGCAGCCTGGCGCCGGTCACCTCGCAGATGCGCTCGGCCCAGGGCGCCGCCGGGGACGGCTTCGGCTTCAGCTGGCCGTCGTCCTTCCCGATGGCCCGGATCGACCAGATCATGAGCAAGGGCGGCCTCGCGCCGGTCGACTCCCGCACCCTGCCCCGGGACGGCAGCGACCACCTCGCGGTGGCCGCCACCTACCGGTTCAACTAGGGCGTGTTTCATAATTCCCGCCGGGCGCGCGACGCCGGGCATCCCGGCTGGACGCACCGGCGAAGCACCCAAGTACGGCCCAGTACGAGGGTGCTCCGCCGGCACGCCCAGCCGGGCGCCCAACGCCGCGCGCTGATCCGACGCGAATTATGAAACACGCCCTGGGCCCTGTCCTGATCAGCCCCGCCGCCAGCGGTTGGTGATCGGCAGGCGGCGGTCCCGGCCGAAGTTCTTGACCGAGATCTTGGGGCCCGGCGGGTACTGCCGCCGCTTGTACTCGGCGGTGTCGACCAGCCGGACCACCCGGTCCACCACGGCCGGGTCGAAGCCGGCCGCGACGATCGCGTCCCGCCCCTCGTCGCCCTCGATGTAGCGGGCCAGCACGCTGTCCAGCAGGTCGTAGTCGGGCAGCGAGTCGCTGTCCTTCTGGTCCGGCCGCAGCTCGGCGGACGGCGGCTTGGAGATGGTGTTCTCCGGGATCGGCGGCACCTCGCCGCGCCGCTCGGCCTCCTCGTTGCGCCAGTGGGCCAGCCGGAAGACCAGCGACTTGTAGACGTCCTTGATCGGCCCGAACGCGCCCACCGAGTCGCCGTACAGGGTCGAGTAGCCGACGGCCAGCTCGCTCTTGTTGCCGGGCGCGAGCACGATGTGCCCCTCCTGGTTGGAGATCGCCATCAGCAGGGTGCCGCGCAGCCGGGACTGCAGGTTCTCCTCGGCCAGGCCGGTCAGCTCGGTCGCGCCCAGGTAGGCGTCGAACATCGGGGCGATGGAGACGGTCCGGTAGTGCAGGCCGGTCCGGCGGGCCAGCTCGGCCGCGTCGTCCCGGGAGTGCTGCGAGGAGTAGCGGCTGGGCATCGAGACGCAGTACACGTTCTCGGCGCCGATCGCGTCCACCGCGATGGCGGCCACCAGCGCCGAGTCGATGCCGCCGGAGAGACCGATCAGCACCGACCGGAAGCCGTTCTTGGTGACGTACGCCCGGGTGCCGGAGACCAGTGCGGCCCAGATCTCCGCCTCGTCGGACAGCCGCGGCGCCACCTCGGGGGCCGGGGTGTCCGCGGGCGCGGTCCGCGGTTCGCCGCCCAGCTCGGTGCGGACGAGGTGCAGCCCGTCGCTCAGCAGCAGCCCGTCGGTGTGGTCGCCGCCGGCGGCCGGCAGGTCGAGGTCCAGCACCAGCAGGTGCTCCTCGAACTGCGGGGAGCGGGCCAGCACCTCGCCGTCCGCGCCGACCACGATCGAGTCGCCGTCGAAGACCAGCTCGTCCTGGCCGCCGACCATGTTGACGTAGGCCAGCGGGCAGCCCGCCTCGGCGGCCCGGCGCCGGACCAGCTCCAGCCGCTGGTCGTCCTTGTTCCGCTCGTACGGCGAGCCGTTGACCACCAGCAGCAGCCCGGCCCCGGCCTCGCGGGCCGCGGTGACCCGGCCGCCGTCCTGCCAGATGTCCTCGCAGATGGCCAGCGCGACGTCCACTCCGTGCAGCCGCAGCACCGGCAACTGCTCGCCCGGGACGAACCAGCGGTACTCGTCGAACACGCCGTAGTTGGGCAGGTGGTGCTTGGCGAAGCGGGTCACCACCTCGCCCCGGTGCAGCACGGCGGCGCAGTTCTGCGGGGAGCCGGCCGGGCGGCCGAACCTCGGCGAGGCGTGCTCGGAGCGCCCGAGGTAGCCGACCACCACCGGCACCTCGCCCAGCCCGTCGGCGGCCAGCCGCCCGGCCAGCTCGACCAGCGCGCCCCGGGACGCCTCGACGAAGGAGCTGCGCAGGGCGAGGTCCTCGACGGGGTAGCCGGTCAGGGCCATCTCGGGGAAGGCGACCAGCTGGGCGCCGGCCTCCACGGCCTGCCTGGTCCAGCGCACCACCTCATCGCTGTTGCGGGCGATGTCACCGACCCAGGGGTCGATCTGGCTCAGGGCGAGACGGAGATTGGGCATGCCCCCGAGTATAATCGTCAATCTGACGCGATGTGCTGCCCGGGGGGTCGGGCCGGGGTCCGGACTGCCGTCCCGCGCGGTGATCGGCCATGATGGGGGCAGTCGCGTCCGGGGGTCTTCCGGGCGTAACACGAGCGTAAAGAGCAGAGGTGAGACTGTCCCCATGGGCAAGCAGCAGCAGTTCGTGCTTCGGACGCTTGAGGAGCGTGACATCCGGTTCGTCCGGCTGTGGTTCACCGACGTGCTCGGGTTCCTGAAGTCGGTCGCGGTGGCTCCGGCCGAACTGGAGCAGGCCTTCGAGGAGGGCATCGGCTTCGACGGCTCGGCGATCGAGGGCTTCGCCCGGGTCTACGAGTCCGACATGATCGCCAAGCCGGACCCGACCACCTTCCAGATCCTGCCCTGGCGCTCGGAGACCCCCGGTACCGCCCGGATGTTCTGCGACATCCTGATGCCCGACGGCTCGCCGTCCTACGCCGACCCCCGGTTCGTGCTCAAGCGCACCCTGGAGAAGGCCTCCGCCCAGGGCTTCACCTTCTACACCCACCCCGAGATCGAGTTCTTCCTGCTGAAGAACCTGCCCGGCGACGGCACCCCGCCGATCCCCGCCGACCAGTCCGGCTACTTCGACCACACCCCGCGCGGGGTCGGCCACGACTTCCGCCGACAGGCCATCACCATGCTGGAGTCGATGGGCATCTCGGTGGAGTTCTCCCACCACGAGGGCGCCCCCGGCCAGCAGGAGATCGACCTGCGCTACGCCGACGCGCTGTCCACCGCCGACAACATCATGACCTTCCGTCTGGTCATGAAGGAGGTCGCGCTGGAGCAGGGCGTGCACGCCAGCTTCATGCCCAAGCCGTTCTCCGACCACCCCGGCTCGGGCATGCACACCCACCTGTCGCTGTTCGAGGGCGACCGCAACGCCTTCCACGAGACCGGCGCCGAGTACCAGCTCTCCAAGGTCGGCCGCTCCTTCATCGCCGGCCTGCTCAAGCACGCCGCCGAGACCGCCGCCGTCACCAACCAGTGGGTGAACTCCTACAAGCGGATCTGGGGCGGCTCCCAGCGCACCGCCGGCGCCGGCGGCGAGGCCCCGTCCTACATCTGCTGGGGCCACAACAACCGCTCGGCGCTGATCCGGGTGCCGATGTACAAGCCCGGCAAGCAGGGCTCCACCCGGATCGAGGTCCGCTCCCTGGACACCGGCTGCAACCCGTACCTCGCGTACGCCGTCACCCTCGCGGCCGGCCTCAAGGGCATCGAGGAGGGCTACGAGCTCCCGCCGGGCGCCGACGACGACGTCTGGGCGCTGACCGACTCCGAGCGCCGCGCCCTCGGCATCCAGCCGATGCCGCAGAACCTCGGCGAGGCGATCGACCTGATGCAGCGCAGCGAGCTCGTCGCCGAGACCCTCGGCGAGCACGTCTTCGACTTCTTTCTCAGGAACAAGCGCCAGGAGTGGGAGGAGTACCGCTCCGAGGTGACGCCGTTCGAGCTGCGCAAGAACCTCCAGGTGCTGTGAGCGCCTGAGGCTCCCAAACACCTCCGGGCCCGCTGTCGTTCGATCGGATGACAGCGGGCCGTCCGCTGGGGTGGATGGTTTCCCCAATGGCGGTATGTGAAGATCCTGTGACGGACGGTTGTGGTCCGATGGGCGTGCTCGTCCGTTCCGTCCCGAGAGGATCCCATGCCCTCCTCCGCTGTCAGTCGCGCCGCCGCGGCCCGCCTGCTCGCCCGCCGGACCGCCGTCGCGGGCGCCGCCCTCGCCGCCGTCGCGAGCCAGCTGCTGGCCACCCCGATCGCCGACGCCCGTGGCTCCGGCTCCGGTTCGTCGAACCCGCGCCCGCGCGCCGAGACCATCGCCGAGAACCCGCTGCCGTTCACCACCCGCTTCCAGGGCGACTTCCACGGCTCCGTCACCAGGATCAGCAACTCGCTGATGACCTGTGACGAGACCAAGGCGCCGCTCGACCCGGAGCAGCCGCCCTGCGAGGACGCCCGCAAGGGCCTCGGCAGCATGCCGATCAACAACAAGTACGAGATGAAGTACGTCAACATCGACCCGGGCTCCATCGGTCCGCTCGGTGACCCGATCTACTCCGCGAGCTCCGCCGACCTCGGCCTGATCGACGGCTCCAAGGTCAAGTACGCCCGGCTGTACTGGGGCGGCACCCGCGGCATCGGCGAGACCGTGCTGCCGGAGAACCAGATCGACGAGGTGTACCTCAAGGTCCCGGGCGAGAAGCAGTACCGGGACATCGCCAACGACCAGCCGTCCATCGGCTACATCACCACCGACGTGGAGAGCAGCTACCAGGCCTCCGCCGACATCACCGACCTGGTCAGGAACGCCGGCAACGGCACCTACACCGTCGCCGACATGGACTCGGTGGTGAAGCCGCACAGCTGGGGCGGCTGGACGATCGTCGTCGCGTACGAGAACGACTGCAAGCCGATGCGGCACATCCACCTGTGGGACGGCTTCCAGGTCGAGCTGCCGGACAGCCCGACGCGGCAGATCAAGCTCACGGGGCTGCAGACGCCGCAGAGCGGTCAACTCCACGGCAAGCTCGGCTGGGTGGTCTACGACGGCGACCTCAAGTGGACCGGCGACACCCTGTCGGTCAAGTCCACCAACGGGCCCGAGACGCTGTTCTCCGACATCAACCACCCGCCGAACGACGCCTTCAACTCCACCATCGAGGAGCTGACCCCGGAGGACCAGTTCACCCGCAACCCGTACAACCGCAACAACTTCGGCTACGACTCCAACCGCTGGGACATCTCGCCGTACCTGCGCAACGGGGACACCGACCTCACCGCCACCTTCAACACCCAGAAGGACGGCTACGACATCGGCGTCTTCTACGCCTACGTCAACCTGGACGGCTCCACCGACGCCTGACCGGCCGCCGCCCGGCGCCGCTGCCGCCCCACCCGCACCGCGCGGGCCGGCAGCGGCGCCGCCGCGTTCCCGCCGGGCCGGCGCGGTGAGCCGCGCAGCAGCCGCTCGCACGGCCGCTCCACCCAGCGGTACAGGCCCGCCGCCACCGCCAGCGACCCACCGGCCAGCAGCAGCCAGACCGCGAGCGCCGCCGCCCCGGGCGCCGGGCGGCCCAGCTCGGCGAGCCAGCAGCGGATGCCGATCTCGTGCACCAGGTACCAGGCGTAGGACCATTCGCCGAGCCGCACCGCCGCCCGCCCGGCCAGTCCCCGCCCGCCTGCCGGCCGGGGTGCCGCACCGGCCGCGTCCCGCTGGGCCGCCGCCACCAGCAGCGCCGCGAACAGCCCCGCCGGCACCAGCTGGGAGGCGCTGTACGGGCCCCACCACAGCGCGTCCGGGACGGCCGCGTGCCAGGGCGCCAGCAGCAGGTGCCAGCCCGCCACCGCCGCGGCCGCCGCGCCGAGCCGCACCCGGGGGAGCAGCCCCTGCCGCACCGCCAGCCCGACCGCCACCCCGAGCACGAACTGCGGGGTACGGGTCAGCGGCAGGTAGTCCAGCAGCCAGCCGCGCACCGTCGGATCGGCCGGCAGCAGCGGGCCCGCCGCCCACAGCGCCGGGCCGAGCGCCGCGCACACCGCCGCCACCGGCAGCCAGGCGCGGCGGCGCGGCGCCAGCAACCGCAGCAGCAGCGGGAACAGCAGGTAGAACCAGGCCTCGGCGCCCAGCGACCAGGACGCCGGATTGCCGCCGTACACCGTCGCCCGCGCCCACGGATGCACCAGCAGCAGCGACCAGAGCGTGGCCGCCACCGGCAGCGCCGTGCCGATCGCGGCGTCCGCGCCCAGCGACAGCACGGTGCTCAGCACGTGCAGCGGCCAGATCCGGGCGAACCGGCGGCGGGCGAACGCCCCGGCGGGAACGGGCGAGCCGCCGTACGTCCAGGCCAGGACGAAACCGGACAGGACGAAGAAGAACGTCACCCCCGAGCGCCCGTACCAGGCGAGCGGGTCGAGCACCGGCAGCCCGCCGACCTTGCGGGACAGGTGGTAGAGCACCACCAGCAGGGCGGCCCAGAAGCGCAGCCCGGTGAGCGAGGGCAGGCGGCTGGGCATCGGCGCTCCGGAACGGGACGGGACGGGACAGGACGGGGTGGACAGGACGGGCGGGGCGGGGCGGGACGGTCGGCGCCGGGAGAACGAGCGCGGCGGGCCCGAGGTCACGGACGGGCGGCGCGGCGCGCGGCGGCGGGCCGTCCGGGCGGTCGTGTCCGGGCGGTCGTGTCCGGCGCCGGGCCGTCAGGGCGCGTAACCTGCTGGGGCGGACGGATGGAGGGGCCATGGCGGTGGACGAGCAGCGGGCCGGGAGCAGGGTCAGCCGGCCGGAGATCAGGCTGGTCAGGCGCGGGTTCACCGACCCGGCGCAGGCGGTGCGGCTGCTGGCGGGCCCCGGCCTGGAAGGCCTGGCCGACGACCCCGTGCTGCTGGACGCGCTCGGCGCCACCGCCGACCCCGACCTCGCCCTGCTCGGCCTGGCCCGGCTGCTGGAGGCCGCCGACGAGGCCGAACGGCACACCCTGCGCGACACCCTCACCACCTCCAAGCCGCTGCGCGACCGGCTGCTCGGCGTGCTCGGCGTCTCCACCGCGCTCGCCGACCACCTGGCCCGGCACCCGCACGACTGGCACATGCTGGTCACCTTCGAACTGCGCGACATGCACCCCGGCCCGGAGGACTTCCGCCGCGCGCTCGCCGAGGGCGTCCGGCGCGGCCGGGAGCGCGGCCGCAGCCCGGCGGACGCGCTGCGCGTCGCCTACCGCCGCTGCCTGCTCGCCATCGCCGCCCGCGACCTCACCGGCACCACCGACCTCGCGCAGACCGCCGCCGAACTCGCCGACCTGGCCGGCGCCACCCTGCAGACCGCCCTGGACCTCGCCGCCGAGCAGGACCAGGACGCCGCCCGGGCCTGTCGGCTCGCCGTGATCGGCATGGGCAAGTGCGGCGGCCGCGAACTCAACTACGTCTCCGACGTGGACGTCATCTTCGTCGCAGAGCCGCGCGAGGGCGTGGACGAGCACGAGGCCGTCAAGGCCGCCACCCGGCTCGCCGCCGCCCTCACCCGGCTCTGCGCGGACACCACCGGCGAGGGCACCATCTGGCCGGTGGACGCCAACCTGCGCCCCGAGGGCCGCAACGGCCCGCTGGTGCGCACCCTGGCCAGCCACCTCGCCTACTACCAGCGCTGGGCCAAGACCTGGGAGTTCCAGGCGCTGCTCAAGGCCCGCCCGGTCGCCGGGGACGCCGAACTCGGCGCCGCCTACCTGGAGGCGCTGGCCCCGATGGTCTGGCAGGCCGCCGCCCGGGACAACTTCGTCACCGACGTGCAGCAGATGCGCCGCCGGGTGATCGACTCGATCCCCGCCACCGAACTGGACCGCCAGCTCAAGCTCGGCCCCGGCGGGCTGCGCGACGTCGAGTTCTCCGTCCAGCTGCTCCAGCTGGTGCACGGCCGCACCGACCCGGCGCTGCGCAGCGGCAACACCCTGGAGGCGCTGGCCGCGCTCTCCCGCGGCGGGTACGTCGGCCGGGCGGACGCCGTCTCGCTGGACACCGCCTACCGCTTCCTGCGCTCCCTGGAGCACCGGATCCAGCTCTACCGGCTGCGCCGCACCCACCTGATGCCCACCGGCGCGGAGGACCTGCGCCGGCTGGCCCGCTCGCTGGCCGCGCTGATCAACGACGACACCCGCTCCGACCCGGTGGCCGCGCTGCAGCGCGAGTGGAAGCGGCACGCGGTGGAGGTCCGGCGGCTGCACGAGAAGCTGTTCTACCGGCCGCTGCTCGACGCCGTCGCCGAACTGCCGCCGGGAGCAGCCGGGTTGACCCCGGACGCGGCCCGGGCCCGGCTGGAGGCGCTGGGCTACGCGGACCCGGCCGCCGCGCTGCGCCACCTCAGCGCGCTCGCCTCCGGGGTGAGCCGCAAGGCCGCGATCCAGCGCACCCTGCTGCCGGTGCTGCTCGGCTGGTTCGCCGACTCGGCCGACCCGGACGCCGGGCTGCTCAACTTCCGCCAGGTCTCCGACGCGCTCGGCCGCACCCCCTGGTACCTGCGGCTGCTGCGCGACGAGAGCGCCGCCGCCGAGCAGTTGGCCCGGGTGCTGTCGGCGGGCCGGCTCGCCCCCGACCTGCTGCTGCGCGCCCCCGAGGCGGTCGCCATGCTGGGCGACCCGCAGGGCCTGGCGCCGCGCGGCCGGGCCGCCCTGGAGCAGGAGATACTGGCCGCCGTCGGCCGGGCCGGATCCACCGCCGCGGCCGTCGCCGCCGCCCGCTCGGTGCGCCGCCGGGAGCTGTTCCGCACCGCCGCCGCGGACGTCCTCGGCCGCCTCGGGGAGGACCCGGCCGAGGCGCTGGACACCGCGGGGGAGGCGCTGACCGCGCTCAACGCCGCCACCCTCCAGGGCGCGCTGCGCGCCTGCACGGCCGGCTGGGAGGCCGAGCACGGCGACCTGCCGACCCGGATCGCGGTGATCGCGATGGGCCGGTTCGGCGGCCACGAGCTGGGCTACGGCTCGGACGCCGACGTGCTCTTCGTCCACGAGCCGCTGCTCGGCTCGCTGGAGCAGGACGCCGCCCGGGCCGCCCAGGCGGTCTGCAACGAGCTGCGGACCCTGCTCGGCGCGCCGTCCACCGAGCCGCCGCTGCTGGTCGACGCCGACCTGCGGCCGGAGGGGCGCAGCGGTCCGCTGGTGCGCACCCTCGCCTCGTACGCGGCGTACTACCGGCGCTGGTCGCACGCCTGGGAGAGCCAGGCGCTGCTGCGCGCCGAGCCGGTGGCCGGGGACGAGGAGCTGGGCGCGCGGTTCCGGCAGCTGATCGACCCGCTGCGCTACCCGGGCGTCGGGGTGCCGGAGCGGGACCTGGTGGAGATCCGCCGGATCAAGGCGCGGATCGAGGCCGAGCGGCTGCCGCGCGGCGCCGACCCGACCACGCACACCAAGATCGGCCGCGGCGGGCTGGCCGACGTGGAGTGGACGGTGCAACTGTTCCAGCTCCAGCACGGGCACGAGCTGCCGGCGCTGCGCACCACCCGGACCAGGGCCGCGCTGGCGGCCGCCGCCGAGGCCGGGCTGGTCGGGCGCTCGGACGCGCAGGTGCTGGACGCGGCCTGGGTGCTGGCCTCCCGGGTGCGTTCGGCGGTGATGCTGGTGCGGGGCCGGCCGGGCGACAGCTTCCCCGGGGAGGCCCGGGAGCTGGCCGGGGTGGCCCGCTACCTCGGGTACGGCGCCGGGCACAGCGGTGAGCTGGTGGACGACTACCGGCGGACCACCCGGCGGGCCCGGGCGGTGGTGGAGCGGCTGTTCTACGGGGGCTGAGACCGGCGGCTGGGACCGGCGGCTGAGGCCGGCGGCTGAGGCCCGGCACGCGAAAGGGGCCCCGGGTGGGGCCCCTTCCGTACGTCCAGGTCCGGCAGCTCTACCGGCGGGCGCTGCTCACCGCGGGTTCGCTCCACTGCTCGGGGACGGTGATCGGCTCCTCCGCCGTCTCCCGGGCGGGCACCTGGGGCAGTTTGTAGACCCAGGAGTGGTACATCCAGCGGGCGGTGAGGAAGCCCACGCCCAGGCAGAGCACGCCGCCGACGGCGTCCATCCAGAAGTGGTTGGCGGTCGAGACGATCACCGTCAGGGTGGCCAGCGGGTAGAGCAGGCCGAGCACCCTGACCCACGTCCGGCGGGCCAGGTAGAAGATGGCCAGCCCGCACCACATCGACCAGCCGATGTGCATCGAGGGCATCGCCGCGTACTGGTTGGACACGTGCGCGGCGGGCCCGGAGGCCATCGAGCCCCAGGTGCCGTGCACCTTCACGGTGTCGATGAAGCCGCCGTCGGTCATCAGCCGGGGCGGGGCCAGCGGGAAGAAGAAGAAGCCGACCAGGGCGATCGCGGTGGTGGCGAACAGCACGGTGCGGGCGGCGACGTAGCGGCCGGGGTGGCGGCGGTAGAGCCAGACCAGCACGCCGATCGTCACGACGAAGTGCAGGGTCGCGTAGTAGTAGTTCATCCCGGTGATGAGCCACCCGACGCTGTCCGCGGCGTGGTTGATCGAACGCTCGACGGCGATGCCCAGGGACTGCTCCAGGTCCCAGATCCAGCGCGCGTGCTTCTGGGCTATCGAGGCCTGTTCCGGAACGGCGTTGCGGATGATCGAGTAGACCCAGTAGCTGATCCCGATCAGGGCCAGTTCGAACCAGATCTTCGGCCGGGCCGGTGAGCGCCGCTGGTCGCGGATGCGGCCGCGCAGTGCGGCGACACGGGACTGAGTGGCGCGGGCGGCTCCGTCGGGCAGGCGTGCCGAGGAGGCCGGCCGTGCTCCGGAACCGTCACCGCGGGCCGCTTCGGCGCGCGGTGCGCGGCCGTGTTGGATCTTGGTCGGTTCCCCCATGGACGAGAAGTCTGCCAGACGTCCCGTCGCCGTCCGATCATCCCCTGGCAGTGGATTCTTCACCGGCTGTCCCCCTTGAGGGTTAGGGGGAGGCTCCCACCGGGGTAGGGGGTGAGGTCGGGTCTGGTGCTTACCGGTGGGACAGGCATACGTCCCATTGTTACGCCGACCGCTCCAAGGGCGTAATCGGGGTGGCAGCAACGGTCCTGGCCTGGAGTTTCCCGGAAAGAAACCGTTTCTGCATCTTGCTGAAACATATTGCAGGCCGCTAGCTTCCAGGGAACTCGCTCACCCCTTCCCCTAAGGGAGACCCTCAGTGGCCGATGTCCGGCTCCGCCCCCGGCGGAGCACCCCCCGACGCAGACCCGGCCGCACGGCCGTCCTGCTGGCCGCCGCGCTGACCGCCGCCACCCTCGGCAGCGCCCCCGCGGCCCTCGCCGCCGCCCCGCCGCCCCCGCCCTCGGACGCCGCCCTGGCGGCCACCGCCGGGCGGCACGACCTCAGCCGCGAGCAGTTCTACTTCGTCCTGCCCGACCGCTTCGCCAACGGCGACCCCGCCAACGACACGGGGGGCATCACCGGCGGCCGGCTGGACCACGGCTTCGACCCGGCCGACAAGGGCTTCTACCACGGCGGCGACCTGGCCGGCCTGATCCAGCGGCTCGACTACATCCAGAACCTCGGCACCACCGCGATCTGGATGGCCCCGATCTTCAAGAACAAGCCGGTCCAGGGCAGCGGTGACCAGGCCTCGGCCGGCTACCACGGCTACTGGATCACCGACTTCACCCAGGTCGACCCGCACTTCGGCACCAACGACCAGCTCAAGGACCTGATAGCCAAGGCGCACGCCCGCGGCATCAAGGTCTTCTTCGACGTCATCACCAACCACACCGCCGACGTCATCGACGACGCCGAGCAGCAGCACGGCTACCGCTCCGTCGGCGCCTACCCGACCCTCGACGCCGACGGCAACCCCGTCGACGAGACCGCGATCGCCGACGCGGGCGCGCCCTGGCCGCGGCTCACCAAGGACTCCTTCCCCTACACCCCGGTCTTCCGCAAGCCCGCCGACGCCACGGCCAAGACCCCGTCCTGGCTCAACGACCCCGCGCTCTACCACAACCGCGGTGACTCGACCTTCGTCGGCGAGTCCGCCACCGAGGGCGACTTCAGCGGCCTGGACGACCTCGACACCCAGAACCCCCGGGTGGTGAAGGGCTTCGAGAAGGTCTACCAGCAGTGGGTCAAGGACGCCGGCGTGGACGGCTTCCGGATCGACACCGTCAAGCACGTCAACATGGCGTTCTGGCAGCAGTGGGCGCCCGCGCTCAAGGACTTCGCCGCCAAGCAGGGCAACAAGAAGTTCTTCATGTTCGGCGAGGTCTACTCCGGCGACCCGGCGATCACCTCGCCGTACGTCACCAAGGGCAAGCTCCAGGCCACCCTGGACTTCCCGTTCCAGGGCGCCGCGCGCAGCTACGTCTCCCAGGGCGGCTCGGCGAAGAACCTCGCCGACGTCTACGGCCAGGACTACCGCTACACCACCGCCGACACCGACGCGTACGAGCTGCCGACCTTCCTCGGCAACCACGACATGGGCCGGTTCGGCTCCTTCCTGCTCGCCGACAACCCGGGCGCCGACGAGGCCACCCTGCTGAAGAAGGACCGGCTCGGCACCGAGCTCCAGTTCCTCACCCGCGGCCAGCCCGTCGTCTACTACGGCGACGAGCAGGGCTTCACCGGCGCGGGCGGCGACCAGGACGCCCGGCAGGACATGTTCGCCTCGAAGACGCCCTCCTACAACAGTGACCGGGTGCTCGGCGGCCCCTCCGGCCCGGCCGACCGGTACGGGCAGGGCGGCGCGCTCTACCAGGACGTCGCCGCGCTGGCCAAGCTGCGCCGCGACAACCCGGCCCTCGCCGACGGCGCCCAGATCGAGCGCTACGCCGCCGACGGCGCGGGCGTGTACGCCTTCTCCCGGATCGACGCCGGGCAGCGGACCGAGTACCTGGTGGCGGTCAACAACGCCGCCGAGGCGAAGACCGTCTCCCTGGACACCTTCTCCGCCGGGACGGGCTTCGACCGGATCTACCCGGCAACGGGCGGGAAGGTGACCTCCGGCGCCGACCGCAAGGTCACCGTGACGGTGCCGGCGCTCTCCTCGGTGGTGTTCAAGGCGGCCGCCGGGCTCGCCCCCACCACGGCGGCGCCGCAGCTCTCCGTGCAGCCGCCGGCCGACGGTTCGAGCGGCACCGTCACCGTCGGCGCCACGACCGGCGGCGGCTTCAACCGCGTCACCTTCGCCGCCCAGATCGGCACCGGGCCCTGGCAGACCCTGGGCACCGCCGACACCGGGAAGAACCTGGTCACCCAGGACCTGAGCGCCACCGCCCCCGGCACGGTCGTCCGCTACAAGGCCGTCGTCCAGGACTCCAGCGGCCGGCTGCGCTCCGCCACCGCGAGCTTCACCACCGGCGCCCCCGCGCCCAAGCCGGTGCCCACCGCCGGCGCCCGCCCGTACGCCGTCGTGCACTACAACCGGCCGGACGGCGACTACGACGGCTGGAACCTCTACGCCTGGGGCGACCTCGCCGACGGCGAGGCCACCCCGTGGCCCGCCGGGCACGCCTTCACCGGCCGGGACGCGTACGGCGCCTTCGCCTACGTGAAACTCAAGCCCGGCGCCTCGGACGTCGGGTTCGTCGTCGAGAAGAACGGCGTCAAGGACGTCGACGCCGACCGCCACGTCGACGTCGGCGCCACCGGCGAGGTCTGGATCCGGCAGGGCGACCCGGCGGTGCGCACCGCCGACCCGGGCCCGGCGAACACCCAGCCCGCCGACACCGCCGTCCTCCACTACAACCGGCCGGACGGCGACTACGACGGCTGGGGCCTGCACGACTGGACCGGCGCCGCCACCCCCACCGACTGGGGCAAGCCCCTGATGCCGGTGCGCCGCGACGCCTTCGGCGCCGTCTTCGAGGTGCCGCTGGCCCCCGGCGCGACCAGCCTCAGCTACATCCTGCACAAGGGCAACGACAAGGACCTGCCCACCGACCAGTCCCTGGACCTCGCCGTCGACGGCCGCGAGGTGTGGCTGCTCGGCGGCCGCGAGGGCCACCTGCTGCCGCAGAACGCCGCCGCCTCCGCGCAGGTGGACCTCGGCAGCGCCAAGGCCCAGTGGATCGACGCCAGGACCGTCGTCGTCCCGGCGGCCTACGGTGCGGGCGACGCCGCCCTGGCCGGCGGCACCAGCGCCCAGCTGGTGTACGACCCCGAGGGCGGCATCCGCGCCGACAAGGGCGTGCTCACGAAGCCCGGCCGGTGGATCAGGCTCAACGCCGCCCAGGGCGGCCTGACCGCCGCGCAGAAGGCCGCGTTCCCGCACCTGGCGGGCTACCGGGCCTTCACCGTGGACGCCCGGGACACCGCCCGAGTCCCGGCCGCGCTGCGCAGCCAGCTGCTGTTCACCGAACACCTGCCCAGCGGCGCCGTGCTGGCCGCCACCGGCGTGCAGACCCCCGGCGTGCTGGACGACCTCTACGCGCGCCGCACCGGCCGGGTGGACTTCGGCCCGGCCTACTACAACGGCAAGGTGGCGCTGTCGGTGTGGGCGCCGACCGCGCAGGAGGTGTCCGTCCAGGTCTTCGACGGCGCGACCGGCGGCACCCCGAAGACGCTGCCGCTGAAGCTGGACGACGAGACCGGCGTCTGGGAAGTCGTCCGCGACAAGGGCGAGTTGGACGGCAAGTACTACCTGTACCAGGTGAAGGTCTGGGCGCCCTCCGTCCAGCAGGTGGTGGTCAACACCGTCACCGACCCGTACTCGGTCGCGCTGTCCACCGACTCCAGGCGCAGCCTGGTCGCCGACCTGGCCGCCAAGGAGCTCAAGCCCGCGGGCTGGGAGGAGCAGAACGTCCCCAAGGCCGTCCCGCCGGCGCAGCAGCAGATCCAGGAACTGCACGTCCGGGACTTCTCGGTGGAGGACACCACCGTCCCGGCCGCCGAGCGCGGCACCTACCTGGCGTTCACCGAGTCGCAGTCGGCCGGCATGCGGCACCTGCGGGAGCTCGCCCGGGCCGGGGTGACCACCGTCCACCTGCTGCCGACCTTCGACATCGCCACCATCCGGGAGAACCGGGCCGACCAGAAGCTGCCGGCCTGCGACCTGAAGTCCCTTCCCCCGGACGGTCCGAAGCAGCAGGAATGCGTGGCGGCCGTCGCCGCGGACGACGCGTACAACTGGGGCTACGACCCGTTGCACTACACCGTGCCGGAGGGGTCCTACGCCACCGAGCCGAATGGCGCGGCGCGCACCGTCGAATTCCGGCGGATGGTGCAGGCGATGCACGAGGCCGGGCTGCGGGTGGTGCTGGACGTGGTCTACAACCACACCGCCGCCAGCGGCCAGGCCGAGCACTCGGTGCTGGACAAGGTCGTCCCCGGCTACTACCAGCGGCTGGACGACAACGGCAAGGTCACCGCGGACAGCTGCTGCGCCGACACCGCTCCCGAGCACGCCATGATGAACCGGCTCGTGGTCGACTCGGTGACCACCTGGGCCCGCGAGTACAAGGTCGACGGCTTCCGCTTCGACCTGATGGGCCTGGACCCGAAGTCCACCATGCTGGACGTGCAGGCCGCGCTGCGGAAGATGACGCCCGCCTCGGACGGCATCGACGGGAAGAACGTCTTCCTCTACGGCGAGGGCTGGAACTTCGGCGTCGTCGCGAACAACGCCCGGTTCGAACAGGCCACCCAGCTCAACCTGGCCGGCACCGGCATCGCCACCTTCGACGACCGGATCCGCGACGCCGCCCGCGGCGGCAACTTCATGCTGAACTCCGCCCCGCAGCAGGGCTTCGCCTCGGGCCTGTACACCGACCCCAACGGCTCGCCCGCCAACGGCACCCCGCAGGAGCAGAAGGACCGGCTGCTGCACCAGATGGACCAGCTGAAGGTCGGACTGACCGGCAACCTGGCCGGCTACTCCTTCACCGACAGCTCGGGCCGGGCCGTCACCGGCGCGCAGGTCGACTACAACGGTGCCCCGACCGGGTACGCGGCCAAGCCGGGCGAGGCGGTGGAGTACGTGGACGCCCACGACAACACCGACCTGTTCGACGCGCTCGCGTACAAGCTGCCGACCGGCACCGCGCCCGCCGACCGGGCCCGGATGCAGGCGCTCGGGCTCTCGCTCACCGCGCTCACCCAGGGCGCGGGCTTCGCCCAGGCCGGCAGCGACCTGTTGCGCTCCAAGTCGCTGGACGCCAACTCCTACGACTCGGGCGACTGGTTCAACGCCATCCACTGGGACCCGTCGCAGGGCAACGGCTGGGGCCGGGGCCTGCCGCCGGCGGCCGACAACAAGGAGATGTGGCCGACCGCGCAGTCCCTGCTGGCGAACCCGCGGCTGACCGTGGGAGCGGCCGACATCCGCGCGACCTCCGCGCAGTACCAGGAGTTCCTGCGGATCAAGCAGTCCTCGCCGCTGTTCTCGCTGCCCACCCTGGCCGCCGTCCAGCAGCGGCTGTCCTACCCGCTCTCCGGCACGCCCGGTGAGACGCCCGGGGTGATCACCCTGCACCTGGACGGCACCGGGCTGAAGGGCGCCGAGAAGGGCGTCACCGTGGTGTTCAACGCCACGCCCACCGCGCAGGCGCAGACCGTGGCGGCCCTGAAGGGGACGGGCCAGGCCCTGCACCCGGTCCAGGCGGGCGGCGCGGACGCGGTGGTGAAGCAGGCCGGCTTCGACGCCGTGACCGGCACCTTCACCGTGCCGGGCCGCACCGTGGCGGTGTTCGTCCAGGGCTGATCGACGAACGCCGGAACCCCCGGGTCCCGCACCGCCGTTGGGGCGGTGCGGGACCCGTTTCGTTTTGGCCGCCCGGTGGCCGGAAAGCGCCGATGGCACGGCCGGAAGCGTGATGTGCCGCCCCCGCCCGGCGCCGTCGGCCACCGGGTGGTGCGGGCGGGAGCCCTGAGCGCTGGTCAGTGACATCCGGAAGTGATCGAACATTCCCCGGATCATGAAAACCGTGTTCATGAGTTCTCAAAGGGGTAACACAACTGATGAACAGTCATGCATACGGTTTCGGTAATGAATCGGCCATTCCGTGGCATGCATCTGTCATTAACGACTCGTTTGCTGCCACGATTCCTGCGGCTGCAGACGAGGGGGCCCCACCCCCCGGTGCGGCTGACCAGTTCAGGTGCAGCGCGTCCCAAACCTGCCACGACTTGTGAGCACCGCAATCGCACCCCCGTCGCACACCCCGGGCGGGGGCCCCCACTGCGCCGCAACCCTGCGGCCCAGGTTTCTCTCCACCGGTGCGAACCCGCGCCGGTCGGAAAAGGAGTCCGCATGTCCCGTTACGCTCACGCCCGGAAGGCCGCGGTTGTCATGGCCGCAACCACCGCGCTGCTGGTGACCGGCATACCGGTCATCGCGCAGGCCGCGACGCCCGACGCCCCGTCCGCCGTCGCCGCCCAGCAGTCGGAGCGGGCCGCGCTGATCGCCTCCGCGAACCAGCAGTCCGCGTCCTTCGTCCAGGCCCTGGGCCTGAGCAGCCAGGAGAAGCTGGTCACCAAGGACGTCGTCCAGGACACCAACGGCGGCCGCCACCTGCGCTACGAGCGCACCTACGCCGGACTCCCGGTGCTCGGCGGCGACCTGATCGTCCACCAGGACGCCGCGGGCGCCACCAAGAGCGTGACCAAGGCCAGCGAGGCCGACCTCAGCGGCGTCAGCACCACGCCGGCCCAGGCCGCCCCGAAGGCCCAGGCCGCCGCGCTCGCCGCCGAGCAGGGCGCCGCCGTCGACACCGCGCCGCGCCTGGTCGTCTGGGCCGCCGACGGCACCCCGAAGCTCGCCTGGGAGACCGTCGTCTCCGGCCGTGAGTCCGACGGCACCCCGAGCAAGCTGCACGTGGTCACCGACGCCAAGACCGGTGACGTGCTCAGCAAGGCCGACGGCATCAAGCGCGGCAGCGGCAACGGCGTGTTCGTCGGCAACGTGCCGCTGACCACCACCCAGAGCGGCTCGACGTACTCGCTGAAGGACGCCACCCGCGGCGGCCAGTACACCACCGACATGAAGAACGGCACCTCCGGCAACGGCACGCTGTTCAGCAAGTCGAGCGACACCTGGGGCAACGGCCAGGCCAGCAACCGCGAGTCCGCCGCCGTCGACGCCCAGTACGGCGCGGCCGCCACCTGGGACTTCTACAAGAACACCTTCGGGCGCAACGGCATCCGCAACGACGGCGTCGGCGCCATGAGCCGGGCACACTACGACACCGGCTACGTCAACGCGTTCTGGGACGACAGCTGCTTCTGCATGACCTACGGCGACGGCTCGGGCGACACCCACCCGCTCACCGAACTCGACGTCTCCGGCCACGAGATGACCCACGGCGTCACCTCGGCCACCGCCAACCTGAACTACTCGGGCGAGTCCGGCGGCCTCAACGAGGCCACCTCGGACATCTTCGGCTCGATGGTCGAGTTCTACGCCAACCTGCCCGCCGACAACCCGGACTACCTGATCGGCGAGCTGATCGACATCAACGGCAACGGCACGCCGCTGCGCTACATGGACAAGCCCTCCAAGGACGGCACCTCCGCCGACTCCTGGTACTCGGGCGTCGGCAACCTGGACGTGCACTACTCGTCCGGTGTCGCGAACCACTTCTTCTACCTGCTGGCCGAGGGCAGCGGCGCCAAGGTGATCAACGGCGTCAGCTACAACAGCCCGACGGTCAACAACATCACCGTCGGCGGCATCGGCCGGGACAAGGCCCAGCAGGTCTGGTACAAGGCGCTGACCGCGTACATGACCTCCACCACCAACTACGCCGCCGCCCGCACCGCGACCCTGAACGCGGCCACCGACCTGTACGGCGCGAACAGCGCCGAGTACAACGCGGTCGCCACGGCCTGGGCCGCCGTCAACGTCGGCTCGCTGCCCAACCCCGGCGGCATCACCGTCACCAGCCCGGGCAACCAGTCCACCGCGGTCGGCGGTGCGGTGAACCTCCAGATCAAGGCCTCCGGTGGTACCGCGCCGCTGTCGTACAGTGCGACGGGTCTGCCGGCCGGGCTGGCGATCAACGCGTCCACGGGTGTGATCACCGGTACCGCCACCACGGCGGGCTCGTCCAGCGTGACGGTGACGGTGAAGGACTCGGCGGGCAAGTCCGGCACCACCAGCTTCACCTGGGCGGTGACCGGTGGCGGTGGCGGGACGTGCACGCCGGCGCAGCTGCTGGGCAACGCGGGCTTCGAGACGGGCTCGGCGGCGCCGTGGACGACCAGCTCCGGCGTGGTGGACAACAGCTCCTCGCAGGCGGCGCACGGCGGTTCGTGGAAGGCGTGGCTGAACGGCTACGGTTCCTCGCACACCGACACGCTGGCGCAGACGGTGACGATTCCGGCGGGCTGCAAGGCGACGCTGAGCTTCTGGCTGCACATCGACACCGCTGAGTCGGGCAGCACCGCGTACGACAAGCTGGCCGTGTCGGTGAACGGCACCACGCTGAAGACGTACTCCAACGTGGACGCGGCGGCGGGCTACCAGCAGCGGACCTTCGACCTCTCGTCCTACGCGGGCCAGACGGTCACCCTGAAGTTCACCGGCACCGAGGACGCCTCGCTGCAGACGAGCTTCGTGATCGACGACACCTCCATCCAGACCGGCTGAGTCCGGACCGGGCCCCCGCGGGCCCGGTGAACCAGGACAGGTGAGGGGCCCGGCGGCCACGGCTGCCGGGCCCTTGTCGTGCGTCCGGGCCCAGGCGGTGCAGAAACGTTCCTCCAGGGCTCTTGACGCTCTCTCCCGGCGGCCCTAGGTTCAGCGCTGCAAGTTTCCGGCAAGTTACAGAAACTTCCTGCATGGCTCTTCCCGCACGGCCCACCCCCCGGCTGCCCCCACCCCAGCCACCCCCAGGAGACGACGTGGTCACCACCGCCCCCACCCGCCGGACCGCCCGCGCGGCCGGCGCCCTCGCCGCCTCGGCGGCCCTGGCGCTCTCGCTCGCCACCTCCCTCGGCGCCCCCGCCGCCCAGGCCGCCCCACCCGCCAACAATGGCAAGGACGTCACCGCCACCCTCTTCGAGTGGCGCTTCGACTCGGTCGCCCAGGCCTGCACCTCGACGCTCGGCCCGAAGGGCTACGGCTTCGTCGAGGTCTCGCCGCCCCAGGAGCACATCCAGGGCCCGCAGTGGTGGACCTCCTACCAGCCCGTCAGCTACCGGATCGCCGGTCGGCTCGGCGACCGGACGTCCTTCAAGAACATGGTCGACACCTGCCACGCCGCCGGGGTCAAGGTCATCGCCGACGCCGTCGTCAACCACATGACGGCCGGCTCCGGCACCGGCACCGGCGGCACCGCGTACACCAAGTACACCTACCCCGGCACCTACCAGGACCAGGACTTCCACTCCTGCCGCCAGCCGATCACCAACTACCAGGACCGCTCCAACGTGCAGAACTGCGAGCTGGTCAACCTCGCGGACCTGGACACCGGCAGCGCGTACGTCCAGCAGACCATCGCCCGCTACCTGGACGACCTCGGCTCCCTCGGCGTCGACGGCTACCGGATCGACGCCGCCAAGCACATCGCCGCCGGCGACCTCGCCGCCATCAAGGCGAAGACGGCCAACCCCAAGGCCTACTGGGTGCAGGAGGTCATCTACGGCGCCGGCGAACCGGTCCAGCCCGGCGAGTACACCGGCACCGGCGACGTCGACGAGTTCCGCGTCGGCACCGACCTCAAGCGGATGTTCACCAGCGACAAGCTCGCCAACCTGTCCGGCTGGGGCGCCTCCTGGGGGTACCTGCCGAGCGGGCAGGCGCGCTCCTTCGTCGACAACTGGGACACCGAGCGCAACGGCTCCACCCTCAACTACACGTACGGCAACACCTACACGCTGGCCAACGTCTTCCTGCTCGCCTCGCCGTACGGTGCGCCCAACGTCTACTCCGGCTACGCCTTCACCAACAACGACGCCGGCCCGCCCAACGGCGGCACCGTCAACGCCTGCTACCAGGACGGCTGGAACTGCACCCACGCCTGGCGGCAGGTGGCCAACATGGTCGGGTTCCGCAACGCCGTCGCGGGCACCGGCGTGACCAACTGGTGGTCCAACGGCAACAACGCGATCGCCTTCGGCCGCGGCAACAAGGGCTACGTCGCGCTCAACCACGAGAGCGGCCCGATCACCCGGACCTTCCAGACCGGGCTCGCGGCCGGCACCTACTGCGACGTCCAGCACGGCGACCCGCAGCCGGGCGGCGGCTGCACCGGCCCGACCTACCAGGTGGGCGCCAACGGGCAGTTCACCGCGACGGTCGGCGCGGGCGACGCGATCGCGCTGTACGTCCCGGGCGGGGCGGCGAACGCCTCCGGCGCCTCGTTCAACGTCAACGCGACCACCGTCAACGGCCAGAACGTCTACGTGGTCGGCGACATCGCCGCGCTCGGCGGCTGGGACCCGGCCAAGGCGCTGCCGCTCTCCTCGGCCGGCTACCCGGTCTGGTCGCTGTCGCTCGCGCTGCCGGCCGGCACGGCCTTCCAGTACAAGTACGTCCGCAAGGACGCGAGCGGCGCGGTGACCTGGGAGTCCGGGGCCAACCGGACGGCGACCGCGTCGGCCTCGGGCCCGGTCACCCTGAACGACACCTGGCGGCCGTAGGGCCCCGGGTGTCGCGCTTGTCGCTCCTCAGGGCCGCCCTTGGACCCCCGTCAGCCCGGCCTGACGGGGGTCCCTCGTGTGGGTGGCCGTGCCGGTTCAAACCTCGGCCGGCGAGGCAGCGCTGACACGATCGCGGGATGAGAACCACCCCCCTCGTCCTCGACCTCGAACTGTGCGGCGGCCGCTGGGACGGCCACCGCAAGCGCGTCAACGCCGCCGCCCCGCCACCCGCCCTGCGGATGCTGCTCCGGGCCCGCCTGCCCGCCGCGGAGAGCGGCGAGTACCGGCCGACCACCAGCGTCTACCGGCTGGACGGCGACGGTGCCGGCTCGCTCCGCTACCGCCACTCGCACGACGAGTGAACGCTGCGCCGGTCCAACTCCCATCCCCGAAAGTGGGGTTGGGTTAGGGTGAGGGCATGGTTGCAAACTGCAAGGAAGAAGTGGCTGTGAACGAACCGGAGTTCGTCAGCGCGCCCGCCCTGATTCTTCAGTCCCTCGCCGCAGACCCCGACCGGCGGGCCATCACCACCGCCGACGGCGTCGAGATCACCGCCGGTGACTTCGTCGCCGCCACCTACCGCCTCGCCCACGAGCTCATCGCCCGGGGCGTGGTGCGCGGCGACACCGTGACCCTGCTCGCCGGCAACACCGCCGAGGCGCTGAGCGCCCGTTACGCGGCGGGCCTCGCGGGTGCGCGGGTGGTGAACCTCTACGACGGCATGAGCGCCTCGACCCTGGCCGAGATCGCGACGAGCGTCGACACCGCCGTCCTGCTCGTGGACGCCGAACGGTACCCGGCGGCCGCCGAGTTGCTGCCCCTGATCGACGTGCCGACGGTGCTCCGCCTCGGCCCCGGACCGGATGCGATCGGCGAGGACGTGATCGCCGCCTGCGCCCACCGGTCCGCCGAGCCGCCGGCCGTCCGGGTCGGCCCGGACGACGACTGGGGCATCCGGCACACCGGCGGGACCACCGGAATCCCGAAGGGCATCCGGAGCCTGCACGGCGCCTACCGGAAGGTCTTCGACATCCCCGGCCGCACGGAGAGCGACGCGCCCCGCTTCCTCGCCGCCACCTCGCTCGCCCACCTCGCCGGGCTCTTCTCCGACCTGACGCTCCACCACGGCGGTGCGGTCGTCCTCCAGCGCTCCTTCGACCCCGGCGCGGTGCTGGCCGCGATCGAGCGCGAACGCATCACCGACCTGTGGGTGCTGCCGCCGCTGCTCTACCAGTTGCTGGACCACCCGGCGATCGGCCGCACCGACCTGTCCAGCCTGCGCCGGGTCTCGTACGGCGGCTGCGCGGCCTCGCCCACCCGGGTGCGCGAGGCGCTCAAGGTGTTCGGGCCGGTCCTGTGGAGCGGCTACGGGCAGTCGGAGGCGCAGAACATCTGCATGCTCGCCCCGCACGAGCACGACCGGGTCGGGCACGGCGGCCAGATCGCGGTCGGCCGCCCCCTCCCGGGTATCGAGGTGGCGATCCGGTCCGCCGACGGCACCGGGCTGCCGACGGGGGAGCAGGGCGAGATCCACGTCCGCTCGGACACCGTCATGGCCGGGTACTGGAAGCGGCCCGACCTGACCGCCGAGGTGCTGCGCGACGGCTGGCTGAACACCGGCGACATCGGCTACTTCGACGCGGACGGCTACCTCTACCTGGCCGACCGGCTCAAGGACAAGATCATCGTGGTCGGCGGGCACGTCTACCCGTCCGAGGTCGAGGACCTGCTGCTCACCCACCCGGCGATCGCGCAGTGCGCGGTCTTCGGGGTGCGCGACGCGCAGGAGGCGGAGCACGTCCACGTCGCCGTCGTCGCCGCGTCGGGGCAGCGGCCGGACCTGGAGGAGGTCCGAGCGTTCGTCACGGCCCACAAGGGGCGGATCTACGCGCCGGAGGCCCTGCACCTCGTGGCCGCGATCCCGCTGACGTCGGTCGGCAAGCCGGACAAGAAGCGGCTGCGCGAGTCCGTGGCGGGCTGACGGCGGGCGGCCGACGGCGGGCCCACGACGGCGGGCCCACGACGGCGGGCCCACGACGGCGGGCCTACGGCGGCGGGCCCACGACGGCGGGCCTAGCCCCGTCCGACGTACGGCATGGCGGTCGCCATCACGGTGGCGAACTGCACGTTGGCCTCCAGCGGCAGCTCGGCCATGTGCCGGACGGTGCGGGCCACGTCGGCCACGTCCATGGTCGGCTCGACCGCGATCCGCCCGTCCGCCTGCCGCACCCCGGTGCTCATCGCGGCGGTCATGTCGGTCGCCGCGTTGCCGATGTCGATCTGCCCGCAGGCGATCCGGTACGGGCGGCCGTCCAGCGACAGCGACTTGGTCAGCCCGGTGACGGCGTGCTTGGTCGCGGTGTAGGCGATCGAGCGCGGGCGCGGGACGTGCGCCGAGATCGAGCCGTTGTTGATGATCCGGCCGCCCTGCGGGTCCTGCGCCTTCATCTGCCGGAACGCGGCCCGGGCGCAGAGGAACGCCCCGGTCAGGTTGAGGTCGACCACCGCCCGCCAGGCCTCGACCTCCAGGTCCTCCACCGGCACGGCCGCGCCGAAGGTGCCGGCGTTGTTGAACAGCAGGTCCACCCGGCCGAAGCGCTCGACGGCTGCGGCGAACAGCGCGTCCACCGCCGCCGGGTCGGTGACGTCGGTCGGCACCACCGCGGCCGGCGTGCCGCCCAGGCGGGCGGTCTCCCGCAGCGGCTCGGCCCGCCGGCCGGCCAGCACCAGCCGCCAGCCGGCCGCGGCCAGTTCGACCGCCACGGCCCGGCCGACTCCGCTCCCGGCTCCGGTGACGACGGCGATCTGCTGGGGCATGGCGTTCTCCTGGGTCTGCTCGGGTCTGCTGGGCTTCGGCTTCGGCTTCGGCTTCGACTGGGCTCGGGTCGGTTGGGGCGTGAGCCGATCGTCGCGGATGCGACGGCCGCCGTCACTGGTCGAAGGCCCCAAAATCCGCACCCCCGGACAGGCCCCGGACCGTGCTCCCCGCCGTCCGGCCCCCGTCGACCGGGGGGAGTGGTGAAGGCCTTTACCTGATCGCGAACAAACATTGGATTTCCGGTGGCCACCGCGCAACCGGGCCACCCCGGTCCACGTCATAAGATCGCAGGAAGGCGCGCCACCGCGAGGGAGGACGCGCCGCCACCCCGGGGACCGCACCAGCGTCGCGCCCCCGGCCTGTCCGGCCCCACCGGGGGGCCACAGCCCGGTCAGACGGACCGGGCGTGTCATCGGTCGGAGAGTCCTCACCGTGCTTAGGCAGTCGTCCCGTTCCCGCGCCGTCCTGACCGGCGCCGCCGTGCTCGCCCTGGCCGCCTCGCTGGCGGCCTGCGGGAGTTCCGGTGGCGGGAAGGGGGACAGCGCCAAGGCGGCCGGCACCCCGGGTGCGACCGGTGGCAGCGCCACGGGGGGTTCGCCCAGCGCCGGTGGCGGCGGTACGCCCGCGCCCACCACCGCGGAGCCCGCGGCCGCCAGTGGGAAGGTGCTGATGCCCACCGGCCCGGCCGCCACCCTGAGCAAGGCCCGGGACACGTCCGCCGGTCCGATCATGGTGACCACGGTGACCGGCGCGAAGTCCGGCGTCTCCGGCAAGGTCTGGGTCTGGCTGCCGCCCGAGTACAACGACCCCAAGTTCGCCAAGACCGGTTTCCCGGTGCTCACCCTCTTCGCGGGCGGCCAGAGCAACGGCTACAACACCTGGACCGACAACCAGCTGCCGATCCAGGAGGAGAACGAGCAGCTGGTCAAGGCGGGCAAGTCCCACCCGTTCATCATGATCATGCCGGTGCAGAACTTCAACAGCGACGAGCACAACGCGCTGGACTGCTCCGACATCCCGGGCCAGCCCAAGATGGGCACCTGGATGTCCCAGGACCTCCCGGACTTCGTCCGCGCCAACTTCCGCACCGTGAAGGGCCGCGACGGCTGGGGCGTGATGGGCGCCTCCACCGGCGGCTTCTGCAGCGCCAAGCTCGCCCTCCAGCACCCGGACGTCTACAAGGCCGCCGTCCCGATCGACGGCTACTACGTTCCCGACTCGGGGCTGTGGAAGGGCCACGACGCCGAGCGGCAGGCCAACAACCCCGACGTGCTGGTCGCCCAGGGCAAGGCCGACGTGAAGATGCTGGTCACCGCGGGCGGCGCCAACCCGTACGAGACCAAGCTGGTCAAGGGCTGGGTCGCCAAGGCCGCCCCGCCGGTGTCGCTGGAGTACTACGAGCAGCCCGGCGGCAAGCACCTGACCTCGGACTTCAAGAAGATGATCCCGGACACGCTGGAGTGGCTCACCAAGAACCTGGCGGGCCCGGCGGCCGACTGATCCCAGCCGCACGGCCGTCCGCACGACGAGCCGTACGACGACCCGCAGGCCGTGGGCCCGGGGCACCCAGGTGTCCCGGGCCCACGGCGTTCCGGCGGCGTCCGGAGACCGGGGCGGGCGATCGCGGGGCGGCTCCCGCGCGGCGCCGCTTCCCCCGCGCACGCGCCCGTGACCTGCGCGTCAATCGGACATTGATTCACTTTTGATCGACTGTGAGCACCTTGGATGGGGCCGCTCCACCGGCCGGCCCCGCCCGCCCCACGACGTCGTGAAGAGAGTGCCATGCCGATCCATCTGCTGCCCCAGCCGTCCCCCTCCGTGCCCGAGCAGGCGGGGTCCGGGGTCGACACCCGGGTCGCGGCCGTGTCCGTGCGGGCCGTCGGCGAGGAGCCGGCGACGGCCCGCTTCGCCGGACTGCGACTGGTGCACGCCGCGCTGCGCCGGGACCTCGCCCGACTGCCCAACGCCCTGCGGCTGCTCCAGCCCGGCGAGGACGACGCCGGCGAGGCGCTGCTGCGGCACTGGAGCTTCGTGACCGCGATGCTGACCTGCCACCACGAGCAGCAGGACAGCCGGATCTGGCCGATCGTGCGCCGCTTCGCCCCCGAGCTGCGGCTGCTGCTCAACTGGCTGGAGGCTGACCACCACAACCTCGACCACTCGTTCACCCGGGTCACCACGCTGGTGCGGATCGCCAGCCGGGACACCGGCAGCGCCTGGCCGGTGGCGTACGCGATGGAGGACCTGGCGGCCCGGCTGGAGACCCACCTGCGGATCGAGGAGCGCCAGTTGCTGCCCCGGATGGAGCGGGTGGTCCCGGAGGGCTCCCGGCTCGGCGGCCTGGGCGAGCTGATGGACCTGCTGCGCTCGGCGGACGGCCCGGGGACGGCGGACGCGCTGGCTTGGCTGCTGGATGGTGTGGAACCGGCGCTGGTGGAGCGGCTGTTGGCCGAGTGCGACGACGACGTGGCCCGCAACTGGCCGCACTGGCAGGCCACCTACCAGCGCTGCACGGCGCCGCTGTGGAGCCCGGCCGGTGCGCGGGGCAGCGACCTGGGCGGTGTCGCCGACTGACCGCCGGTCCTTTTCGCGGCCCGTCGATCTACGCGCGTGGCATACCCCTGAGGCATATGCCGAGCCTTTCCGGAATCCGATCCCGTAGTTCCAACTCCCCTCATCCCCTAGGGGATTCGACCCATCACCCTCGGGGTCGCGATCGTTCGGGTGCTCCGGGGCCGGCCAGGGGGTGCGTACCGCCGACGGCCGATGGCGGGGCACGTCCGAACGCCTACCGTCGACGCCATGACCACAACGAGCACCCCGAACTCCCACCGAACCCCTGCCCGGCGCCGTTTCGGGCCCACCGTCCGCCGCCCGGCGCTCCTCGCCGCCGGCGCCGTCCTCACCCTCGGCGCCGGACTGACCGCCTGCGACGGCGGTGCCGCGCTCTGCCTCGACGACGACAGCTGCGACGTCGTCGTGCGCACCGATGACGCCGAGGCCGCCAAGACCCTCCAGATCTTCGGTGGCGACCACACCGTGAAGATGACCGTCGGGCACATCACCGACAGCACGGTCGAAGTGGCGGTCGGGGACGAACGGAAGACCGTCGGCAAGGGCGCCGAGACCGCCGTCGGCACGGCGAAGGTCACCCTGCGCAAGGCGGACAAGGGCGACCGCTACGCCGAACTGCACGTCACCCGCGGCTGACGTTCACCGCCCGCACGCCCGCACGCCCGCACGCTCGCACGCCCACCTGACGCCTCCCCGGTGCCCGCTCAGGTCCGTACCGACCGGCCGGGAGTACGACTCAGTCCGAGGCGAGCCGGAACTCCAGGTTCCCGAACCGGACCTGGTCGCCCGGCCGGACCCGCACCCCGCCCGCGATCCGGCGCCCGTTCACGTGCGTGCCGTTGGTCGAGCCCAGGTCGTACAGCACCCAGCCGCCGCCCTCGCGCCGCAGTTCGGCGTGCCGTCGGGACACCGAGGCGTCGTGCAGCCGCAGCCCCGAACCGGGGAACCGACCGATCGTCAACTGCCCGGCCCCGGTTTCCGGCAGGCTCAGCCCGGGCAGCCGTTCGGTGCGCCAGGCCCGGCGCAGCCGGTCCCCGAACGCGGAGACCCGGCCGACCGTCCGCAGCAGGAAGCGCTCGACCGGGCTCCCGGTCGGCAGCCCGGTCATCGCCTCGTCCAACTCGCCCCGGCTGGTGGCGTGCAGGACGATCTCCATCCGGCCGAGGAAGGTGTCGTGCGACAGCCGCCCGCTGCCCGCTCCGTCCTTGAGCACCCCGAGCGCCTGGTCCCGTTCGGCGTCCGAGGGGCGGACCGCGCCGGAGGGCCGGACGGCGCCGGTGCGGAACTCAGGAGACGTCATGGCCCGATTGTCGGCTCGGCCGGCTCGGACTGTCCAGATCACGCCGGGTGCCGGCGCACGGTGAGTACGTCACTGCACTCCAGACGCCCGGTGCGCCACCGCGGTTCCGGGCGGCCGGGTGGTTGGGCGCCGGTGCCGGGGGGCAGGGGGTCAGCCCTTCCGGGCGGCCGCCAGGATCTTCTCGGTGGTGTGCAGGAACCGGGAGGTGACCGCACCCCGGTAGGCCTTGCCGAACAGTTCCCCGGTGACCCACTTGCCGTCCCGCAGGTGGACCACCACGTACGCGGCGCCCGGGTCGGCGCCGACCACCTCGTGGTCGCCCTTCGGCGAGCGGTGGGGAACGGCGAGGTCGGCGGGCAGCGGCTCGGAGAGGAAGGCCACCACCAGTCGGACGTCGGGCGTCACCTCGACGCCCTTGAACGGCTCGGCGGCCAGCAGCGCGGCCACCTCGTCGACCGTCCGCAGCAGCGTCGGCACCGGGTAGCCGAGGGAGCGTTCCAGGTGCTCCTCGATGCGCCGGGTGAGGGCGGCGCGGTCCGGCTCGTCGGTGGTGAAGAAGACGTTGCCGCTCTGGATGTAGGAGCGCACGCCCCCGAGCCCCAACTCGGCGAAGAGCGCCCGCAGCCGCTCCATCCGCACCGTCCGGCCGCCGACGTTGATCGCCCGCAGGAACGCGATGTATGTGGTCGTAGTGGTCACTGGGCCAGTCTGGCACCGGCCACTGACACCCGGCGGTCGCCCCTGAGGCCCGGCGGTTGTCGGTGCCCGGTGCCAGACTGGCGCCATGGCCACCTGGCAGGATTTCGAGCAGCAGGCACCCGAGCTGGCCCCCCTCGTGCGGGCCCGGTTCGAAGCCGAGAAGCACCACGTCCTGGCGACGCTGCGCAAGGACGGTTCGCCCCGGGTGAGCGGTACGGAGGTCGACTTCGTCGGCGCCGACCTGATGCTCGGGTCGATGTACGGCTCGGCCAAGGCGCGCGACCTCCAGCGGGACGGCCGCTTCGCGCTGCACGCCCACCCGGGGGACGAGACGATGGCGGGCGGGGACTCCAAGGTCTCCGGCCGCGCGGTCGAGATCACCGACGAGGCCGAACTGTCCGCCTACGCGGCCGATCTGCCCGAGCCACCGCCGACCGCCTTCCACGCCTTCCGGCTGGACCTGGAGCAGGTGGTGCACACCGCCGTGGGGGAGGGCCACCTGTGGATCCTCAACTGGCACCCGGGCCGGCCGGTGCAGCGGATCCAGCTGCACTGACCGGCCCCGGACGCCCCGGACACCCCGGACGCCTCTTGGGCTCCGGACGCGGCGCTGCTACGGCAGGACGGACTTGACCGCCTCGGGGGTGCGGGCCACGACGGCGTGGCCGTCGTCCGCGGTGATGATCGGGCGCTGGATCAGGATCGGGTGCTCGGCCATCGCCGCGATCCAGCGGTCCCGGTCCGCCGGCTCCCGGGTCCACTTCCGCATCCCCAGGTCCTTGGAGACCTGCTCGTCGATGCGGGTGATGTCCCACGGCTCCAGGCCCAGCCGCTCCAGCACCTGCTCCAGCTCGGCCGCGGTCGGCGGATCCTCCAGGTAGCGCCGCACGGTGTACTCGGCCCCGACGGCCTCCAGCTCGCCGAGCGCCGACCGACACTTGCCGCAGCGCGGGTTGATCCAGATCTCCATACCGGCAACCCTACCGAGCCGCCCGGGGGGCAGGCGCCAACCCGCCCGGCCCGGTACCCCGCCGCGCGCGCACCCGGGTCGGCACCGGACAAGCCCCCCGCCCGGCCCGATACCCCCGCCGGACGGGAACTCCGCTGCCCCCTCCGGTGGTTCACGCAGCAGGAACGTGGCCACTGGGAGGGGAGCACCGGATGGACGGCGCGGCGATCATCGAGGAACTGCTGACCAGCGAGGGCCGGGCCGATCCGTACCCGCTGTACGCGCGGGCACACGCACTGGGCGCGGCGGCGCCCGCCGGGCCGGACACCTTCCTGGTGGCCGGCCACACCGCGGCCGACAAGGTGCTGCGCACCCCCGCCTTCGCCGTCGCGACCGCCGACATGATCGCGGAGCTGACCCCGGATTTCGCCGAGCACCCGTCGCTGGCGCTGTTCGGCCGCTCGATCCTGCAGCGCAACGCGCCCGACCACCCCCGGGTCCGCTCGCTGATCGCCTCGGTCTTCACCGCCCGCCGGGTGGCCGCGCTGCGCCCGGCGGTGGAGGCGGCGGTCGCCGGGCTGCTGGACGGGATGGCCGAGCAGGGTGCCGACGGCTCGCCGGTGGACTTCATGGACGCCTTCGCCTTCCGGCTGCCGGTCGGGGTGATCTGCGAACTGCTCGGCGTCCCCGAGCAGGACCGCTACCGCTTCCGCGACCTCGCCTCCGACCTCACCGTCGCCCTGGAGTTCATCAAGGACCGCTCCGAGCTCACCCGGGCGGACGAAGCCGCCGAGGAACTGGCCGGCTACTTCACCGAGCTGGCCGCCGAGCGCCTCGCCCGCCCGCAGGACGACCTGGTCACCGACCTGGCCCGGATCGCCGCCGACGACCCTGAGCGGCTGCCCGCCCGGGAGCTGCTGGCCAACCTGGTGCTGCTGCTGGTGGCCGGCTTCGAGACCACCACCAACCTGCTCGGCAACGGCCTGGCCCTGCTGTTCCGCCACCCGGAGGCGGCTGCCGGGCTGCGCAGCGGCGCGATCACCCCGGCGGGCTTCACCGACGAGGTGCTGCGCTTCGACACCCCGGTCCAGCTCACCTCCCGGGTGGCGCTGACCGAGGGGCTGGCCGTCGACGGGCTGCCCGTGCGGGTCGGCACCATGGCGTTCCTGCTGCTCGGCGCGGCCAACCACGACCCGGCCCGGTACGACCGCCCGGAGGTGTTCGACCCGACCCGCCGGGACAGCCAGCCGCTGAGCTTCGGCGGCGGCCCGCACTACTGCCTGGGCGCCCAGCTGGCCCGGCTGGAGGCCGAGGTCGCGGTGCCGGCCCTGCTCGACCGCTTCCCCCGGCTGGCCCCGGGCGGCGTGCCGGCCCGGCGGGACCGCCTGGTCCTGCGCGGCTTCGAGACCCTGCCGGTGATCGTCCGCTGACGACCGTCCCGTCGCTGACCGCCGGCCGGGCCGGCCGTCGGCCCGGTTGTCGCTGACCGCCCGTCGCCCCGGCCGCCGGCCCGTCCGTCGGTCGGGGCGGGATTGGTCACCGTCCGCCGACCGGCCCTGACACCCCGCTTCCGGGCCCGGTCGGCCCTCGGGAACCGGGACGTTCGGCCATTCGTGGCCGGGTGCTCCGTGGGAGAGCATGGAGGGACGAACCGGTCATACCGGACCGGTCGGCCAGGAGGACCCCACCGTGCCCGTAGCGCCCCGCCCGGAGCACCCGGCGGCCGTGGAACCCCGGGCACCGCGCTGGGTGCCCTGGCTGCCGGTGCTCCTGCTGCTGCTCGACCTGGCCGCCGAGGCGGTCGTCCCGGACGCCGTCGCGGCCGGCTTCCTGCTGACCGCGCTGCCCGTGGTGGCGGCGTTCAGCTACGGCCCGGTGCTGACCGCCACCACCACGGTCGGCGCTCTGGCGCTGCAACTGGTACTGGCCGTGCGGGCGGGCCACATCGACGAGCAGCACCACGTCTGGGTCTACATCGCCACGCTGCTCTCCGGGGTGATGGGCACCGCCCTGTCCTGGCAGCGGACCCGGCAGAACCGCACCCTGCTGCACGCCCGGACCGTCGCCGAGACCCTGCAGCGCACCGTGCTGCGCCCGGTGCCCGAGCGGGCGGGCGGACTGCTGGTGGCCGGCCTCTACCGACCGGCCCAGGCCGAGGTCCTGGTCGGCGGCGACCTGTACGAGGTGTGCGACACCCGCTTCGGCGTCCGGGTGTTGCTCGGCGACGTTCGCGGCAAGGGCCTCGGCGCCGTCCGTACGGTGGCCGACGTGCTCGGCGCCTTCCGGGCGACCGCGCACGACACCCCCGACCTGGTCGACCTCGCCGACCAGCTGGACCGTGCCGTCCTGCGCGACGCCGCCGACCGGGGCGACGACGAGCTGTTCGTCACCGCCGTCCTGCTGCAGTACCGGCCGGGCTCCGACTGCGTGGAGATCGTCAACCGGGGCCACACCACCCCGCTGCTGCTCACCGAGCACACCATCACCCCGGTGTCCTGCGCGGACGAGCTCCCGCTCGGCCTGGCCCACCTCGGGCCCCCCGACGAGCGCGGCAAGCCGACCGCCGTCGCGCTGCCCCCGGGCCACACCGTCCTGCTCTACACCGACGGCGTGAGCGAGGCCCGCGACGCCACCGGCGCCTTCTACCCGCTGGCCCCCCGCCTGGCCGCCCTCGGCACCACCTCGCCCGACCGGCTGGTCTCCTTCCTGGCCCAGGACGTCCACGAGTACGCCGGCCTGCTCGCCGACGACCTCGCCGTCCTGGCGCTCACGCCGGAGCGCCCGTAGGCCTCCGACAACGCGGCAGTGGCGCCGCTGGGGGCGGCGCCACTGGTGTCGGTCGGGTGTTCAGTCGTCCGTCGTCGGTGTCAGCTGTGTCGTCCGGGCCGTCGGTAGACCACCGCGCACAGCGCCACACCGCCCAGGACGGCGAGGGCGCCGAGGGCTGCGATCAGCGCGTCGGGCGCCGAGCCGCCGGTGTTGGGCAGCGTCCCGCCGCTCGCCGACGGACTCGGACTGCGGGTCGGGCCGGTGGTCGGGGTCGTGCTGCCGGATTGGGTCGCGGTCGGCGAGGGCGAGGACGTCGGCGACGGGGACGACGCCGGGGACGGCGAGGAGGTCGGCGACGGCGACGGGGAAGGCGACGGGGAAGGCGACGGCGACCCGGTGGGGGTGGTCGGCAGGATCACGCCCATGTCGAGGTCGAGGTCGCGCTGCCCTCCGCTCAGCGTGACGGTCCGGGTGATGCCGGTGGCCGGGTCGGCGTCCGAGTCCTTGGCCGGATCGGTGCCGACGCCCCGCTTGGTGACGACGGCGCCGGCGGGCAGGGTGGACAGGTCGAACTGCACCGCGTAGCTGCCGTCGGGCAGGTGGTCGAAGAGGTAGTGGCCGTTCCGGTCGGTCACGGTGGTGACCGGCTTGCCGTTCTTGTCGCGGACGGGCTGGCCGTTGCCGTCGAGCAGCTTCACCGTGACGCCGGCGATGCCCGGGTCGCCGGGCTTCTGGATGCCGGAGCCGTCCACGTCCTGCCAGACGAAGTCGCCGAGCGCGTTGTCGGAGGGCCTGGTCTGTTTGACGGCGACGCCGACCTTGGCCGGCTCGGCGGGCAGCAGCTGGCGGCCGCTGGCGTCGGTGGCGGTGAAGGCGAAGCTGTTCCAGGCGTACTCCCCGTCGGGGGCGTCCACCGAGGCGACCATGGGCCAGGTCAGGGTGAAGGCCTCGCCGGAGGGCAGGCTGCCGGGGCGGCGGACCCGGAACCAGGTGGCCGTTCCCGGGCCGGGGAAGGTGCTGCTCCAGGTGGCGCTGCTGTTGCAGCCGGTCCGGTTGACCAGGGCGGCGTCGACGCACGGGTTGGGGTCGGTGGTGTACTCGATCCCCACGGTCGGGTCGCTGGTGGTGATCGGCTGGCTCAGCGACGGGGTCCAGGCGCTGCCGCGCGGAGCGTCCTGGGTGAGGACGTAGTTGTCGCCCGGGGTGGGGAGCTGGTCGTAGGCGATGAAGTCGGTGACCGGGTCGGGCGAGTCGTTGCGGACGGTCATCCGGTAGGAGATCCGGCCGCCGGGGGTGGCGCTGCCGATGCTGACGTAGTCGGCGTCCAGGTCGCCCATGACCTCCTTGTAGGAGCGCAGCACGCTCGGCACGTCCACCTGGATCCGGGAGGAGGCGTGGCACATGAGCTCGGAGGTGTCGCCGTTGCCGTTGAGGTCCAGCACGTCCGGCGTGCTGCCGCTGTCGGAGCCGGAGAACATGCAGGAGACCGGCGCGGTCGGCTGGTCGACGGTGACGTAGACGTCGTTGGTCAGCTCGCCGGAACGGATGCTGCTGGCGACCTGGACGTCGAAGAGCATCCGGTAGGCCAGCGCGTCGTGCAGGTACGTCATGTCGGGCGCGCCGGCCGGCCATTCCATCCGGACGATCTGGCGGCCGTCCGGGCCGGGGGTGACGGTGATCGACCGGGGGGCCTTGGCGTCCGGGTAGTTCGGGTCGGGCCGGGCCGAGCCGTCGACGTAGACGACACCGGCCGGGAGCACGTCGTACAGCACGAGCGGGCGGGTCAGGTCGCGACCGCTGCGGTTGTACGGGATCACCTGGAAGGTCGCCATGCCGCCGGGTGCGGACAGCTCGCCGGCGACGGTGGTCTTGGCCGCGCCCAGGTTGGTCGCGGCGGTGACGGTGGTCGAGGCGCAGGCGTTGGCGGCGGAGGTGCTGGTGCCGTCGCCGGCGGTGGTGTCCAGACAGTTGGTCAGCGGGCTGGGGGCCGGTCGCCCGTCGTGGCCGGGGGTGACGACCTGGGCGATCACCTGCACCGAGTTGCCCGGGCTCCAGCCGGTCGGGATGGGGCCGTTCCAGGTGAACCTGAGGCCGTCGAGCCAGCGGCCCGCCGGGATGCCCAACTCGTCGCGGGCCGGGTCGCCGGCGCCCTGGACGAAGGTGATCCGGCGGGCGCTTGACCCGTCCAGCGGGCTGGACGGGCTGAAGGTCTGCCAGGTCGGGTCGCCGTCGAGGCGGTACTGCAGGGTGAGCCCGATGCCGGTCGGGTTCCACGGCTCCAGCTGGAGGGACTGCGGGAAGAGCCAGTTGTACAGGCCGTCGGTGGTGCCGGCGCCGGGGTCGGTCATGGTCAGGCTGGTGGCCGGGCCGGAGGTGTTGGTGGCCGACAGGCCGAAGGAGCTGATGTCGCCGGAGACGACGCTGTCGCGCCACACCTTGCCGGCGGTCACCACCACGCCGGTGGCCGGGGGCCGGAACTGACCGGTGGTGGTGCCGGCGGTGTCGAGCTTGCGCTCGGCGTCCGGGCCGATCGGGTCGCCGTACAGGTCCACGGTGTTGTCGGAGGTCGTCCCGTCCGGGAAGTCGGCCTCCGGGTAGTTGACGACCAGCACGCCCGGCAGCCGGCAGCCGCCGCGGCCGTTGCCGGAGCGGAACTCCCCGATGTCGTAGCCCCAGGTGTCGGGGCCGGGCGCGACCTGGCTCCAGCCGGGCGAGCGGCCGGTGTCCACCACGGCGCCGGGCGGCAGGGTGTCCAGCAGCCGGCTGGTGTCCAGGTCGACGTTGGGCACCAGGTCGGTGGCGCAGGCGCTGAACTGGTAGGTGACGGTGCGTCCGTCGCTGCTGGAGGTCTGGATGCCCTTGGTCACCGTGTACTGCGGCTGCACCTGGGCCTTGGTGCCGGCGGAGGCGGTCTGACTGGGCTCACCGGTGGCCGTCATGGTGGCCGAGTTGGTGGAGACCGTCCCGTCGGGGGTGGTGAAGTTCGGGTACTTCATCGTCACCGTGATGGTGGCGGTGGTACCCGGGCTGAGGTCCTTGAGCCTGATGTCCATGGCGCCGCCCATCGCACCCGCCGCGGGCACCGTGGAAGCGGCCTGGTCCACCGAGGAGGGGTCGGGCGTCCAGCCGAGGAACTGCATGTTCGACGGCAGGGTGTCGGCGATCCGCCCGTTGGTGCACTCGGTGATGGAGCAGGTGTACCGGAGGGTGTAGGTGACGTTCTCCCCCGGGGAGGCGGTCGCCTTGTCGACGGATTTGGTGAAAGAGATCGCGGCCTGGGCCGGCGGCGCCAGCACGCTGCTGCTGAGCAGCGAACCGGCCAGCAGGGCCAGAACCGAGGCGATCCGCCCGGTCCGGAAGTGAATGCGCATCTCGGAAGTTCATCCGACCGCCCGACCGTCCCTCCCCCGACGCAACGCACACCCCCCCCACATCCACCCGATCGGCCCCACCCGCCGAGCGGGCCCCGCCGCGCTCGAGAAGAGCGCGACAGGGCCCTGAACAGGCGTCATACCCGCACCGGCAAGCGCGATTTAGAGGTCGTAGTACAGCTCGAACTCGTGCGGGTGGGGGCGCAGGGCGATGGGGGCGATCTCGTTGGTGCGCTTGAAGTCGATCCAGGTCTCGATCAGGTCCGGGGTGAAGACGTTGCCGGCGAGCAGGTACTCGTGGTCGGCTTCCAGGGCGTCGAGGACGGCCGGGAGGGAGGCGGGTACCTGCGGGACGTTGGCGTGCTCCTCGGGGGCCAGCTCGTAGAGGTCCTTGTCGACGGGCTCCAGCGGCTCGATCTTGTTGCGGATGCCGTCGAGGCCGGCCATCAGCATGGCGGCGAAGGCCAGGTACGGGTTGGAGGAGGGGTCGGGCGCGCGGAATTCGATGCGCTTGGCCTTGGCGTTGGAGCCGGTGATCGGGATGCGGATCGCGGCCGAGCGGTTGCGCTGGGAGTAGACGAGGTTGACCGGCGCCTCGAAGCCCGGGACCAGGCGGTGGTAGGAGTTCACCGACGGGTTGGTGAAGGCCAGCAGCGAGGGGGCGTGCCGGAGCAGGCCGCCGATGTAGTAGCGGGCGGTGTCGGAGAGACCGGCGTAGCCCTGCTCGTCGTAGAAGAGCGGCGAGCCCTCGGTCCACAGCGACTGGTGGACGTGCATGCCCGAGCCGTTGTCGCCGAAGATCGGCTTGGGCATGAAGGTGGCCGTCTTGCCGTTGCGCCAGGCGACGTTCTTGATGATGTACTTGAACAGCATCAGGTCGTCGGCGGCGTGCAGCAGGGTGTTGAACTTGTAGTTGATCTCGGCCTGGCCGGCCGTGCCGACCTCGTGGTGCTGGCGCTCGACCTCGAGGCCGGACTTGGCCAGTTCGAGCGACATCTCGGCCCGCAGGTCGGCGAAGTGGTCCACCGGCGGGGTCGGGAAGTAGCCGCCCTTGTACTTGACCTTGTAGCCGCGGACGTCGCCCTCGGCGGCGCCGGAGTTCCAGGCGCCGGCCTCCGAGTCGATGTGGTAGAAGGACGCGTTGGCGCTGGTCTCGAAGCGGACCGAGTCGAAGACGTAGAACTCGGCCTCGGGCCCGAAGAACGCGGTGTCGGCGATGCCGGAGGAGGCGAGGTAGGCCTCGGCCTTCTTGGCGACGTTGCGCGGGTCGCGGCTGTAGGCCTCGCCGGTGACCGGGTCCTGGATGAAGAAGTTGATGTTGAGGTGCTTCTCGACCCGGAAGGGGTCGAGCCGAGCCGTGGCGAGGTCCGGGACCAGGGCCATGTCGGACTCGTGGATGGCCTGGAAGCCGCGGATCGACGAGCCGTCGAACATCAGGATCTCGGACGGGTCGAAGGTCGCCGCAGGTACGGAGAAGTGCTGCATGACGCCAGGCAGGTCGCAGAAGCGGACATCGACGAACTTCACGTCGTTGTCCTGAATGAACTGCTTCACTTCGGCGGCGTTGTTGAACATCCATCCTCCTCGGCGTGCGAATGGGGCTCACCCTAGGAACGGGCCGTTTCCGGCCGGTGACCCGGTCGTTTCATAAATGTTAACCACGCCCGCCGATCGGGTGGCAAAGCTGTACGGGACGGGGCAAAACGCACCGCCGTCAGGCTCGGCTCTCCATAAGTGGTCTGGACCACTTGGAAAGCTCCGGCGGCGCGATTCACCCGCCCGTGGCGTTCGGGGGAGCCGGTGGCGGTCCGGACGGGCCGCCCGGTTAGTGTGGATTCGTGGACACCAGAGAAGCGTTGGGATCGTGGATCGACGGCCCGAAGGCGGCCGCCGAGAAGATGGGAGCCGACTTCGGCTTCCGCGGCGAGCGCCTCGGCCTGCCCAAGGAGGGCCCCGGCTCGATCGCGGGCCCCGGCCGCCGGATCGGCGCCCTGTTCGTGGACGGCTGGCTGGTCGCCCTGATCGCCTACGGGCTGATCGGCAAGGGCAGCCCGGCCGAGGCGAACCTGTGGACCAGCCCGCTCTACTTCCTGGTCGCGGCGGTGCTGCTCGCCACCACCGGGACGACCGTCGGCAAGCGGCTGTTCGGCCTCCGGGTGATCCGTCTGGACGGCGGCCGCGCGACCATCCCGCAGGTGCTGCTGCGCACCCTGCTGCTCTGCCTGGTGGTGCCGCCGCTGGTCTGGGACCGCGACACCCGCGGTCTGCACGACAAGGCGGTCGGCACCGTCGAGGTCCGGATCTAGTCCGGATCTAGTCGGGATCTGTCGAGGCCCGGACCCAGTCCGGATCCAGGGCCGGACGGTCTTGCCGCACAACACTGAACGGCCCCGCCGCGGGATCTCCGCGGCGGGGCCGTTCAGTGTTGTGGTCGGGGAGCGTCAGCGGGCCTGGCCGCCCTTGGGCATCCGGGCACCCTTGGGCATCGGGCCCTTGGGGATCGGCGCCTTGGAGAGCAGGTCGCCCAGGGCGCGCAGACGGTCGTTGGTCTCGGTGACCTGGGACGCGGTGATGGCGCGGGGCAGTCGCATCAGGTGGATCTGCAGCTTCTTGAGCGGGATCTCGCCCTCGCCGGTACCCACCACGATGTCGTGCACCGGCACGTCGCCGACGACCCGGGCCATCTTCTTCTTCTCGGAGGCCAGCAGCTGGCGCACCCGGTTCGGGTTGCCTTCGCCGATCAGCGCGATTCCGGCCCGGCCCACCGCGCGGTAGACCGCGTCCTGGTTGCGGGTGACCGCGACCGGGGTGGAGTTGGAGCTCCAGCCGCGTCGGATGTTGTTCAGCACCGCCGCAACGGCGCCCGGCTGCCCCTCCATCTGTCCGAACGCCGCGCGTTCGGCCCGGCGCCCGAAGACGATCGCCATGGCCAGGAAGGCCACGATGAAGCCCAGGATGCCCAGGTAGATCGGGTGGTCGATTGCGAAGCCGATGGCGAGGAACACGCCGAAGGTCAGCAGGCCGACGCCGGCGATGATCAGGCCGATCTTGGTGTCGACCTTCTTGGTCATGGTGTACGCCAGGCGGATCTGCTTCAGTCGCCCGGGGTTCTCGGATGTTTCCCTCGCCATAACGCTCATGGTACGTGGCACGGGTACGGGATATCCAAGCCCGGGTACCCGTTCGCCTCGATCCGTGACTCGTGTGCCCTGTGCCGTCGCGCACAGCGACCGTCGGCGACGGTGGACGGCCTCCGGAGCGGTCGCGTCGGGAGCCGGGTCGAGAGCCGATTCGAGAGCCGATTCGAGAACGTCACCGCTGTGGCGGTGACGTCGGCGCCGCCCGCGTGTCGTGCCGGCGGTCCGCCGCGTACTGGCGGTTCTCGCAGACCGCAGCCCAGGCGTTGCGCCGGGCCTGCTGCTGGCCACCGGCCAGCAGGACGCTCTCGGCGAGCCGCAGCGCGACCCCCACCGACCGGATACGCATCCGCATGCCGAACAGCTCCCCTCGTGGCTGAGAAGAATCGAACGATCGCAACGAATCCATCGTCACCATCCCGTGTTACCAGGCGGTGACCAGGCAGTCAAAGTGCGGTGAAACCGAAAGGGCGGAGCCGAGGCTCCGCCCTTTCGCTCGCATACCGGGTGGCTCAAAAGCACCGGATCGGCAGGATCATCGGAATCTGCCGGCTCAATCAGCCCAACCGGCCCAACCGGCCCAACCGGCCCAGCCGACCCGACTGGCCCAGCCGACCCGACCGGATCAGCCGATCCGACTGGGTCAGACCGCGGCCTGCGCGCGCCGCTCCAGCGCCTGCCGGTACAGTCGCCCGGCCCGGTAGGAGGAGCGCACCAGCGGGCCCGACATGACCCCGGCGAAGCCCAGCTCCTCGGCCTCCTGCTGGAGCTCGACGAACTCGTGCGGCTTGACCCAGCGCTCCACCGGGTGGTGGCGCAGCGAGGGGCGCAGGTACTGGGTGATGGTGATCAGCTCGCAGCCGGCGCCGACGAGGTCGGCCAGCGCCTGGCTGACCTCCTCGCGGGTCTCGCCCATGCCGAGGATCAGGTTGGACTTGGTGACCAGCCCGGCCGCGCGGGCCTGGGTGATGACGTCGAGCGAGCGCTCGTAGCGGAAGGCCGGGCGGATCCGCTTGAAGATCCGCGGCACCGTCTCGACGTTGTGCGCGAGCACCTCGGGGCGGGAGGAGAAGACCTCGGCCAGCTGCTCGGGCACCGCGTTGAAGTCGGGGATCAGCAGCTCGACGCCGGTGCGGCCGGTCGCGCGGTCGGCGGTCAGCGCGTGCACCTGGCGCACGGTCTCGGCGTACAGCCAGGCGCCGCCGTCCGGCAGGTCGTCGCGGGCGACACCGGTGATGGTGGCGTAGTTGAGGTCCATCGTGACGATGGACTCGGCGACCCGGCGCGGCTCGTCCCGGTCGAAATCGGCGGGCTTGCCGGTGTCGATCTGGCAGAAGTCGCAGCGGCGGGTGCACTGGTCACCGCCGATGAGGAAGGTCGCCTCGCGGTCCTCCCAGCACTCGAAGATGTTGGGGCAGCCGGCTTCCTGGCAGACGGTGTGCAGCCCCTCCTTCTTCACCAGCGACTGGAGGGCGTTGTACTCCGGCCCCATCTTCGCGCGGGTCTTGATCCACTCGGGCTTCCGCTCGATGGGGGTCTCGCTGTTGCGGACCTCCAGGCGGAGCAGCTTCCTGCCGTCGGGCGCGACAGCGGACACGTGCGACTCCTAGAACTAGACGGGGTACCCCCAGGGTACGCCTGTGGTTGTGAGGCCTTTGCGGGGCCTGTCGCCCCGCAATCGCAGGGCAACAGAGCTACTGGCCGGTAGATTCCCGGGGGCAATCCGGAGTGGGGCCCGGAGTCGGACCCCGGGGAAGAGCCCGGGCGAGGACCCGGGCCCGGGTCAGCGGGTGAGTGCGGGTTCGGGCAGCTCCGCGAACACGTCCGCCAGGTGCCGCTCGACCACCGGCAGCGCCTCGCCGACGGTGAAGTCGCGCCCCAGCTCGCCGGCGAGCGAGGCGACGCCGGCGTCCCGGATGCCGCACGGCACGATCCGGTCGAACCAGGTCATGTCGGGGTCGCAGTTGAGCGCGAAGCCGTGCATGGTGACCCCGCGGGCGACCCGGACGCCGATCGCGGCGAGCTTGCGGTCGTCGCCGCGCTGGCCGGCGTTGGACGGCGCGTACTCGGGGCCGGCCAGCCGCGGGTCGATGCCCAGGGGCAGGCCCATCCGCAGGGTGAGCTTGCCGATGTCCACCACCTGGGCCGGGTCCACCACGGCGTCCGGGATGGAGTCGCCCAGCACCCAGACGCCGCTGCGGCCCTCGACCCGGGTGGTTCCGACGCCGAACCCGGCGCAGGCGCGGATCAGCGCCTCCTCCAGCCGGCGGACGTAGGCGACCACGTCGATCGGGTCGGGCAGCTTGACGATGGGGTAGCCGACCAGCTGGCCGGGGCCGTGCCAGGTGATCTCCCCGCCACGGTTGACCTCGACCACCGGGGTGCCGTCCAGCGGCAGGTCGGCGGGGTTGGTGCGCTTGCCCATCGTGTAGACGGGCTGGTGCTCCAGCAGCAGCACGGTGTCGGGGATCTCATCCGCGACCCGCAGCGCGTGGAGGCGCTGCTGCTCCTCCCAGGCCTCCTGGTAGGCGATGGCGCCCTCGCCTGTCCCCATTCGAACGAAACGCACGTTCTCGCTCACCGCTGCCGCTCCTTGCCAGGCGTTCGAGACCAACCTCGCCACTGTACGCCCACGCCCGTACGGACGGTTCAGCCGCCCGTACGGGCCGTTCAGGAGGCCGAACCGGACCGCTCAGCCCCCCGCGAGCAACTGCAGCCGCAGCGCCAGCTGGAGTTCGAGCGAGCGTTCGGGGTGGTTCCAGTCCGGGCCGAGCAGCGCCTCGACCCGGTCCAGCCGCTGGACGACGGTGTTCACGTGGACGTGCAGCTCGTCCTTGGCGCGGGTGAGGCTGCCGCCACAGTCGAAGTAGGCGCGCAGGGTGCGGACCAGTTCGGTGCCGCGCCGGGCGTCGTAGGCGAGCAGCGGGCCGAGCGCCGAGCCGACGAAGCCGTCCACGTCGTGCCCGTCGCCGAGCAGCACCCCGAGGAAGCCCAGCGCGCGGGCCGAGGCGCCCTCCCCGGCACGGCCGAGCACCCGCAGCGCCCGGACGCAGCGCAGGCCCTCGGCGTACGAGGCGGCCAGCGCGGGCGGGCCGGCGGCCGGGCGGCCGGCGCCCACGGTGACCGGGAACCCGGCCAGCCGGGTCAGCCGCTCGGCGGCCTGCCGCGCGGCCTCCTCCGGGTCGCAGGCCTCCGGGACCAGCAGCACCACCGCCTCGCCGTGTTCGGCGCTGACGCCCCGGGAGCCGAACAGGTACCGCCGAGCGGCGCCGGCCAGCCGGCCGCGGTCGGGGACGGGGGGCCCGGCGGGTTCGGCCGGTTCGGCGACCAGGACCAGGTGCGGGCGGGCGAGGTCGACGCCGAGCCGGCGGCCGCGCGCGGTGAGCCCGGCCGGATCGCGGTCGGGGGCGGTCAGCAGGTCGGTGAGCAGTTCGCCGCGGACCCTGTTCTCGGTCTCGGCCACCGAGCGGCGCAGCAGCAGGAGCAGCGCGGTCACCACGCCGGCCCGCTCGAACAGCCGCCGGTCCGCGTCGTCGAGGCCGGGGCGTCCGCGCAGCACCAGGGTGCCGAGGGTGTCGTGCCCGGCGAGCACCGCGCACACCCACAGCTCGCCGTGCCGGACGGACCGTCCCTCGGCCCGGGACGAGGCGACCGCCTCCGCCAGTTCGCCGGCGGGTGCGGACCGCCCGGCCAGCGGCTCGCCCTCGGCGTCGAGGACCGCTATCTCGCCGCCCAGCAGGGCCGCGACGGCGGCGGCGACGTCCGGGACCTCGGCGCCGCGCAGCACCAGGTCGGTGAGCCGGTCGTGGGCCTGCTCGGCGCGCTGGACGGCGGCCGAGTGGGCGCGGACCAGTTCGTTGGCGCTGTTCAGTTCGGCGAGCGCGGCCCGGGTGTCGGCCAGCGACTTGGCGGTGTCCAGGGCGATCGCGGCGTGCGCGGCCAGCGTGCACAGCAGCGCCACCTCGTCGGGGGAGAAGGCGCGGGGCGAGCGGTCGGCGGCGAACAGCACCCCGATGACCTCGCCGCCGAGCAGCAGCGGCACCCCGATGATCGCCACCAGGCCCTCGTCGAGCACGCCCGCGTCGATCGTGCCGGTGTGGTGGAACCGTTCGTCGGTGCGGTAGTCGGGGGTGGCGTACGGGCGGGCGGTCTGCGCGACCAGGCCGCCCAGGCCGTGGCCGAGGCTGAGCCGCAGGGTCTGGAACAGGACGGAGACCGAACCGTCGGTGACCCGCATGTAGGTGTCGCCCGCGGCCTCGTCCGGCAGGGTCAGGTACGCGGTGTCGGTGCCGAGCAGCATTCGGGCGCGGCGGACGATCGCCTGGAGCACGGTGTCCAGCTCCCGGGAGGCGGCGAGGTCCCCGGCGGTGTCGAACAGGGCGGTCAACTCCGCCTCCCGGCGCCGGTGTTGACGCAGTGTGCGGTGCACCCGCAGGGCCTGCCAGGTGGCGTCGTCGATCTCGGCGAGGACGGCGGCCGGCGCCCCGCGGCGGCGGGCGTCGGCCAGCACGTCGGCGAAGTCCTCGGTGGCGGCGCCGGAGGCGAGCAGGTCGAGCAGCCGCCGCAGCGCGGGCGCGGCGCTTTCGTGAGGGTGGTTCATGGTGCGTGCCGCCAATCGGCGTCGGGTCCGGCGGAAGCGCGATCGTAGCGGCTCCGCCGTCAGGCGGTGGCGGGCTTGGCCGCCACGGCGGCGGCCTCCGCCTCCACCGCCGCCTCGACGTCCGCCAGGTCGCTGCCCCTGGTCTCCCGCCCGCACAGCACCGCCAGCACGGTGATCGCCGCCGCGATCGCCACGTACACCGAGATCGGGGTGGCGTTGCCGTAGTCCTTGAGCAGCGCGGTCGCGATCAGCGGTGCGGGTGCGCCGGCGGCCACCGAGGCGAACTGGGCCCCGATCGAGGCGCCCGAGTAGCGCATCCGGGTGGCGAACAGCTCGGAGAAGAACGCCGCCTGCGGGGCGTACATCGCGCTGTGGAAGACCAGCCCGACCGTCACCGCGACCACCAGCTGTCCGAACGACCTGGTGTCCACCAGCCCGAAGAAGACGAACGCCCAGACGCCCACCCCGACGGCGCCCACCAGGTACACCGGCTTGCGTCCGACCCGGTCGGACAGCGCTCCGAACAGCGGGATCAGCCCGAACTGGATCGCCGAGCCGATCAGTACGGCGTTCAGCGCGGTCTGCTTGGAGAAGTGCGCGTGGGTGACGGCGTACGTCAGCACGAACGTGGTCATCACGTAGTACGAGATGTTCTCCGCCATCCGGGCGCCCATCGCCACCAGCACCTCCCGCCAGTGGTTGCGCAACACCGCCACCAGTGGCGGCTGTTCGGCGGTCCTCCGCTGCTGCTGGGCCGCCAGCGCCTGCTTGAACAGCGGCGACTCGTCCACCGCCAGCCGGATCCACAGCCCGACCCCGACCAGCACCGCCGACAGCAGGAACGGCACCCGCCACCCCCACGACAGGAACGCGTCCTCCGACAGCACCGCCGTCAGCAGCGACAGCACCCCCGCCGCCAGCAGGTTCCCGGCCGGTGCCCCACCCTGCGGCCACGACGCCCAGAACCCGCGCCGCCGCTGGTCCCCGTGCTCGGACACCAGCAGCACCGCCCCGCCCCACTCCCCGCCGAGCGCGAAGCCCTGCACCAGGCGCAGCACCGTCAACAGCACCGGCGCCGCCGCCCCGATGGAGCTGTAGGTGGGCAGCACCCCGATCAGCGTGGTCGACCCGCCCATCAGCAGCAGGCTGACGACGAGCAGCTTCTTCCGCCCGACCCGGTCCCCGAAGTGCCCGAACACCAGCGCCCCGATCGGTCGCGCGGCGAACCCGATCGCGTAGGTGAGGAAGGACAGCAGCGTCCCCGTCAGCGGGTCGGTGTTCGGGAAGAACAGCTTGTTGAACACCAGCGCGGCCGCTGTTCCGTACAAGAAGTAGTCGTACCACTCGATGGTGGTCCCGATGAGACTGGCGGCCACGACCCGTGGCAGCGAGCCCTTCGTGCTTTCGGACGGAGGAGAGCTGCCCATGGTCACCACTTCCGGATGGGGGACGGCGTCGCCACAAGGTAAGAACTCCCAGACTGTGAGCATATGTTGGTGAACCACATACTCGGAGGAGTCGGTGTGGATGCGAAGACCATGAACCCTGCGGGGCGATTCATCGAGCCGGTTGGTTGACCTGGAGGGATGAGGGCCTTCACGGAACCCGTGCTGACTTGGTGCTGACCCGGACGCACCTCTGCTCGCCCCTCACCACCCCTCCTGCGCTGAATCGGTGCTGGCTCGGGAGGCGTAGGCAATCACGGCGGGTGCCGGGGGAGCCGTACTCGGAAGGAGCGGGCGAATCGGAGGCCGGAACCTCTTCCGAGTGGCCTGCCCTGGATCCGAGGTCCTGCTGCCGGTGGTCGACGACCACGCCGAGCAGTCCGATGGTGACGATCTGGAGACTGACCCGGCTGGAAGTCGGGAAGGTGCCGAAACCATCGCGGTCTGATGCGGAATTCCGGCCGGGCATCAGGCGGCCCTTGCTGTTGGAGTGAGATTGGAGGCCCATTCCAGGGCGTCCGTGATGTGTTCGGGTTGAATTCCGGCGTGCGGGTCGGGCTCGATCAACAGGGTGGGGTTGCCGAACGTGGTTCGGTCGATGGCCCACTGGTGATCGAGGGGTGTGAAGTCGTCGTCGATCCAGACAACCGGGGCGCCGGAGAGCCAGTCCGCGACGTGGTTGCGCTTCCACAGGTAGCCGTCGGGGTGGCTGGTGGTGATCGGCAGATCGGGCAGCTCGATGTGGTCGAAGTCGGGAAGGCCGAGCAGCGGGGCGATGATGCGGCGAGCGTCGAAGCGCCAACTCGTGCACCACACGGGCCGCACGAGGTCGGTGTGGATGGCGTCGGTGATCAGTTTGCCGTGGGCCGGGTTGAGCCAGACCCAGAACGGTTCGACGGCGGCCTCCGTGTGGACCTGGTGGCCGACGTGGCTGGCGGGTGTGCTTCCGTCGACGGCCGGAAAAGGGATCAGGACGCCGTCTATGTCGAGGAGTAGAAACGGGGCGTCGTGCATCGGGTGCCTCCCGGGCGGTGGTCGGGTGTCAGGGCTTCCGTGCGGTGATCAGGAGGGTGGTCGGCCAGCGTGCGTCGGCCGGCGCGAAGAGGTTGTGGACGCCGGCGACAAGCAGGCCGGCCCGGTTGAGGGCCCGTACCCATGAGGCCGGGTCGATGTCCCAGCGCACCACCATGGCCAAGGTGCCGTCTGGCAGGGCGACTTGGCCGGTGGTGCGGGGGTTGGTCGGGATGGTGCCGGTCCGCTGGGGGTGGGGAACGGAGAAAGCGAGGATGCCTCTGCGGTCCAGGCGCCGTGAGCAGGAGTACAGCAGTCGGAACGGTTCGGTCAGGCCGATCGCCCCGAAGACGGAGACGATGGCGTCCAGCTTGTCGCGTTCACGGTTCAGGTAGGTGCTCGCGGTGGACCGGATGAACGAGGCTTCGGTATGTCCGTAGTGGGCCGTCGCGCGGCGGATCTGGCTACGGGAGCTGTCGATCCCCGTGACGTGGGCGCCGAGGCCGGCCAGGTGGGCGGTGTTGTGGCCGGGGCCGCATCCCAGTTCCACGATCCGACGCCCGGCCAGGTCGTTGCCCAGGAGTTCGGCGCCGGGACCGGTGCCAGACCGCTGTGTCCATTCCATCCGCAGGGGTGGGGGAAGTTGTTCGGGCGGGTCCTGGGCGAGGCGTTGGGCGGCGTGGACGTCCCAGACGTCCACGCCTACACGTCCAGCAGTTGGACGGCGGAGGCCAGGTGTCGGCGTACGACCTTGATGTAGCCCGGGTCGGTCGACGGGTCGTTGATCCACTTGACGGCCTGCTCCATGAACCACTCCACGGCCCAGACCCGCTGCCAGCCGAGCGCCCACAGTCCGGCAGGCAGCCCGCCGCGTTCGGTGAGCGCGTCCTTCGCGCCGCCGGCAGCGACGTACGCCTCGATGAAGGCCTGGAGGCGGGCCGGGTCGGGGGCATCGACGGTGCCGTGCCAGGAGGCGAGGTCGAGCAGGCCGGGGCCGGTGAAGGCGCGGGCGAAGTCGAGCAGGCACCAGCCGTCTTCGCCGAGGTGGAGGCTGGTGGGGTGGAATTCGGAGTGCACCCAGCCGAACGGCGGGAGGTCGGCGCTGGTCGCGCGCTTGGAGGATGCGGTGGCGAGGGCTTCCAACATCGCGGTGATGTCCGCGGTGTCGTCGTTCCAGCGGCCGGCGTCGCGCAGGCGCCGGAGGTGGCCGAGCGCGAGTTCGGGGAGGGCGGTGAGGGCGTCTTCGTCCATTGCCGGCAGTGAGGACGCGACGGGGGCATCGTGGAGGGCGACGGCGGCTACCACACCGTCGGTTGCCGTCGCTTCGCGGACGGGCTCTCCCCGGTCTTCGACCACCATGCCGAGGACGCCTTCGCGGGCGATGGAGCCGATCACCTGAGGTACCGGGATCCCGGCTCGGCTGGCCGCACGGAGGATCTGGTCCTCGCCGTCGAACGGTTCGACGGCGTACTTGTAGATGGCGGTGCGGCCGCCCGCGAAGCGCAGCCGTTCGACGCCGGACATTCTCCACACCCTCACCTTTTCGCGGGCGGGCCGGGAGTAGCCGGTGCTGGAGCAGATGTCGGCGAGGATCGCGGCGACGAGCTTGGTGTCCAAGAGAGTTGTTTCCGTTCGGTCGTGCGGGTTGGGGGCGGTGGGGCCGGGGCGGCAGCGCGCCTGCCGCCCCGGCCCGGTGTCAATGCGAGGATCAGGCCGTGGTCACCCGGTAGGAGTTGACCTGGTCGATCCACTCCTTCTTGAAGGCGGCCAGCTCGGTGCCGAACGTGGCCATGGAGGTGCCGTAGGAGGCGACTACGCCGCCGGACTGGTCGGGCACGGACTGGCAGCCGTGGACCAGCCGGCCACCGAGTGCGGTGTGGGCCTTGATGCCCTCGATCCGACGGTGCTCGTTGAACCAGCCGCCGTGGTAGACCTCGTCCAGCATCTGGCCGTCCTCCTCGGAGAGGTCGAAGACCACGCTGGTGGCGGAGGGGAAGAACCAGCACGGGCCGACGTTGCTGATGTGGCCGTCGAGCTCGACCTTGTTGAGGGCCATGAAGGTGGCGGCCTCGCGAAGCATCTTGAGGTGCTCGGCGGTGACCCGCGGCAGCCCGAGGGTGGCCAGGTGCTCGCCCCGGAACAGGTACGCGTACACCTGGTGGGCGATGGCCAGCACCTGGCCGGCATCGCTGGTGGAACGGGCGTGGGTCTTGATGAACTCCAGCGCCATCTGCTCGACGGCGGCCTCTTCGGTCTCGTCCACGTTCAGCAGGCCGTCCTTCACGGTCTGCCAGTCGATGACGAGCCAGGAGCTGGTTTCGAACCGGAAGAAGTACTTCTCCGGGTCGACGGTGATCGTCTTGCCGTCCACGGTGATGCCGGGCAGGCGGTTCCAGCGCGGGTCGAACGCCTCGGGCAGCTCGACCGTGATCGTCGCGATGTCGACGGTGGTCACCTGTGTCTCCGTTCCGGGTCGCGGCACCCTGACGGGTGCCAATCGGCTTGGCCAGCCGCCTGGAGCGCGAAGGAAACCGGTTGCCCAGGCGGCCAGTACTTACGGTGGCCGCCCGGCCCCGTTGCTTCCATGCCGGACTGGGGTTCCCCGTATACGTGTGATACATAGATCGCCGGACACCGATCGTGGCGGTTCATATACTGCTCGTCACATTGAGGGTCTCGGTCGAGCGGATCAGGGGCGACGGTGTCGGTTGGGCAAGGGGCAACGTTCACGTGTCGCCGGTGTGGCGCACGGCTGGCCGCGGACCAGCGAGGTGCCCTGTGCTCGCCGTGTCGATCGGCAGGTCGATCGCAGGCGGTTGACCAGCCCCCGCGCGTCCCAGCAGAGTTCTGGAGTTCGCGGGAGTTTGTTTCAGCCTTTGGAGATCGCCACATCGGTCGGATCGTGCGGGCCTACCGACTTCACCCCTATCACCGAGTTGAGTACGGGCCGCGAGGAATCCCGCAGAGCACCTTTGGCCGGTGGCTGGGATTAACTCAGGCTCAGATCAGCAGAATTGAGACTGGGCCGCCTGTTACCGATCTCATCTCCCTTATCCACTATGCCCGGGTGCTAGGTGTGCCGGCGGAGCGCCTGTGGTTCAGCATCCCGGGTGTGGTGTCGCCTCGACATGTCGAGCGACTTTCGATCTCCGAGTTCAGCTCGACCGCGTTCAGCTCGACCGCCAGTGAAGTGACCATCAGCCAGAACGCCTGGCGGAACGTTCGCCACTACCTCAACACCCACCGGAATGAGCTTTCTCGCGCGGCCAGCGCGCTCTACCCGATCGAGTTCCATGTCCCGGGTACGGCGCTTCTGATGCCACCCGAATGGGCGCCATCGGCACCGGTGGAGATCGAGCGTATACGTCTCAGATGGGTGGGCGGAGCTGCGACAAAGGCTCCCCTGATCGACGGAAGCGAGCCCGAAGCGCGTCAGATCCTGCCGATGTACAGCCCCAGCCGTTCGTTCGAGCGGTACACCCAGGCAATCCGGTACATCGACTCGCCGTCGCTCTTCGAGAATCGGCCGAGCTATCGACTGACCGGGGTTGAGTGGGGCCGGGATGGAGACGGCGAGCTCTCCTTCGGCCTGGCCACCTACTTTGACAAGCTCGATGTCTCCGAGGCCCTCGGTCATGAACTTGCGGCCGTTACGACCGAGGGGCTCGCGACCTGGGCCCGGCTGCCCTTCCGGCGACTGGTGAGCGATCCGTTCGACGTGGATCTGCGCGCGGTCGTGCCCGCTATCACCACCTTGCTGATCCGAGTCCGACCCTCCGGCAAGGCGAGCTTCTTGCTGCACTGGCGCGATCCAGGCAAGGTGGCCACCGCCGGCGGGCTTTACGACACCATTCCGGCCGGGGAATTCCAACCGAGCGCCATCGCCGGTGACCCTGCGGGCAGCGACTTCGACCTGTGGCGCAACATCGTCAGAGAGCTCAACGAGGAACTGCTGGGCGCGCCTGAGTACGACGGTTCCGGGAGCCGGCCGCTCGATTACGATCGATGGCCGCTCTACCGTGCGCTTGAGCGAGCCCGGCGAACCCGGAGGATCCGGTTGTACTGCTTCGGGGTGGGCTGTGACGCGCTCACGCTGGCGGCAACTATCCCGACAGCGCTCGTGATCGAGGATGAGGTCTTCGAGGAGTTGTTCGGCGAGGTGGTGAAGACCAACGCCGAGGGGGTGACCGTCACGGAGTGGAACGGCCAGGACACCTCTGCTGGTATCCCGTTCACCGAGCAGAACGTCCTGCAGTTCATCAGAAGTGAGCCCATGGCGTCGCCGGGCGCGGCATGCTTGGCTCTGGCCTGGAAGTACCGCGACCTGCTGCTCGGCTCGTAGCCGACCGCAAGGCGTCGTGCCCGTATGCAACGAAGGAGCATCGTGTCCAGCGCGCCCGTGGGAGATGACCAGCCCACCCCATTCGACAGTGGAGAGCAGTGGCGACGGGTGCGCGGCTTTCTGAACGATCAGCGTTACGCGTTGACCAGTCGGCTGCTGGCAGAGAACACGTCCGAGAGCCTCATCCCGGGGACACCCCTCCTGGCCCGACAGCACTGGATTCCGGAACAGCCGGTGCCGCTGGAGCGCGTCCGGCTGAGCTGGAAGCCAAACGCGTCTGCACCGCTGTTGAACGGCAGTGAGCCGGAGCTCGATCACATCCGACCGCACCGGGAGGACGGGACCGCCTACCGCGAATATGCGGAAGCCGTCCGGGATCTCGCCAAGCCAAGGCTGTTCGAGAACCGAAACTGCTATCGCCTGCTCGACGTTGAGGCATCGGCCGCCGGTCCGAGACTGACCTTCGGCCGCGGCCGGTACTTCGACGTGATCAACATCTGCGAGGCTGCCGCGCACGAGTACGCCGCGGCAGTCCTGGCGAGCTCGGACAAGCCAGTGGATCCTTCAGCTACGCCCTTCCGCGTAGCCATCGCCGATCCGACCGATCTCATGCGTCGGCCCGTCATGGCGGCAACGAGCACGCTGACCATCCGGAACGATCGGGCAACCGGCGGAGCCGAGTTCGTGCTGCACTGGCGCGACCCTGAAAAGGTCGCCAGCGGTGGAGGCCTCTACCAGGTCATGCCTGTCGGGATGTTTCAGGCGTCACACGACGCACCATGGAACGAGGGGAACGACTTCGATCTCTGGCGAGCGATCCTCAGGGAGCTGAGCGAGGAACTGCTCGGTGCCACCGAGGACTACGGTAGCGACAGGGCGCCCATCGACTACGCGGCCTGGCCGCTCAACAGGACACTCACCGCTGCTCGCCAGGACGGGAGACTGCAGGTCTTCTGGCTCGGCCTCGGCATGGATCCGCTGACCTTCGTCACCGACATGCTGACCGTGGCCGTGTTCGACGCCGACTTGTTCGACGAGACGTTCCAGCGGATCGTCTCAACCAACGATGAAGGCCATCGTGTCGGACGGGAGGATACGACCGGGCGCTCGACCGGGATTCCGTTTACCGCCGAGCAGGTGGATCGCCTCACGGGCGCCGAACCGATGCAGCCTGCCGGTGCGGCCCTTCTACGGCTTGCCTGGCAGCACCGGGAGGCTCTTCTGGGAGAGTCCTTCCGGTAGCGGCCTTGTTGCGCGCCCCAAGGGATGTCGCCGCGCGGGCGTGACCCCAATGGACGTCGCCACAAGGTGGGAAGGCGCGTTCCCCGGGACTATGTGGGCCGCCCACACAGTCCCGGGGGTCGGCCTGGGCAGGGCGGCCAGGTGCCGCGGCTCAGTGCGCCGTCCAGCCGCCGTCGACGGGGAGGCTGGCGCCGGTGATGTAGGAGGCGGGCGGGGAGCAGAGCCAGAGGGCGAGTTGGGCGATCTCCTCGGGCTCGATGAGGCGCTTGACGGCCGTGCGTTCGAGCATGATCTGCTCGACGACCTCGTCCTCGCGGATGCCGTGGGCGAGCGCCTGGCTCGCGATCTGCTTCTCCACCAGGGGAGTTCGGACGTAGCCCGGGTTGATGCAGTTGCTGGTGACGCCGTAGGGGGCGCCCTCCAGGGCGACGGTCTTGCTGAGGCCCTCCAGCGCGTGCTTGGCGGTGACGTAGGCGGACTTGAAGGCGCTGGCCCGCAGGCCGTGGACGGAGGAGATGTTGACCACCCGGCCCCACTCCCGCTCGTACATGTGCGGGAGAGTGCGGCGCAGGATGCGGAACGGCGCCTCGACCATGACGCGTTGGATGAGGGTGAAGCGGTCGGGCGGGAACTCGTGGACGGGCGCGACGTGTTGGAGACCGGCGTTGTTGACCACGATGTCGGCGTCGGCCGGCAGGGCCTCCACGGCCTCCGGGTCGGCGAGGTCCGCGACGACGGCCTGGCCGCCGATCCGCTCCGCGAGCTCCCGGGCCGGGCCGGCCGCGAGGTCGACGACGTAGACCCGGGCGCCGGCCCCGGCGAAGGCCTCGGCGCAGGCCCGGCCGATGCCCGAGGCGGCCCCGGTGACCAGGGCCGTCCGGCCGTCGAGCGGGCGGGCTGTAGTGGTGTCCATGGCCGAGAACGCTAGGAAACCAGGGGGCCAGGCTCCCATGTGGTGGTCCACCACAGCATCCCGGTTGGCTGTGGTGTTCACCGCCACGATGGTCGATCGACGGTTCGACCGCGAAAGGCCAAACCCGCGCCGACCGCGCTTCCCCACAATGGGCGCGATTGCTTCACCCGTTCGGAGGATTGCTCGGTCAGATCCACCCATAGCGCCCGAATGCTCGCTACATTCACGCCGATTCCCGACAGGGGGCGCCGCCCCAGGCAGCCGAAGTGCTGGTAGAGCCCGGTGCGACGTCCGAGAGGTGTTGACTGACATGCCCCAACGGCCTGCAACCGACAGCCCGGCGTACGGACCGCTCGACCCGCTCGGCCACCACCGAGGCCCGGTCGGCCGGGCCCTGCCGGACGCCCCCGACGCCCTGACCGCCGACGCCCCGACCGCCGACGAACTGCGGCTGCCCGCGCAGGCCACAACCGACCGGCACGAACCCGCCGCCCCCGGGCCGGTCGGCGGCCACTCCGGGCACTCCGGCCCGGCGCCGCAGAACGGCCAGCTCGCCACGCTCATCGAGGAAGCCGGCTTCTCGCACGCGGGCCTGGCCCGCCGGGTCGACCAGCTCGGCCTGGAGCACGGCCTCGACCTGCGCTACGACAAGACCTCGGTCACCCGCTGGCTGCGCGGTCAGCAGCCCCGCGGCGCCACCCCCGCGCTGATCGCCGAGGTCTTCACCCGCCGCCTCGGCCGCCGCCTCACCGCCCAGGACCTCGGCCTGGACGCCTGCGCCCCGGTGTACGCGGGCCTGGAGTTCGCCGAGACCCCGCAGGAGGCGGTGGACATCGTGGCGAGCATGTGGCGCAAGGACAACGGCCCGCAGTCCGAACTGCGCCGGATCGCCTTCACCCCGGCGGGCCTGGTCGTCCCCAGCCGGGACTGGCTGATCGGCCGCACCGACGAGCGCGTCGCCCGGGACGGCTCGACGATGGCCCGTCCCGACGCCGCCACCGGCCCGCCCACCGCCACCACCGCCACCACCGGCACCGCGGCATCCGCCGTGACGGCAGCATCCGCCGCATCCGCCGCGCCCGCCCAGAGCGTGCCCCCCGCGCCCGGCGCTCCCCCTCCGAGCCCGGCGCGCGGCCAGGCCCACCTCGGAGCCCCCGGCATGCGCCCCGTGCCGGGCGCGGCCGGCCCCGCCGGGCCCGCCATCGGCCGGGTGCCCACCCAGAGCCGGCGCCCGCCGATCGCCGTCGAGCCGCCGTACACCGAACCGGCCCGCGAGTCGCGCCCCGCCCTGCGGGTCGGCCGCGGCGACATCGCCGCCATCCGCGCCGTCGGTGACCTCTTCCGGGCGCTCGATCACGCCTACGGCGGCGGGCACGCCCGGCAGGCGCTGGTCCGCTACCTGGAGAGCGAGGCCGAGCCGATGCTGCGCGGCCGCTACGGCGAGCAGATCGGCCGGGCGCTGTTCGGCGCCGTCGCCGACCTGACCAGGCTGGCCGGCTGGACGTCCTTCGACATCGCCGCGCACGGCCTCGCCCAGCGCTACTTCGTCCAGGCGCTGCGCCTGTCCCAGGCCGCCGGGGACCGCGCGCTCGGCGGGTACGTCCTGGTGACGATGAGCCAGCAGGCCGTCCACCTGGGCCACGGCCGGGAGGCCGTCCAACTGGCCAGGGTCGCCCAGCAGGGCGTGGGCACCGCCGTGCCGCCGGTGGTCCAGTCGCTGATGCACACCGCCGAGGCGCGCGGGCACGGCCTGCTGGGCGACGTCCGGGCCTGCACCACCGCCCTGGTGCGCTCCGAGCGGGCACTGGCCGCGGCCCGGGTCGGCGACGAACTGCCTTCCTGGGCGCGGTACTTCGACGAGGCCCAGCTCTCCGACGAGTTCGCCCACTGCTACCGCGACCTCCAGCAGTGGCGCACCTCCGCGCAACACGCCGAGAAGTCGCTGCGGCTGCGCTCGCCCGCCTACGCGCGCAGCCGGATCTTCTGCCGGCTGGTGCTGGCCACCGCCCGGCTCGGCATGGGGGACCTCGACGAGGCCTGCACCATGGCCACCGACGCGCTGCGGGCGGCGGGGGAGATGCGCTCGGCCCGCTCGCTGGAGTACGTCCGGGACTTCCACCGCCGCCTCACCCCCTACCGGGGCAGCCCGGTGGCCCGCGCCTTCGAGGAGACGGCCCGCCAGGCCGGCGTGATCTGAGGACCCGTCGAAGAGGGGCCGGTCGGGCGAGCCCCGGCGGCCCTGGAAACCCGTCCGGCCCGGGTCCGCCCCGGGCCGAAGGGCCCATCCGCCCGGCACCGGCTCCGGCACAGGCACCGAGTGTTCCGGCGGCGGACGGGAGCGAAGCGGCTCACCAGCTCTCGGCCCGGACGCGCGGCTGCCCGGCCTCCGGCGCGGGCGGCCGGACGCCGCCACGCACCCGCTGCGCCACCAGCGGGAACACCAGGACCGAGAGCATGCCGGCGCCGACCAGCGCGGCCGCCGTCGAGGACGGCAGGTGGCCGTCGTCCACCTCGATGGTGGTGATCACCACGACCAGCGGCAGCGCCGTCGCGCCGTAGAGCCCGAGCGCCGTGCGGTCCCGCCGGCCGAGTCCGGCCGGGGCGAGCAGCCCGGCGGGCAGCCCGCGCACGGCCAGGAGCAGCAGCAGGAACACCGGGACGAGCAGTATCGTGCCGGGGTCGTCCAGCAGGGCGGCCAGGTCGAAGTTCATCCCGCTGACCACGAAGAACACCGGCACCAGGAAACCGAAGCCGATGCTCTCCAGCTTGGCCGCGATCACCTCCTCCTCGGCCCGGCGGATGTCGGAGAGCAGCAGCCGGGAGACGATCCCGGCGGTGAAGGCGCCGAGCAGCATGTCCAGGTCGAGCCAGATCGCGGCGGCCACCATGACGGCGAGCACCAGGATCACCGCCCGGACCGCGAACTGCCCCGAGGTGCGCAGGGTGCGCTCGATGAGCCGGGTGGCCCAGGCGGGCCGGGGGCGGCGTGCGCCGAGGACGGCGGCGGCGGTGATCACCGCGAAGGCGCCGAGGATGACGGCCGTCCGGACCGGGGAGTTGCCGCTGAGCAGGACGGCGATCGCGATGATCGGCCCGAACTCGCCGACCGCCCCGGTGGCCATCACCGACGAGCCGAAGGGAGTGGGCAGTTCGCCGGAGTCGCGGAGGATCGGCAGGATGGTCCCGAGGGCGGTGGTGGTGAGCGCGAGCCCGGCGAAGGCGCCGTTCAGCGGATCCCGGTTGACCAGCGCGCCCACGCCGAGCGCCAGCACGAGCGAGACCAGCCACGCGGTGCCCGCCCGTTTCAGCGGGCCGCCGCGCAGCTTGGCGAAGTCGATCTCGTACCCGGCCAGGAACATCAGCATGGCCAGGCCGAACTGGGAGAGCGCGTTGACCAGGTCGTCGACGTGCGCCCAGTTCAGGACGTCGGGGCCGATCAGGACGCCGAGCAGGATCTCGAACACGACGGTCGGGACGGCGATCCACCGCAGCAGGCGGTCGGCGAGCAGCGGCGCGGCGACGGCCGCGGCGGGGATCAGGATCAGGGCCACCGGCTGGACGGCGGCGCTCACCGCGCAACCGGCCGTACGGTGTAAATCATCCGATGAGCGGTCATGTCGGCATCCTGGCATGCCGCCGCTCCGTCACCCACCGGCAGGTCGTCAGCGTGTCCCGGGAGCGGGAGCGGGAGCGGGAGCCGGAGCCAGACCCGGAGCCGGAGCCGGAGCCGGAGCCGGAGCCAGACCCGGAGCCCGCCAGGCTCAGGCCGCCGCCTCGGCCTCCCGGGCGCCGGCCGGGACGCCGAGGTCGCGCAGCACCGCCTGCGCCGCCCGCCGCCCGGAGACCAGCGCGCCCTGCACGCTGCTGGTGTCCCGGTGGTCCCCGGCGACGTACAGCCCGGCCAGCACCCGCACCGGGCGCCGGGGGTTGTGCGGCGGCGGCATCGCGGGCAGCGCGTCCGGGACGTGCCGCACGTTCAGGAACTGCCAGCCGGTGGTCGAGGTGCCGTACAGCTCGGCGAGCCGGGCCCGGACCACCGGTTCCAGCCCGGCCGGTCCGCCCGCGTCGAAGGAGCGCCGCCCGAGCACGGTGGTGGCGATCAGTGCCTGTCCGGCGGGGGCGTAGGAGGGGTGCAGTTCGCTGAGCACCAGCGAGTGCGAGACCAGCGGCGGCTGCCCGCCGGGCCGGTCGCCGTCGAGCAGCAGGACGGCCTCGCCCAGCGGGGTGCGGTCGGCCGCGTGGTAGAAGGTCGTGACGGGGTGGAAGTCCGGCAGCCGCAGCCCGGGCAGCAGTTCGGCGGCGGAGCGGGCGTCGGTGGCGAGGACGACGGCCTGGGCGCCGATCCGCCCGTGGGCGACGGTCTCCACGCCGTCGGCGGTGATCGAGGTGACCTGCACCCCGGTGCGTACGGTGCCGGCGGGCAGGGTGGTGGCCAGCTGGGCCGGCACGGCAGCGATCCCGCCGGCGGGCAGACAGAGCCGTCCGCGCGCGTAGGAGCGCAGGACCAGGTCGGCGATCCGGCTGCTGGTGCCGAGGGCGGGGTCACTGAGCAGCGCGCTGAGCAGTGGCCGCAGGAAGCCGTCGAGGGTGCGCGGGGCGAGGCCGTGGCCGGCCAGCGCGCGGGCGGTGGTGGTCTCCGGGCGGGCCTTGAGCCGGCTGGCGGGGGTGGTGGCGAGCCGGCCGAGCCAACTGCCGAGCCGGGCCTTGTCCAGCGGGCTGCCGAGTGGGGCGCGGGTGGCGGCCTGCCGGGCGGTGGTGAGCTGCGGGTCCCCGGTGCGGTAGCGGCGGCCGGCGCTGTGCACGAGGACTCCGGCGGCGAGCGGGCGCAGGTCGAGGCGGTCGAGGTCGAGGACGCGGCGGAGTTCGGGGAAGGCGGTGTTCAGCAGGTGGCTGCCGTCGTCGAGCCGGAATCCGTCCAGTTCGCGGGTGGCCATCCGGCCGCCGATCCGGTCCGTGGCCTCAAGGATCTGCACGGTGAGGCCGCGGCCGGTGAGCGTGCGTGCGGCGGCCAGACCGGCGAGTCCGGCGCCGATGACGATGACGTCAGGGTCGGACGGGCGGCGGGCGCGGCGGGTGAAGTCGTATGTGGGCACTGGCGTGCTCCCTCCCTGGTCCCGGGGCTCCGGCCGACGCAGGCAGCGGGGTGCCGGGACACGGTCCGACGGTGTGATGCCCAGTCAGTGTGAGCATCAGACAAGCGCATCGGGCCCGATCCAAGGGGCGAGAGGGGGCGTGCGGCACCGGGCGGGAGCGCGGTCACGGACAGTGCGCCGTTGGGGCCGGGTTCCGGGGTCGGCGGGCGCGCACGGTCACCGGGGGCGTGCGACGCGCCTGGTGTGTGCTCCCATGCGCCCCCTCCCGAAGCCCCGTCCGACCCCCACCCGATCTCCGCCCGGCATATGCCCCTGGCCAGGGCGAATGCCGTAGCCGCCGTACGCGGCGGGACGTACCGGAACCCCGCCGCGCAGCCCGTGCCGGAAACCCGCGGCGGACGGCAGGGTTCCGCGCCGCCGGTCGCCCCCAGTGACAACTCACAGTGCCGAGCGCACCGCGAGCACCGCCGCTCACAGCAGCGCGAGCACCGCCACTCACAGCGTCGCGAGCACTGCCACTCACAGCGCCGCGCGCACCGCCGCGTCCACGTTCGGGTGCGCGAAGCGGAAGCCCGCGTCCAGCAGCCGCCGCGGCACCACCCGGTGGCTGCCGACCACCTCGACCGCCAGCTCGCCGAGCACCACCTTGAGCACCGCCTCCGGCACCGGGAACGGGGTCGGCCGCCGGAGCACCCGCCCGAGCGCCGCCGTCAGCTCGGCGTTGGTGACGGGATCGGGCGCGGTGAGGTTGACGGGGCCGGAGAGGTCGTCCCGGTCGATCAGGAACCGCAGCGCGGCGACCTGGTCGGCCAGCGAGATGAAGCTCCAGTACTGCCGCCCGTCGCCGAGCCGCCCGCCCAGCCCCAGCTTGAACAGCGGGAACAGCCGCGCGCCGGCCCCGCCGGCCGCGGACAGCACCATCCCGGTGCGCGGGTGGACGACCCGGATGCCGGCCAGCTCGGCCGGCCGCGCGGCGGCCTCCCACTCCACGCAGACCTCGGCCAGGAAGTCGTCGCCGGCGGGGGAGTCCTCGTCGATCACCCGGTCGCCGGTCTGCCCGTACCAGCCGACCGCGGAGCCGCTGACCAGCACCCGGGGCGGCTCCTTGAGCGCGGCCAGTGCGACGGCCAGCGTCTCGGTGCCGAGTGCCCGGCTCTCCCGGATCTCCCGCTTGTAGGCGTCCGTCCAGCGGTGGTCGCCGACCCCGGCGCCGGCCAGGTGCACGACCGCCTCGACCCCGGCCAGCCCGTCCTGCTCGACCTGGCCGAGCAGCGGGTTCCAGCCGATGGCCGTGCTGCCGTCGGGCTGCGGGCCCGTCCTGGAGTGGCGCCGGACCAGCCGGACCACCTCGTGGCCGTCCGCCAGCAGGGAGCGGACGAGAGCCGAACCGATCAATCCCGTGGAGCCTGTGACAGCGATGCGCATACGTCCATCCTCCCAGGTCCCAATGCCCTGTCATGTCGAGGTGCGTCTCATTAGCATGACGCGCATGTACGAGGACGATCTGATCATCCGCCCGGCGCGGCCCGAGGACGAGGGCGAACTCGTCGTCCTCAACCGCGCCGCCTGGTCCCCGCTGTCCGAGGTCTCCCCGCGGCCGCCCGAGGAGGGCGGGATCTTCGACGAGCGGCACACCCCGGAGCAGTACCTGCTCGCCTTCCTGGACCGCCGGCTCGTCGGCTACATCCGCCAAGTCCCGCCGAGTCCGCTGGCCAGCAACCGGCACGTCCGGCAGATCCAGGGTCTGGCCGTCGACGACACGGTCCGCGGCCGGGGTGTCGGCCGGCGCCTGGTCGAGGCGGCCTGCGAGGCCGCCCGGGCCGCGGGCGCCCGCAGGATCACCCTGGGGGTGCTCGGCTGGAACGCCCCGGCCCGCCGCCTCTACGAGGGCTGCGGCTTCGGCGTCGAGGGCTCGCTGGCGGAGGAGTTCCTGATCGACGGCTCCTACGTGGACGGCATCCTGATGGCCCGCCGCCTGGCGGACTGACCTGCCCGACCGGCCTTGCCGCCCGCCATGTCTGACGATTCGTCAGGGAGTGGCGGGTGGTGCAGAGTCGTGACCGATCCGCTCTGTCTGGACCGGCACCCCGCCGGGTACCGTACGGCCGTGAGCAACTCGACGCCCCCCGGGTGGTACCCGGTCCCCGGTGCGGACGGCACCCCCGGTCACGAGCGCTGGTGGGACGGCAACGCCTGGACCAGCGAGGTACGCCCGCCCCAGGGCGGCGTCGGCCACCTCGCCGACGCCCCCACCCAGGGCTGGCAGCCCCCCGGCCGGCAGCCCGGGTACGGCTACGGCGGCCCGCAGGACGCCCCCGGCCACGGCTACCCGGGCAGCGCCCCTGCCCCGGGCTACGGCTACCCGGGCCAGGACGGCTACCGCCCGGGCCAGGACGGCTACTACCCGGCCCAGGACGGCTACCCCGCCCAAGGCGCGGGCTACGGCTACCCGGCGTCGGGCTACCCGCCGCAGCAGCCGGCGTCACGCCGGGTGAGGCCCGGCCTGGTCGTCGGCATCGCGGTCGCCGTCCTGGCCGTGGGCGGGATCGCCGCCGGGATCGTGCTCAGCGGCGGCGGCTCCCCGCAGGCCGACCCGGCCCCGAACCCGACGGTCACCATCACCCGGAGCGGCCCCGCCCCGAGCCCCACGGCGGGCACGTCCGCCCCGACGCCCGCGCCCAAGCCGGCGCCGACCGTCAGGAGCACCGTCCCGGACGCCCAGCACGCGATCACCGTCCCGGTGCTCGACGGCTGGGACGTGGCGCCCAACTCCCCGCACTCCACGGTCTACCTGGGCACCGGCAGCTACACCTGCCCGGACGGCAACTCCTGTATCCGCGGCCAGTTCTCGGTCGAGAAGGACACCGTCCAGGGCGCCACCGCCAAGGCGGCCGCCGAGGCCACGATGCCCGCGTACGCCGGCCAGATCTTCACCGGGATCAGCTCGCACACCGACTCCGGCTCCGGCTACACGACCGTCGCGGGCGTGTCCGGCTACGCCGTGCGCTGGCACATCCGCACCGCGGACGGCACCCAGGGCTACGTCCTGCTGGCCGCCGTCCCGGCCAAGGGCGGCGGCTTCGTGGTGTTCGAGGGCGGGGTGGACGATACCCCGAGCGCGCCGGACGCGTCCGCGCTGGACCAGATCCTCAAGGGCGTCAAGCAGGACGGCACGTCCGGCGGCGGCAGCACCGCCTGACGCGTCCGGCCCCGCTCATGCCGGGGGCGTGTCTGACGCGCCGTCCGGTCGGACAGAACCTTCGGGCTGTCCTAATCCCCGTAGCGCTCCCAGAGCTTGGGAAACCGTTTCGCCATGACGTCCGGGTCGTCGAAGTCCAGCGCGGCCCCGGCCGGTCGGCCGGACTGTCGCCCGCCCACCTCGGGCAGCGGCAGTCCGGTCAGCTGCTCGTACGCCTCGTCGGCGGCGTAGCCGAGGTCCTCGGCCTCGCCGTCCTCCTCCTCGTCGAACTCGGGCAGCAGGTCCGCCAGGTCGTCCGGCTCGAACAGAGCGCCCTCGAAGACGTCCCGGCCCTGGCCGATCAGCCAGCAGCGGAAGTAGTCGAAGGTGTCGTCGGAGGCGCCGTCCAGCAGCAGGTAGGCGGCGCCCCAGAGATCGTGGCGGTAGGCCCGCTGGAACCGGGCCTCGAACAGCCGGGCGAAGTCGATGACGTCGTCCGGGGTCAGCTGGACCAGCCGTTCCACCAGCCGGTCGGCCTGCTCGTCCGGATCGCCGTCGGCGTCCTCCCGGGTCTCGTCGATCATCTGCCAGAAGTCGGTCTCGTCCATCACCGCTCCAGCATCCCCGTTCGCCAGCCCCCGCGCATGCCATGGCCCGGCGAAACGCTGGTGATGTTCGACGCAGCCAGGCGTGGCCGTCGCGGCCCCGGACGGGCGGGCGCGGCCGGAAGCGGGCGGACGACGGGCGGACGACGGGCGGCCCCGGGCAACGGCGGAGCCCCGCGCCGTCCAGGGACGACGCGGGGCTCCGTGCAGCCGAAACCGCGGACCAGCAGTGCCTTACAGGCCGAGCTCGACCTCGAACTCGCCGGCCTCCAGGATCTCCTTGACCGCGACCAGGTAGCGGGCGGCGTCGGCGCCGTCCACCAGGCGGTGGTCGTAGGAGAGCGACAGGTAGGTCATGTCGCGGATGCCGATGGCGGTGCCGCCGTCGGCCTCGATGACCACCGGGCGCTTGACGGTGGCACCGATGCCCAGGATGGCGACCTGGTTCGGCGGCACGATCACGGTGTCGAACAGCGCACCGCGCGAGCCGGTGTTGCTGATGGTGAAGGTGGCGCCGGACAGCTCGTCCGGGGTGATCTTGCTGTCGCGGACCTTGGCGGCCAGCTCGGCGGTCTTCTTCGAGATGCCGGCGATGTTGAGGTCGCCCGCACCCTTGATGACCGGGGTCATCAGACCCTTCTCGGAGTCCACCGCGATACCGATGTTCTCGGTGTCGAAGTAGGTGATGGTGCCCTCGGCCTCGTTGATCCGGGCGTTGACGACCGCGTGGGTCTTCAGCGCCTGGGCGGCGGCCTTGACGAAGAACGGCATCGGGGACAGCTTGACGCCCTCGCGGGCGAGGAAGCCCTCCTTGGCCTTGCCGCGCAGCGACATGATCTTGGTGACGTCCACCTCGACCACGCTGGTCAGCTGGGCCTGCTCGTGCAGGGCCTTCAGCATGTTGTCGCCGATGACCTTGCGCATGCGGGTCATCTTGACCGTCTGGCCGCGCAGGGCGGACGGCGCGGCGGCGGCCTTCGGGGCAGCGGCCGGAGCGGCGGCGGCGACCGGGGCCGGAGCGGCCTTGGCGGCCTCCGCGGCGGCGACGACGTCCTGCTTGCGGATGCGGCCGCCGACGCCGGTACCGGCGACGGAGGACAGCTCGACACCGTGCTCGGCGGCGAGCTTGCGCACCAGCGGGGTGACGTAGGCGTCACCGGCGTCGGCCACCGGGGCAGCCGGCGCGACGGGAGCCGGGGCGGCGACCGGAGCGGGCGCGGCCGGGGCCACCGGGGCCGGAGCGGCGGCGACGGGAGCCGGAGCAGCCGGGGCGACCGGGGCAGCCGGGGCGACGGGGGCCGGAGCGGCGACCGGAGCCGGGGCGGCGACCGGGGCCGGAGCAGCCACCGGAGCCGGGGCGGCGACCGGAGCCGGAGCGGCGGCGACGGCACCCGCGGCACCGATCAGCGCGAGCTGGGCGCCGACCTCGGCGGTCTCGTCCTCGCCGACCAGGATCTTCACCACGACACCGGCGATCGGCGACGGGATCTCGGTGTCGACCTTGTCGGTGGAGACCTCGAGCAGCGGCTCGTCGACCTCGACCGTCTCACCCTCGGCCTTCAGCCAGCGGGTGACGGTGCCCTCGGTGACCGACTCGCCCAGCGCGGGCAGCAGGACCGGGGTGGCGTCGGCGGCCGGAGCGGCAGCCGGAGCCGCCGGGGCGGCAGCGGCGACCGGGGCGGGGGCGGCGGGCGCCTCCACGACCGGGGCCGGGGCGGCGACGGGCGCGGCCTCGGCGACCGGGGCCGCGGCGGCGACCGGGGCACCGGAGCCGTCGTCGATGATCGCCAGCTCGGCGCCGACGTCGACGGTCTCGTCCTCGCCGACCTTGATCGAGGCCAGGATGCCGGAGGCCGGCGACGGGATCTCGGTGTCGACCTTGTCGGTCGACACCTCGAGCAGCGGCTCGTCGACCTCGACACGCTCACCCTCGGCCTTCAGCCAACGGGTGACGGTGCCCTCGGAAACGCTCTCGCCCAGCGCGGGCAGTGTTACTGAGACCGCCATGGTTTCAGCGACTCCTATCAAGTCTTGCGTACTGGAAATGGGGGGTGGTGGCGTGATCAGTCGTGCGCGTGCAGCGGCTTGCCGGCCAGCGCCAGGTGCGCCTCGCCCAGGGCCTCGGACTGGGTCGGGTGCGCGTGGATGAGCTGCGCGACCTCGGCCGGCAGGGCCTCCCAGTTGTAGATCAGCTGAGCTTCGCCGACCTGCTCGCCCATGCGGGCGCCGACCATGTGGACGCCGACCACGGCGCCGTCCTTGACCTGGACGAGCTTGATCTCGCCGGCGGTCTTCAGGATCTTGCTCTTGCCGTTGCCGGCCAGGTTGTACTTGAGGGTGACGACCTTCTCCTTGCCGTACAGCTCGACGGCCTTGGCCTCGGAGATGCCGACGGAGGCCACCTCGGGGTTGGAGTAGGTCACGCGCGGGACGCCGTCGTAGTCGATCGGCACCGGCTTGAGGCCGGCCAGGCGCTCGGCGACCAGGATGCCCTCGGCGAAGCCGACGTGGGCCAGCTGCAGGGTCGGGGCGAGGTCGCCGACGGCCGAGATGGTGGGCACGTTGGTGCGCATGTACTCGTCGACCAGGACGTAGCCGCGGTCCATCGCGACGCCGTTCTCCTCGTAGCCGAGGCCGGACGAGACCGGGCCGCGGCCGATGGCGACGAGCAGCAGGTCGGCGTCGATCTGCTTGCCGTTCTCGGTGGAGACGCGGACACCGGTCTCGGTGTACTCGACGCCCGAGAAGCGGGCCTTCAGCTCGAACTTGATGCCGCGCTTGCGGAACGCGCGCTCCAGCAGCTTGGAGGAGTTCTCGTCCTCCAGCGGGACGAGGTGCGGCAGCGCCTCGACGATGGTGACCTCGACGCCGAAGGACTTCCAGACCGAGGCGAACTCGACGCCGATCACGCCGCCGCCGAGGATGACGACCGACTTCGGGATGCGGTCGAGCTTGAGGGCGTGGTCCGAGGAGATCACGCGGTTGCCGTCGATCTCCAGGCCAGGGATCGAGCGCGGCACGGAGCCGGTGGCCAGGACGATGTGGCGGCCCTCGATGCGCTGGCCGTTGACGTCCACCGAGGTCTGCGAGGAGAGCTTGCCCGCGCCCTGGATGAAGGTGACCTTGCGGGAGGCGACCAGGCCCTGGAGGCCCTTGTACAGGCCGGCGATGACGTCGTCCTTGTACTTGTGGACGCCGTTGATGTCGATGCCCTGGAAGGTGGCCAGAACGCCGAACTCGGCGGCCTCCTTCGTCTCGTCCGCGATCTCGGCGGCGTGCAGCAGAGCCTTGGTCGGGATGCAGCCGCGGTGCAGGCAGGTGCCGCCCAGCTCCCCCTTCTCGACCAGGGCGACGCTCAGGCCCAGCTGAGCGGCGCGGAGCGCCGCGGCGTAACCGCCGCTTCCGCCTCCGAGAATGACTACGTCGAAAACGGTGCTGGCGTCGTTCGCCACGTCACGTCCTCCATGCAATGGGGTGGGTCGCCGGGCCGGTCGCGGTCCGGTGGGGTCGGAAGCCTTTGTGAGGCGCCCAGTCGTGCCGGAAATACATCTTCGCACTTGTTCGCGGTGGCTGATGTCCGGGTCCACCCCAGGGGTGTCCCACGGAGCGGTCACCGGGGCGGGAATACCCCCGACGGAAGGGCATCATTGCAGCTCAACGCGGGGTTGACAGCCGCCGGACGGGCGTCGGCGCGGCCTTGCGGTGCCACCTCTTCCGCAGGGTGGAACAAAGTTTCGCCCGCAGCGAACAGAGGTGCGGGCCGGGGTCCCGGTCTACTCGCAGGTAACCGGTGTCGGCGCGCGAACGCCGACGGGGGCCCGGCGCACACGCGCCGGACCCCCGTCGACTCAGTGCCTGATCAGGCCTTGCCGCCCGCCGCGGTCTGCTCGGCGAACCGGACCAGGGTGCGCACCGCGCTCGCGGTGCCGCCCTTCGGGGTGTAGCCGAACGGGGCGCTCTCGTGGAACGCCGGGCCGGCGATGTCCAGGTGCGCCCAGTCGATGCCCTCGGCCACGAACTCCTTCAGGAACAGGCCGGCCACCAGGCCGCCGCCCATCCGCTCGCCCATGTTCGCCAGGTCGGCGATGGTCGACTCGGTCATGCCCTTGCGCAGCTCGGCCGGCAGCGGCATCGGCCAGGACTGCTCGCCGACCTCGCCCGAGACGGTGTGCAGGGTCTCGCGCAGCTCGTCGTTGTTGGACATCACACCGAAGGTGCGGTTGCCCAGGGCCAGCACCATGGCGCCGGTCAGGGTCGCCACGTCGACGATGACGTCCGGGTTCTCCTCGCCGGCGCGCACGATCGCGTCGGCCAGCACCAGACGGCCCTCGGCGTCGGTGTTCAGCACCTCGACGGTCTTGCCGCCGTACATGCGCAGCACGTCGCCGGGGCGGGTGGCGGAGCCGGACGGCATGTTCTCGGCCAGCGCCAGCCAGCCGGTCACGTTGACGGCCAGGCCCAGGCGCTTGGCGGCCACCACGGCGGCGAACACGGCGGCGGCGCCGGCCATGTCGCACTTCATGGTCTCGTTGTGGCCGGCCGGCTTCAGCGAGATGCCGCCCGAGTCGTAGGTGATGCCCTTGCCGATGAAGGCCAGCGTGGCCTTCGCCTTCGGGTGGGTGTAGGCCACCTTCACCAGCCGCGGCGGGTTGGCCGAGCCGTTGCCGACGCCCAGCAGGCCGCCGAAGCCGCCCTTGAGCAGCGCCTTCTCGTCCAGCACCTCGACCTTGAGGCCGTGCTCCTTGCCGGCCGCCTGGGCGATCGCGGCGAAGCTCTTCGGGTTCAGGTCGTTCGGCGCGGTGTTGACCAGGTCGCGGGCCCGGTTCATCTCCTCGCCGACCGCGGCGGCGCGCTCCACGGCCGCCTTGGCGTCCTTGCTGCCCTTGCGGGGGGCCAGCACGACCAGCTCGCCGACCGGCTCCTTGCCGCTGCCGTCGGCCTTGTAGGTGCCGAAGGCGTACGAGCCGAGCAGGCCGCCCAGCGCGACGGCCTCGACCTCGTCCGCGGACTCGGTCGGCAGGGCCAGCGCGGCCTTCTTGGCGCCGGCCAGGGTGCGGGCGGCGACACCAGCGGCGCGGCGCAGCGCCTCCAGCTGGTAGCCGGCCTCGGCGGCCTCGCCGAGGCCGACCGCGAGCACGAGCGCGGCCTTCAGGCCGGCGGGGGAGGGCACCTTGACGGCCTCGCCCTCGGCGCCGGTCGCGCCCAGGGTGCTGAGGACCTCGGTCAGCTTGCCCTCGAACGCCTCGTTCACGGCCTCGGAGCCGGGGGCCAGCACGATGCCCTTGGGGCCCTTGGCGACACCGACCACCAGGGCGTCCGCGCGCAGCGAGGCGGCGGAGGAGGTGCTCACAGACAATGCAGTCACGTAATGCGTCCTGTTCTTTCGCGGTCCACGGCCGGTTGCGGCGAGGCTGCCGCACCGGCGCAACCCGCCGTCGCAGGCCGGACCGCCCGGCACGCTCCGGGTCCGGGCCCCCTGGCGCGCGCACCCGCGCAGGTCGCGGCCACGCACACCAGAGGCCCCGGCTCCTCGGGTCACGCCGGGCGGGCAGGACCTGCGACGGTGCAGGGCTGCGGTGCTCCCCGCATGGTAGTCCGCATGGTGGGATCACGCGCCGCCCGGTATCAGCCGAGCAACGCCAGGGCGAACAGCGAGGCGGTCGCGGCGGTTTCCGCCATCGCGCCGAGCACGTCCCCGGTGATTCCGCCGAACCGCCGTACGCAGCGCCGGAGCAGCAGCTGGGCGCAGCCGACGCCGAGCGCAACGGCCAGGGGGAGACGGAAGGCTGACGATCCGTCAAACAGTCCGAGTCCTGCCAGGGCGAGCGCCGCGGCGGCCGTCCCCGCGACCGCTCCGGCGGGTGCCACGGTGCCCGCCACCATCGCGCCCAGGCCGCCCGGCCGGGCGGCCGGCACCGACCGCAGGCAGCCCCAGGCGAGCGCGCACCGCGCGGTCACCGCCGACGCCAGCACCGCGAGCGCGCCGCGCGTGGTCGACTCGGCGAACTGTCCGGCCAGCGCCGCGATCTGGGCCAGCAGCACGAGAACGAGGGTCAGGACGCCGAACGGGCCGATGTCGGACTGCTTCATGATGCGCAGCGCGTCCTCGGCCGGTTTCCCGCTGCCCAGGCCGTCGGCCACGTCCGCCAGACCGTCCAGGTGCAGCCCCCGGGTGAGCACGGCCAGCACCCCCACCGCCGCCACCGCGCCGAGCGGTCCGCCGGCCGGCCAGGCCACCAGTGACCCCGCCCCGGCGGCCGCCGCGCCGAGCACCAGCCCCACCACCGGGGCCGCCGTCATCGCCCGCGCCGCCGCGGCCCGGTCCCACCGCTCCACCCGCACCCGCAGCACGGACAGCGTCCCGAACCCGAACCGGAGCCCCTCGGCCCAACTGGCGCCCTGCACGACGTGTTTCCCTCCGAACGGAAGCGCCCCGTCCGATGTGCCGGACGGGGCGCCGATGATCCTGGTGCCTCAGGTTGCCGCGGGTCTCCTACAACCGTCCTACAGTCGCCGCAGCAGGTCCGCCGCCGAGGGCAGCTTCGGCTGCTCCTTCGGCGCCGACGGCACGAACGGCCGCGGGGCCTCGTCCGCGAGCGCGTCGCCCGCGGCCTGGAGCAGCGGCAGGGCCAGCAGCGCGCCGAGGCCCTCGCCCATGGTGATCCCCTGGTCCTGCAACGGCGTCAGGGTGAGCCGGTCGTAGGCCTTGGCCTGGGCGGGTTCGCCACTGGACTGCCCGGCCCGCCACCACTCCGGCGCGCGGAAGGCGATCCGCTGCGCGACCAGCGCGCAGGCCGCCGAGACGACGCCGTCCAGCACCACCGGGAGCCGTCGCACCGCGGCCTGGAGCAGGAAACCGGTGATCGCCGCGAAGTCGGCCCCGCCGGTGGCGCCGAGCAGCGCCAGCTGGTCGCCGAGGACGGGCCGGGCCCGCCGCAGGGAGTCGCGGATGGTGGCGCACTTGACCATCCAGACCCGGTCGTCGATGCCCGAGCCGCGCCCGGTGACGGCGGCCGCGTCCGTTCCGCACAGCGCGCCGACCAGGACGGCGGCGACGGTGGTGGCGCCGACGCCGAGGTCGCCGAGCAGCACCAGGTCGGTGCCGGCGTCGGCCTCCTCGTCGGCGACGGCCATGCCGGCCCGGAAGGCCCGCGCGGTCTCCGCGGGGGTGAGCGCGTCCTCGACGTCGATCCGGCCGGAGCCGCGCCGGATCCGGTGGGTGACCACGTCGTCCGGGAAGTCGGCGGGGTCGGCGTCCACCGCGACGTCGACGACCCGCACCTCGGCGCCGTAGCGCCGGGCCAGCCGGGTGACCGGCGCGGTGCCGTCCAGGACGGCGCGCACCCGCGCGGCGGTGCCGCCCTTGGCGGGCAGCCGGGACACCCCGAGCGCGGCCACGCCGTGGTCGGCGGCGAACAGCAGCACCTTGGGGGCCGACACCGGCCGCACGGGGGATCGCCCCTGTACGGACGACAGCCAGCTGCCCAGCTCCTCCAGCTTGCCGAGCCCGCCGCGCGGTCGGCCGGCCTCCTGCCAGAGTTCCTCGGCGGCCCGTCGGGCGCTCTCGTCGGGGCGCTCGACGAGCGAGGAGAACGTATCGAGATCCACGGTCGTGTCCATCGTCCGGAAGGCTACACGCCGCAGATGTTCAGGCGGCGGCTGGCTTGACGGTCAGAACCTGCCCGGCCACGACCAGCAGCACACGCTCGGAGGCGTCCGCCACGGCCATGTTCAGCCGGCCCAGGGTGTCGCGGAAGCGCCGGCCGGCGGCGGTCGCCGGGACGACGCCCATCCCGACCTCGTTGCTGACCGCGACGGCCGTGCGCCCGGTGGCCGCCCAGGCCCGCGCCAGGGCCTCGCAGCGCCGCTGGACGGCGGTCTCCCCGCCCGCCGCCCAGACCGCGTCGTCCCAGGCGCCGCACTCGTCCATCACGGCGGTCAGCCACAGCGCCAGGCAGTCGACCAGCACCGGCGCCGGGTCGGTCCGGTCGGCCAGCACGGCCTCCAGGTCGCAGGTCTCGGCGGTGCGCCAGCTCGCCGGCCGCCGCTCGCGGTGCAGCGCGACCCGCTGGGCCCACTCCGTGTCGCCGTCCCGGGTGCCGCCGGTGGCCACGTACAGGACGTCCGGGTGGTCGCCGAGCAGCTGCTCGGCCCGGGTGGACTTGCCGGAGCGGGCGCCGCCGAGCAGCAGCGTGCGGGGGAGCGGGTGGTGGATCGCCATGCCGCCCATCCTGCCCGACCGGGCATCCGGACCGTCCGGCCAGGCATACGGAAGATCGGGCCGGGCAGGCTAAGGTGCGCAGCACGCAGGCAGCGTCGTCGGTGGGAGGAGCCGGGCATGGTCTGGACGTGGCGGTACGAGAAGGCGGACGGCACCGCGGTGGTGCCGGAGGGCGCCCAGGAGGAGTTCGCCGGCCAGGGGGACGCCGAGACCTGGATCGGGGAGTCCTGGAAGCAGCTCGCCGAGGACGGCATCGACACGGCGGTCCTGCTGGACGACGACCGGGTGATCTACTCGATGAGCCTGCACGAGGCGTAACCGCCGTCGCGGGGCCGCTACTTGGCCCCGACCACGTGCAGCAGCGCGGCGACCTGCCGGTACGGGTCGGTGCGGCCGGCCCGGTCCTCGGCCTCCAGCAGCTGGGCCAGCTGCCGCCCGTCCACCGGCGGGGTCGCGTCGTCGGGCGCGTTGTCGGTGAAGACCCGTACGCCGTACCAGTGCTTCAGCGGCACCGACACCTCGGAGAGGGTGACGGTGAGGTCGGGGAGGCGGTCGGCGCGCGCGGCCAGCCCGAGCCGGTTGTAGTACCGGTCGCTCTCGAAGGCGTGCAGGGCGGCCCGCCAGTCCCCGGCGGCGGCGGGCCGCAGGGCGAGCGCGTCGCGGTTGCGGACCAGCAGCGAGAGCAGCCCGCCCGGGGCCAGCAGCCGGGCCAGCGAGGCGATCATCGGGTCGGGGGCGGGCAGGTACATCAGGACGCCGTGGCAGAGCACCACGTCGAAGCTGCGCGGGCCGAACCAGCGCCCGCACTGGTGGGCGTCGCCGCTGAGCAGTTGCAGCCGCCCGGCGACCTCCGGCGGTTCCTCGGCGAGCGCCCCCTGGGCGACGCCGAGCGCGACCGGGTCGGAGTCGATGCCGGTGACGTAGTGGCCGGCCCGGGCCAGGCGCAGCGCCTGGGTGCCCTGGCCGCAGCCGATGTCGAGGACGCGCTGCGCGGTGCGGCCGGCCAGTTGCTCGGCGAGCTGCCGGGAGACCAGCTCCTGGCGGACGAAGTTGCGCAGTCCGCCGAGCCGGTCCAGCCAGGCGCCGGTACCGCCGGCGAAGGAGCCGCTGCGCGAGGGCAGCCGGCGCTCCTGGCCGATCCGGTCGTGGCCGCCGTCCCCCTGCCCCGGCAGCGCGTACAGGCCGGGCCCCTCCCAGGACGGGGGGGCCCAGCCGGAGTCCACCGGTTCGGCGGTCAGGGCTTCTCCCCGCGCCGCACCTGCGGCTTGGGCAGTCGCAGCCGGCGCATCTGCAGGATGCGCATCAGGCCGTAGGCGACCGCGCCGCGGGTGTTCTGGCCGGCGAAGCGCTCGGCGAACTGCTTGCGCAGACCGAAGCCGAGGCGGACGAAGTCCAGGATCACCAGCACGAAGAACAGCAGGAACAGCAGCGTGGACAGCAGCTGGATGGCGGGCACCTTGATGATGCTCAGCACCAGGATGACCACGGCGGCGGGCAGGAAGAACTCGGCGAGCGACCAGCGGGCGTCCACGTAGTCGCGGGCGAACTTGCGCACCGGGCCCTTGTCGCGGGCCGGCAGGTGGCGCTCGTCGCCCTCCAGCAGCGCGGTGCGCTGCTTCTCGCGCTCGGAGCGCATCCGCTCGCGGGCCTGGCGGGCGGCCTCCTTGCGGTCCTTGGGCACCGTCACCCGGGTGCGCCGGTTGGCCTCGGCCTCACTGCGCTTGGGCGTTGGCCGGCCCTTCTTGGCCTGGGGGTGGCGGGTCTCGTCCGGCTTCTCCAGCACGGTGGCGGAGGCGGCTGCATCATCTGAACGGCGTCGGAACACACCACCAGCGTACGGGGTGCCGGGCGGCTTCTCGGGGTCCCCTCGGACCCAAACGCGTATCAATCCGCGAGGTCGGCGCCCGCCGGGGTTTCCCGGCCCCTTCCCGTAGGGGATCAATCGGATGGACTATGGAGGGGATGAGAGGCGGATCCACCCGGGGGAGGAGGAACTCCGCTGGTCGCTGTAGCAGTCTTGTAGCAGGCAGGTGCACTGCGGCGACGGGCTCGCTGCACATACACTCGTCGTGTCTGGTATCGAGATAGAGACCGCAGGCCGGAGAAGGGGGCACCCGAGGCCCATGAGCGACGGAATCATGAAGCGTATGGGGTTGATCTTCCGCTCCAAGGCGAACAAGGCCTTGGACCGGGCGGAGGATCCCCGAGAGACGCTCGACTACTCCTACCAGAAGCAGCTCGAACTGCTGCAGAAGGTACGGCGTGGCGTCGCGGACGTCGCGACCTCGCGCAAGCGCCTGGAACTCCAGCTGACCCAGCTCCAGCAGCAGTCGGCGAAGTACGAGGACCAGGGCCGCAAGGCACTGTCCCTGGGCCGCGAGGACCTCGCGCGCGAGGCGCTGACCCGCCGGGCCAACATGCAGTCCCAGATCACCGACCTGGAGACGCAGTACCAGGCCCTCCAGGGCGAGGAGGAGAAGCTCACGCTCGCCTCCCAGCGGCTGCAGGCCAAGGTGGACGCCTTCCGCACCAAGAAGGAGACCATCAAGGCCACCTACACCGCCGCTCAGGCGCAGACCCGTATCGCCGAGTCCTTCTCCGGGATCTCGGAGGAGATGGGCGACGTCGGCCTGGCCATCCAGCGGGCCGAGGACAAGACGGCCCAGATGCAGGCCCGGGCCGGTGCGATCGACGAGCTGCTGGCGTCCGGTGCGCTCGACGACTCCAGCGGTCTCGGCCGCAAGGACGACATCGAGGCCGAGCTGGAGCGAGTGGCCGGCGGCACCGACGTCGAGCTGGAGCTGGCCCGGATGAAGGCCGAGCTGGGGGGCCCGTCCTCCGGTCCGGCCGCGATCGAGCAGGGCAAGCCGCAGCAGCCGGAGGCCCACCCCCAGCAGGACACCCCGCGCATCAACTACAACAAGTGATCTGAGCTCCATCCCACGAACCAGGGAGACGCACGGCATGATCATGAGGGTCATGGGTGAGGGGCAGTACGAGGTGGGCGACGACCACCTGAACCTGCTCAACGAGCTCGACTCCGAGCTCGTCACCGCAGTGGAGTCGGGGGACGAGGAGCACTTCCGTCGGGCCTACGGCAAGCTGCTGGACGCGGTGAAGCAGTTCGGCACTCCGGTGCCGCTGGATTCACTGGCGCCGTCCGAGCTGATCCTGCCGAGCGCCGAGGCGACGATCGACGAGGTCCGCGAGCTGTTGATGGCCGATGGCGAGGGTGTGATCCCGGGCTACCCCGAGTAGCCGCCGCGGCTGGTGCCAGACGAAAGGGCGGGTCCCCTCCGGTGGGAGGGGACCCGCCCTTTCGTCGTGTCCCGGTGGCCGGGCCGGCCCGGGCGGGCTAAGGCAGGGCCAGCATCCGGTCCAGCGCCGCCTTGGCGTACTTCTCGGTCTCCGGGTCGACGGTGATCACGTTCGGCACCCGGCCCTCGACCAGCGACTCCAGCGCCCAGACGAGGTGCGGCAGGTCGATCCGGTTCATGGTGGAGCAGAAGCAGACCGTCCGGTCCAGGAAGACGATCTCCTTGTCCGGGTGGGCCTTGGCCAGGCGGCGGACCAGGTTCAGCTCCGTGCCGATGGCCCACTTGGAGCCGGGCTCGGCGGCGTCCAGCGCCTTGATGATGTACTCGGTCGAGCCCACCATGTCGGCGGCCGAGACGACCTCGTGCTTGCACTCGGGGTGCACCAGCACGGTGACGCCGGGGATCCGCTCGCGCACGTCGTTCACCGAGTCCACGCTGAACCGGCCGTGCACCGAGCAGTGGCCGCGCCACAGGATCATCTTGGCGTCCCGCAGCTGCTGGGCGGTCAGGCCGCCGTTCGGCTTGTGCGGGTTGTACAGGACGCAGTCGTCCAGCGAGAAGCCCATGTCCCGCACCGCGGTGTTGCGGCCGAGGTGCTGGTCGGGCAGGAACAGGACCTTCTGGCCCTGCTCGAAGGCCCACTCCAGGGCCCGCTCGGCGTTGGAGGAGGTGCAGATGGTGCCGCCGTGCCTGCCGGTGAAGGCCTTGATGTCGGCGGAGGAGTTCATGTACGAGACCGGGACGGTGACGTCGGCTATGCCGGCGTCGGTCAGCACGTCCCAGCACTCGGCGACCTGCTCGGCGGTGGCCATGTCGGCCATCGAGCAGCCGGCCGCGAGGTCCGGGAGGACGACCTGCTGGGCGTCGCCGGTCAGGATGTCGGCGGACTCGGCCATGAAGTGCACGCCGCAGAAGACGATGTACTCGGCCTCCGGGCGGGCCGCGGCGTCGCGCGCGAGCTTGAAGGAGTCGCCGGTGACGTCGGCGAACTCGATCACCTCGTCGCGCTGGTAGTGGTGTCCGAGGATGAAGACGCGGTCACCGAGCGCGGCCTTGGCGGCGCGGGCGCGCTCGACGAGGTTCGGGTCGGAGGCCGGGGGGAGGTCGCCGGGGCACTCGACGCCGCGCTCGCTGTTCGGGTCGGCCTCGCGGCCGAGCAGCAGCAGAGCGAGCGGCGTCGGAGTGGGGTCGACGCCGTGGGTCTCGGTGATGGTGGTGGTCACGGGCGGGTGCCCTTCTGTGCGGCCGATCAAGCCTGAAGACTTTTCGTCTATCTGACGCTATCTATGATAACCGGTTAGCGTCAGAGTGACGATGGCCATCCTGTCGATGTGACGAGAACCGCTCGCCGAATCGGACCCCGGCGGAACCGGATGACCGTTTTGGGGTGGTCCTCGCGTGGCCGAATCGATATCCGGCCGGGCCCGGGTATGGCTCAGGCCATGAAGGCAATCGCGATCAACCGCTACGGCGGCCCCGACGTCGTCGAGTACACCGACCTGCCCGACCCCAAGGTCGGTCCGGACTCGGTCCTGGTGCAGATGCGGGCGGCCGGGGTGAACCCGGTGGACTGGAAGATCCGGGACGGCGCCCTGGACGGCCTGCTGGACGCGCACTTCCCGCTCGTCATGGGCTGGGACCTGGCCGGCGTGGTCCGCGCCGTCGGCGGCGGCGTCACCGAGTTCGAGCCCGGCGACGAGGTCTACGGCTACGTCCGCAAGGACACCGTCGAGCACGGCACCTACGCCGAACTCGTCTCCGCCCCGGTCCGCACCCTCGCCCGCAAGCCGGCCGCACTGGACTGGGCCCAGGCCGGCGGCCTGCCGCTGGCCGGGCTCACCGCGCTGCAGAGCCTCAAGGCGCTGCGGCTGCGGGCGGGGGAGACCCTGCTGGTGCACGCCGCGGCCGGCGGGGTCGGGCACCTGGCCGTCCAGATCGCCCGGGCCCTCGGCGCCCGGGTGATCGGCACCGCGGGCGAGCGCAACCACGACTACCTGCGCGGCCTCGGTGCCGAGCCGGTGCTCTACGGCGAGGGTCTGGCCGACCGGGTCCGGGCGCTCGCCCCGGGCGGGGTCGACGCGGCCCTCGACCTGGTCGGCCACGGCGCCGTCCCGCTCTCGGCGAGCCTGGTGGCGGACCGGAGTCGGATCGCCTCGATCACCGACTTCGGGGTGAAGGCCCTCGGCGGCCACTACGTCTGGGTCCGCCCGGACGCCGCGGACCTCGCCGAACTGGCCGCGCTCGCCGACGACGGCCGGCTGACCGTCACCGTCGCCTCCACGTTCCCGCTCGCCCAGGCGGCCTCCGCCCAGGCGCTCAGCGCCGAGGGCCGCACCCGGGGCAAGATCGTCCTGCTGGCCGACTGACGGCGGACCGGCTGCCGACCGGCGGCGGACCACCGGCGGACCACCGGCCGTCATCTGCCAGCGGTGAACTCGCTCCTGACATCCGCCAGAATGGTTGGCGAACCGTTTCGGCAGCCGCCCCTACCGCCCTCCGTCCGAGGGCCCGCCGCCCGAGGCCGCAACCGACCCGTACGACCCGTGGAGCCCCGCACCGATGACCAGCAGCCGAGCGCACGAGGTGGTCGGGGCCGACCTGGACGAGACCGACCGGCTCCTGCTCGCCCGGCTCGGCCGCGACGGCCGCGCCTCGTACGCCGAGATCGGCCTCCAGGTCAACCTCTCCGCCACCGCCGTGCGCCGCCGGATCGACCGGCTGCGGGCGCGCGGCGTGGTGCGGGGCTTCACCGTGGTGCTCGACCCGTCGGTGCTCGGCTGGCAGACCGAGGCCTTCGTCGAGGTCTACTGCCGCGAGCGGACCGCCCCCGAGGAGATCCTCGCCAGCCTGCGCCAGTTCCCCGAGGTGATCGCCGCCTGGACGGTCACCGGCGACCCGGACGCCCTGGTCCACCTGCGTGCCGCCGACATGCGCCACCTGGAGGCCGTCATCGAGCGCATCCGACGCGAGCCCGGCGTCCAGCGCAGCCGCTCCTCGGTCGTCCTCTCCCAGCTCATCGGCTGATCACCCACTGATCCGCGCCCCCGCCCGGCCCCCTCCGGCGGGTGCGCAGGAATCCTGCGCGGACCGGCCCGAAGACGCCCGAAAGCTGCCTGACCAGCCGGGTTCCGACGCGCGGCGAACCCCTCCCGCTGCCTACGCTGATCACGTCCGGTCCACGCGGTGAACCGCCCCGCCGACCGGGCATCCCCCGACACCCCACAGCCGAGAGGGACAGCCGTGTCCGCAGCCCCCGACCGCATGCACCGGCCCGACAACGACCTGGTCGACCTGGTTTTCGACTACATGCGGGACCGGCTGCAGTACGACCCCGTCCCGCTCGACCACCCCGGTGACGGCGAGCACCTGCGCGCCCAGCTGGCCGGTCTGCTGAACGCGGACGGCAACGCCCCCGCCGACGTGCTCAAGCTCTACGACCACGAGCTGTCCCGCGCGGTGATCTCCGCCGACAGCTCGCGCTACCTGTCGTTCATCCCGTGCGCCCCGACCAAGGCCGCGCTGCTCTTCGACATGGTGGTCTCCTGCGCGTCCCTGCAGGGCATCTCCTGGCTGGAGGCGGCCGGCGCGATCGCCGCCGAGAACCAGGTGCTGCGCCTGATCGCCGACCGCGCCGGCCTGCCCGCCTCGGCCGGCGGCACCTTCGTCTCCGGCGGCTCCGCGGGCAACCTCTCCGCCCTCGTCGTCGCCCGCGACACCGCCCGCCGCAAGCTGGGCGTCGGGCCGCAGGCGCGGCTGCGGATCGCCGTCGCCGACCAGGTCCACTCCTCGGTCAAGAACACCTTCAACATCATCGGCGTCGAGGCCTTCAAGGTCCCCACCGTGAACCGCCGGTTCACCGGCGAGGCGCTGCGCGCCGCGCTGGCCGCCGACCCGAACCCGGAGACCGTCATCGCGGTCGTGGGCACGGCCGGGACGACCAACGAGGGCATCGTCGACGACCTCAAGGGCCTGGCCGAGGTCGCCCGCGAGCGGGACCTGTGGTTCCACGTCGACGGCGCCTACGGCGGCGCGGGCCTGTTCGCCCCCTCGGTGCGCGAGCGCTACAACGGCATCGAGCACGCCGACTCCTTCGTCGTCGACCCGCACAAGTGGCTGTTCGCCCCCTTCGACTGCGCCGCGCTGATCTACCGCAACCCGCAGCTCGCCCGGGCCGTGCACACCCAGGACGCCTCCTACCTCGACGTCCTGCACACCGAGGGCGACGAGTGGAACCCCACCGACTACGCCTACCACCTCACCCGGCGCGCCCGCGGCCTGCCGCTGTGGTTCTCCCTCGCCGTCCACGGCACCCAGGCCTACACCGACGCCATCGAGGCCGGCCTCACGCTCGCCCGGGACACCGCCCAGCTCATCCGCGACACCGACCACCTGGAGCTGCTGTTCGACCCGCAGCTCTCGGCCGTCTGCTTCAAGCGCAAGGGCTGGACCAACGAGGACTACTACCGCTGGTCGCAGCAGCTGCTCGCGGACCAGATCGGCTTCGTCACCCCCACCGGCTGGGACGGCGAGACGGTCGCCCGCTTCGCCTTCCTGCACCCGGGCACGACGATGGACATGGTCCGGGAGATCCTGGACACCATGGCCTGACCGGCCCCCGGTGACCCGTGGCCCCGTCGGAGCAGGCAGCCGGCGGGGGCCCCGCCGTCCGGGCGGTCAGAGGAAGGCGCCGCTCGGCAGGTACGGCGCCGGCGGCCGCATCCCGCGCAGCCCGACGAAGCCCCGGCTCTGCGGGGTCAGCCCCACCTCCAGGCCGACGTCCAGCGCCCACTCCTGCTCGGCGGTCAGGAACTCCACCCTCGCCTCGACCCCGTCCGGCACCCGGGCCAGCGCCTCGCGGAGCAGCCGGGCGGCGATCCGCTTGGTGGTGGCCGCCAGCAGCTTCACCTCGCCGCCGTCCCGGTAGCAGTAGCCGCTGCCGGCCAGCGCGTCGGCGATCAGCAGTTCCTCGAAGTGGCCCAGCATCAGCTCGTGGTCCGGGCCGTGCGCGGACCCGCGCAGCCGCCGGTCCACCGAGTCCAGCAGGTGCCGGTGGACGGCTCCGCCCCGGTGCACCGGGATGTCACCCGGGTCGAGCAGCCCGGCCCGGTCCACCCGCCCGGTCAGCCGCATCGCCGGGTGCAGGGTGAACCCGGCCAGCCGGTAGCGGCGGGCCGCCGCCGGGGACGCCGACGCGCAGACCATCCCGCGCAGGCAGCCCCGCGAGTGCGCCGCCGCCCGCTCCAGCAGCAGCCGCCCGACGCCCTTGCCCTGCGCCTGCGGCCGGACCGCGAACAGCGACGGCGCCCACAGGCCCTCCCGGCGCATCGACAGCACCGCGCCGACCGGCTCCCCGCCGCTCTCCGCCAGCCAGCAGCCCTCCGGGTCGGTGCGTGCCAGATGTCTGGTCCGGGCGAGCTGCAACGGGGTCGGCGCGGCCGCCGGACCGGGCAGGGCCGGATCGGCGAACGCGGCGAGGGAGAGCTCCTGGACGGCCTCCGCGTCGGCGGCGGTGTCCCTGACCTGGCGCAGGATCATGGCCACCATCCTGGCGTCCGCCGGCCCGGCCCGGGGCCGGTTCCCCGGATTCCGCGGCTCGGACGGTGACCCACCCTCCCGGGTTGTGCGAGCATGGGGAGCGTAGGGGACGCGGGTAGCTCACCCGGCCCACGGAAATTCCGCCGCCGACAGGCCGACGAAGACGACCGCCGTTCGGGAAATGAATCCGGACGGCCGGTGGTTGGCACTGGCGGCAGACCGTTGTCAAAGACCGGGAGAAAGCAGATGACCGTCCAGGACGAGACCACCGTCGAGAGTGGCATCCTCCTTACCGATGCCGCCGCGGCCAAGGTCAAGGGCCTGCTGGAGCAGGAGGGCCGCGACGACCTCGCACTTCGCGTCGCCGTCCAGCCCGGTGGCTGCTCCGGCCTGCGTTACCAGCTGTTCTTCGACGAGCGCTCGCTCGACGGCGACGTGCTCAAGGACTTCGACGGTGTCAAGGTCGTCACCGACCGGATGAGCGCCCCGTACCTGGGCGGCGCCACCGTCGACTTCGTCGACACCATCGAGAAGCAGGGCTTCACGATCGACAACCCGAACGCCACCGGCTCCTGCGCCTGCGGCGACTCGTTCAGCTAGGCCCAGGCAGCACCGCTCGACGCTCGTTCGAGCCGCGGTACGGAGGCGGCCCCGGGGATCATCCCCGGGGCCGCCTCCGCGTTTGCGCACCGTCGTCGCGGCTACCGGGTCGTCCCGGCTACTGGCCGGCGACGTCCGGAGTGACCGGGTCCGGGCCCATGTGCGGATCGGCGTCCAGCGGCACGTTCTGGCCGCTCGACTGGTCGGTCACCGTCCGCCCGGCCAGCGGCGAGCGCAGATCGGCGGACACCGACTGCCGCTTGGCCAGCGCGTTGCAGACCTGCCCGGGCTGCACCGGCGCCGCCACCACGATCCTGACGTCCACCCGGCCGGCGTGCGACTCGTCCGCCTTCAGCGCGTACTTCTGGCAGACCCCACCGAAGAAGTAGACGGTCAGCCCGTTGCTGCCGTCCACCCGGTAGGAGACCGCCGGGCGCGCCCCCGACCCGGCCGGGTCGGGCTCGCCCACCGCGATCCCGGGGCCCGGGGGAGTGCCCCCGGAGCCGGCCGTCGACGGCTGCCCCGGGGCGGGCGAGGCCGCGGTGGGGGCCCACTTGGTCGGCGGCGTCCGGCCGGGCTGGTCCGACGTGGCCGACGGGCTCGCCGCCGGAGCCGGCGCGGACGGGGCGCCGGAGGACGCCGGGGCCTCGGGGGAGGCGCTCGCGCCCGCCGAGGTCGTGGCCGCGCCCCCCGCCGCCGAGTCCGAGGAGGTCTTGCCGTCCCCGTTGCACCCGGCCACCGTCACCACCGCCGCCAGTGCCAGGCCCGCCAGGGCCACCGCCCGCCGACCGCGCCGGGGCATCGTCTCCAGGTCCATCTGCACATCCTCCCGAGGGCTCAGCGGTGCCGCCCGCTCGGCCGCTCCGCGCGGATGTGACGTGACCCGGTCGGATCCGGTTCCACTCCGGTTCCACCCGCCCCGGCCGGGGCGGGCGCCGGGTCACATGCCGTACTCGGCCATCCCGGCGACCAGCCGCTGCGCGTCGGACGGCACCCGGAAGCCCTCCCGGGCGGGCGCGGCCGGCTCGGGACCGGTCGCCAGCAGCGGCCAGAACCGGCGCAGCCGCCGGGACGAACTCACCAGCGCGTCGAGGCTCTCGCCGTCGGCTTCGGTCCGGAGGGCGGGCAGCGGGGCGTGGCTGGGCATCATCGGGCATCGCTCCGATCCATGGCCGTGGCGGCACTGCCACGGTCGACGACGGGGCCCGCCCGGCTCGGCGGGGCCCCTGCTGCCGACCCTAGGCCGGGGTTCGGCCCACCCACCAGTGCTACCCGGAGGTAGTACACGTTCGACGGCGACGGGTGCCACGATGGCACTGCGGGCCGGCGGATTGCGGCGGTCTTGCTGCCGCCCGCCCCGCGCCCGGTACCGTGTGTGGGTTCACCCGTGCTTGCCCGTTGGCCCCGCAGCCATCCTGAGGAGACCTCCCGTGCGTATCGCCGTCGCCGGCTCGATCGCCACCGACCACCTGATGACGTTCCCCGGTCGGTTCGCCGACCAGCTCGTCGCCGAGCAGCTGCACACCGTGTCGCTGTCCTTCCTGGTCGACACCCTGGACATCCGCCGCGGCGGAGTCGCGCCGAACATCGCGTTCGGCATGGGCGTGCTCGGGCTGCGCCCGATCCTGGTCGGCGCGGCCGGCGCGGACTTCGCCGAGTACCGCAGCTGGCTGGAGCGCAACAACGTGGACTGCAACTCCGTCCACATCTCCGAGACCCGGCACACCGCCCGCTTCATGTGCACCACGGACGAGGACCACAACCAGATCGCCTCGTTCTACACCGGCGCCATGGCGGAGGCCCGCAACATCGAGCTCAAGCCGATCGCCGACCGCGTCGGCGGCCTCGACCTCGTCCTGATCGGCGCCGACGACCCGCAGGGCATGGTGCGGCACACCCAGGAGTGCCGCACCCGCGGCTTCGCCTTCGCCGCCGACCCCTCCCAGCAGCTGGCCCGCCTGGACGGCGACGACATCCGCGACATCGTCGACGGCGCCGCGTACCTCTTCACCAACGAGTACGAGGCCGCGCTGATCGAGAGCAAGACCGGCTGGGACGCCGAGGAGATCCTCACCCGGGTCGGCACCCGGATCACCACCCTGGGCAGCAAGGGCGTGCGGATCGAGCGCAAGGGCGAGGCGGCGATCCTGGTCGGCTGCGCCGCCGAGGAGGCGAAGGTCGACCCGACCGGCGTCGGCGACGCCTTCCGGGCCGGCTTCCTGGCCGGCCTGTCCTGGCAGCTCGACCTGGAGCGCGCCGCCCAGCTCGGCTGCATGCTCGCCACCCTGGTGATCGAGACCGTCGGCACCCAGGAGTACGAGCTGCGCCCGACCGCCTTCCTGAAGCGCTTCGAGGACGCCTACGGCGCCGAGGCCGCCGCGGACATCCGCGCGCACCTGGTCAAGTAGTCCGCCGGACGACGAGGTAGGCCGAGCCCCGGTCGCCGCCGTAGTCGGCGGCCGGGGCCTCGCCCGCGTACTCCTGACCGCGCATCCCGCACCAGGCGGGGATGTCCAGCCGGGCCGCCTCGTCGTCCGCGAGCACGGCGACCGTGCCGCCCTCCGGCACCTCGCCGATCCGCTTCGCCAGCTCGATGACCGGCAGCGGGCAGCGCTTGCCCAGCGCGTCGATCACCAGCAGGGGCCCGGCCGCCGGCTCCGGCTCCGGGGCCGGCAGGTCCAGCCCGAGTGGCGCCCGGACGCCCGCGACCAGCTCCGGCAGCACGGTGAGGAAGCGTTCGACGTCGGCCTCGGCCGTCCCGGGCGGCAGCGAGACCCGGACGTTCCCCTCGGTGAGCACCCCCATCGCGGCCAGCACATGGCTCGGCGTCAGGGTGGACGAGGTGCAGGAGGAGCCGGAGGAGACCGCGAAGCCCGCCCGGTCCAGTTCGGTGAGCAGCACCTCGCCGTCCACGTACAGACAGGAGAAGGTGACGATGTGCGGCAGCCGCCGCACCGGGTCGCCGACCACCTCCACCTCGGGCACCAGCTGCGGCACCCGGGCCCGGATGCGCTCCACCAGGGCGTGCAGCCGGGCGTTCTCCCGCGCGGCCTCGGCCCGGACGGCCCGCAGCGAGGCGGCCGCGGCGACGATCGCCGGGACGTTGACGTAGCCGGGCACCCGCCCGCCCTCGCGTTCGTCGGCCGGCAGCGGCGAGGCGTACCGCACGCCCTTGCGCACCGCCAGTACCCCGACTCCGGGCGGCCCGCCCCACTTGTGCGCGCTGGCGGTCAGCAGCGACCAGCCGGCCGGGACGTCCATCCGCCCGACGCTCTGCGCCGCGTCGACCAGCAGCGGGACACCGGCCTCGCGGCAGTGTCCGGCGACCTCGCCGACCGGCTGGACCGTCCCCACCTCGTGGTTGGCGCTCTGCAGGACGGCCAGCGCGGTGTCCGCGCGCAGCAGCGCGGCGAACACGTCGGGGTCGACCCGTCCGGCGCGGTCCACCGGCGCCACCGAGACGGTGCCCCCGCCCGCCTCCTGACGTTCGGCGACGTGCAGCACGCTGGAGTGCTCGACCGCCGAGTGCACCAGGTGGCCGCCGCGCCGCCGGTGGCCGGCCAGCGCGCCCAGCATGCCGAGTTGCACCGCCTGCGTCCCGCTCGCGGTGAAGGCGATCTCGTCCGCCCGGGCGCCCAGGGCCTCGGCCACCGTCTCGCGGGCGGCGTCCAGCAGCATCCGGGCCTGCCGGCCGGAGCGGTACAGCCGGGCCGGATCGGCCCAGCCCTCGTCCAGGGCGGCGGTCAGCGCCTGCCGTGCCACGGGGTGCAGAGGGGCCGTCGAGGCCGCATCGAAGTACACGGTCACATTTAACGACACACCCGGAGCCGTTCCGGTCCGACGACATCGCTTACCGGCCGTCAGTCGATCACCCCGAATGTCCGCTTCGTCCGCGTCCGACGGACCGTCACCCGCGTAGTTCGAGGTCGTCCCCCGATCGGGCGTAAGGACCTCGAATGCCTACGATGACCTGCGGCGCAGCCCCTGCCGGGCCTGATCGGGCGACCGGGCGGCGCGTTACCGGGGGCTGCCCGTCAGGAGCGCATAAGGCTGGAGTAGGGTTTGGCCCGCATAAGCATTCAAACCGTGCCCGTGGACGGGTCGCCGGGGAGGCTCACAATCCTCCGCGGGGCGACGCGAAGGCGGGCGAGACTTCGGGAAGGCGCTACGTGAGTCCCAACGGCTCCGACCGCTCGCCGCGGCGCACGATGCGGCGGAAGCTGCCTCAGGCGCTGGCACTGGGCCTCGTCATCGCGACCGCCACCGGCTGCTCGGCCAACGACCTCCCCAGGCTTGGCCTCCCGAGCCCCGTCACCAAGGAAGGGCCGATGGTCCTCCAGATGTGGCAGGGCTCCTGGATCGCGGCGCTGGTGGTCGGCGTACTGATGTGGGGTCTGATCATCTGGAGCGTGATCTTCCACCGGCGCAGCCGCACCGGCGTGGAGGTCCCCCCGCAGACCCGGTACAACGTGCCCATCGAGGCGCTCTACACCGCGGTCCCCATCATCATCGTGTCGGTGCTCTTCTACTTCGTCGCCCGCGACGAGTCGAAGCTGATCGCCGTCTCCGAGAAGCCGCAGCACACGGTCAACGTGGTCGGCTTCCAGTGGAGCTGGGCGTTCAACTACGAGAACACCGAGAACCCCGACCCGGCCAACAAGGACGCCGCGTACGACGTCGGTACGCCCAAGGAGGTTCCGACCCTCTGGCTGCCGGTCAACGAGTCGGTGCAGTTCCGGCTGACCTCGCGTGACGTCATCCACGACTTCTGGCCCGTCAACTTCATGATGAAGATGGACGTCGTGCCGGGCGTGGTGAACAGGTTCGAGGTCACCCCCACCGTCAAGGGCGAGTACATGGGCAAGTGCGCGGAGCTCTGTGGCGTCGACCACTCGCGCATGCTGTTCAACGTCAAGGTCGTCGACCGCGCCGACTACGACAAGCACCTGGCGGACCTCCGGGCCAAGGGCCAGACCGGCGCGTTGCCCTCCGGCATCACGACCATGGGAAGTGAAGAGAAGTGACCATCCTCAACGAGCCCGCCGCGGCCGGCGGGGGCGCCGGGGCCGTCACGGTCGGGGCGCAGCGGACCCGCAAGCCGGGTTCGACCATCATCAAGTGGCTGACCACCACCGACCACAAGACGATCGGCACCCTGTACCTGGGCACGTCGTTCGCCTTCTTCCTGATCGGCGGCATCCTCGCGCTGGTCATGCGCGCCGAGCTGGCTCGTCCCGGGACCCAGATCCTGTCGAACGAGCAGTTCAACCAGGCGTTCACGATGCACGGCACGATCATGCTGCTGATGTTCGCGACGCCGCTGTTCGCCGGCTTCGCGAACTGGATCATGCCGCTCCAGATCGGCGCCCCGGACGTGGCGTTCCCGCGTCTGAACATGTTCGCGTACTGGCTGTACCTCTTCGGTTCGACCATCGCGGTGGCGGGCTTCCTGACCCCGAACGGCGCGGCCAACTTCGGCTGGTTCGCCTACTCCCCGCTGTCGGACGCGGTCCGTTCGCCGGGTGTCGGCGCCGACATGTGGATCATGGGTCTGGCCTTCTCCGGCTTCGGCACGATCCTCGGTGCGGTCAACTTCATCACCACGATCATCTGCATGCGCGCCCCCGGCATGACGATGTTCCGGATGTCGATCTTCGTCTGGAACGTCCTGCTGACCGCCGTGCTGGTCCTGCTGGCCTTCCCGGTCCTGGCCGCCGCGCTGTTCGCCCTGGAGGCGGACCGTAAATTCGGGGCCCACGTATTCGATCCCGCCAACGGCGGGGCGATGCTGTGGCAACACCTGTTCTGGTTCTTCGGCCACCCCGAGGTGTACATCATCGCGCTGCCGTTCTTCGGCATCGTGTCGGAGATCATCCCGGTCTTCAGCCGCAAGCCGATGTTCGGCTACTCCGGCCTGATCGCGGCCACCATCGCGATCGCCGGTCTGTCGGTGACGGTGTGGGCGCACCACATGTACGTCACCGGGCAGGTGCTGCTGCCGTTCTTCTCCTTCATGACCTTCCTGATCGCGGTCCCGACCGGTGTGAAGTTCTTCAACTGGGTCGGCACCATGTGGAAGGGCTCGCTGAGCTTCGAGACGCCGATGCTCTGGACGGTCGGCTTCCTGGTGACCTTCCTCTTCGGTGGTCTGACCGGTGTGCTGCTGGCCTCCCCGCCGATCGACTTCCACGTCTCGGACTCGTACTTCGTCGTCGCCCACTTCCACTACGTGGTCTTCGGCACCGTCGTCTTCGCGATGTTCGCCGGCTTCCACTTCTGGTGGCCGAAGATGACCGGCAAGATGCTGGACGAGCGCCTCGGCAAGATCACCTTCTGGACGCTGTTCTTCGGCTTCCACACCACCTTCCTGGTCCAGCACTGGCTCGGCGCCGAGGGCATGCCCCGCCGCTACGCCGACTACCTGGCCTCGGACGGCTTCACCACGCTGAACACCGTCTCGACCATCGGCTCGTTCGTGCTCGGCGCCTCGATGCTGCCGTTCCTCTACAACGTGTGGAAGACGGCCAAGTACGGCGAGAAGGTCGAGGTCGACGACCCGTGGGGCTACGGCCGTTCGCTGGAGTGGGCGACCTCCTGCCCGCCGCCGCGGCACAACTTCCTCACCCTGCCCCGGATCCGCTCCGAATCCCCGGCCTTCGACCTCCACCACCCGGAGATCGCCGCGCTGGACTACCTGGAGAACCACGGTGAGCCGGCCAAGCACCTCGCCGGCGTGACCCCGGCGAAGTACGACGCCCCGAAGCTGGACAAGGGCAAGAAGGAGGGCGACGTCTGATGAAGGAACAGGGAAAGATCTTCCTCGGCCTGGCCGTCTTCGTCCTCGCGATGGCCGTCACCTACGGCCTGTGGACCAACCACTCGGAGCACGGGATCGAGGCGGCCGGCACCACGGCGCTGTTCCTCGCCTTCGCGCTCTGCGCCTTCATCGGGTACTACCTCGCCTTCACCGCCCGCCGGGTGGACAGCGGCGCGGGTGACAACCCCGAGGCCGAGGTGGCGGACGACGCCGGTGAGCTGGGCTTCTTCGCCCCGCACAGCTGGCAGCCGCTCTCCCTGGCGATCGGCGGTTCGCTGGCGTTCCTCGGAGTGATCTTCGGCTGGTGGCTGCTGTTCTGGTCGATCCCGATCATCCTGATCGGTCTCTTCGGCTGGGTCTTCGAGTTCTACCGGGGCGAGAACCAGAACCAGTAGGTTCCCGGGTTCCGCCGACGACGACAGGGCCGGTCCTCCCCGCAGGGGGAGGACCGGCCCCGTTGCGTCTCCAGGGTGACGAAACCACTCACCCGGGTGAACACGGGGTCGCTCCGATGTCGCTTCGGGGGGCCTCGTTCCTACGATCTGAGCAATCGTGCGGACCCTCGGAGGCGTTTCATGGCCGACAGGCGCGGAATCGCAGGTATCGGCGGCATCTCGCTGACCCTCGCAGTACTGGCCCCGCTGGCCGCCTGCTCGTCCGGCGGCGGCGAGGCGGTCGGCCCCCACCGGATCGACGCGGCCGTGCTCGTCCACCTCTCGGCCGAGGGGGAGGGCAAGGTCGACCCCTCCAAGCCGGTCACGGTGACGTCCGTGCCCGGCAGCCGGCTCACCGACGTCACCGTGACCGGCCCGGACGGCCGGGTGGTGGCCGGCCAGCTCGCCGAGGACCAGCGCAGCTGGCAGACCACCGGCCGGCTGAAGGCCGACACCGACTACTCGGTGCGGATCGCCGCGGACGACGGCAAGGGCGGCCGCGGCGACACCACGGCGGACTTCAGCACCCTCGCCGCCCAGCGCCTGCTCACCGCCAAGCTGGGCCCGGACTCCTCCGGCAGCGGCCTCTACGGCGTCGGCCAGCCGCTCACCGTGCAGCTCTCCGAGGCGGTGCAGGACCCGCAGGCCCGCCAGGAGGTCGAGCGCGTCCTGACCGTCAGCTCCCAGCCCGCCGTCACCGGCGCCTGGTACTGGGTGGGCGACAAGGAACTGCACTTCCGCCCGCAGGAGTACTGGCCGGCCGGGACCACCGTCTCGCTGGCCTTCGACGGCACCGGCGTCCGGATCGCGGACGGCCTCTACGGCGGCGACCGCAGCACGCTGGGCCTGCGGATCGGCGCACGGGTCGAGACGGTGGTCGACGCGGCCGCCCACCTGCTCACCCTCAGCCGTGACGGCGAGCTGCTCCGGAGCATCCCGGTGACCACCGGCAAGCCCGGCTTCGACACCCGCAACGGCGTCAAGGTGGTGCTCGGCCAGGAGCGGTCCGTCCGGATGAACGGCGAGACGATCGGGATAAAGGCCGGGAGCTCGGAGTTCTACGACCTCAACGTGGAGTGGGCCACCCGGGTCACCTGGAGCGGCGAGTACGTCCACGCGGCGCCCTGGTCGGTCCGCTCGCAGGGCCTGGAGAACGTCAGCCACGGCTGTACCGGCATGAGTACCGAGAACGCCAAGTGGTTCTACCAGAACACCAGGGTGGGGGACCTGGTGACGGTGGTGAACAGCCGCGGCGCCACCATGGAGCCCTTCGGCAACGGCTTCGGGGACTGGAACATCTCCTGGACGGACTGGCTCAAGCACAGCGCCCTCGGACAGCCCGTCAGCACCACCGCGCCGGCCTCCCAGGCCCACGCCTCGGGGATGATCCGCCCGGAGGCCTGAGGGCCCCTGGAGCGCCTCCTCAGGCCTCCTGGTAGGCCAGCCGCAGGGCGGCGTCCACCGCGGCCAGCGCGTCCGCCCGCGGGAGCCCGAGCCGGGTCGCCCGCTCGGCGTACTCGGCGGCGGCCGCGGCGGCCAGCCGGTGCGCGGTGTCGCCGGTGGCCGCGATCAGCGTGCCGCGCCGGCCGTGGGTCTCCACCACGCCGTCCGCCTCCAGCTCCCGGTACGCCCGGGCGACCGTCCCGGCGGCCAGCCCCAGCTCCTCGGCCAGGGCCCGGACGGTGGGCAGCCGCAGCCCGGTCGGCAGTTCGCCGGAACGGGCCCGCTCGGCGATCTGGGCCCGGATCTGCTCGTACGGGGGAGTGGCGGCGGCGGGGTCGACGGACAGCTGCACGGGAGCTCCTGGAGGGTGCGGACGGGGGACGGGAAAGCCCGAGGGCCGCCGACCAGAAGAACTCTGGTCAGCGGCCCTCGGGTGTGACGCTGCGGGGCGTACGGGATCAGTGGTGGCCGTGGCCGCTGGTGATCTCGTGGTGTTCCTCGGAGGTCGGCTTGGGGATCTGGGCGCCGCCGCCGTAGAAGCCGCGGGACAGCTTGGCCCGGGTTCGGCCGAGCAGGCCGGCCTTGCTGGCCACGCCGTTCTCGTCCGTCTGGGCCGGCAGCTCGACCGGCTGCACCTGCTCGTGCGCGGTGAGCTTGTACAGGTCCTTCTGCGGCAGCTGGGCGTGCACCTCGACGAACTCGCCGTGCGGCAGGCGCTTGATGACGCCCGTCTCGCGGCCGTGCAGCACCTTCTCCTTGTCCCGGCGCTGGAGGCCGAGGCACCAGCGCTTGGTGATGATGAAGGTGATGACCGGCACCGCGAAGAAGCCGACGCGGACGAAGTAGGTGATCGAGTTGATCGACAGGTGCAGGTGGGTGGCGAACAGGTCGTTGCCACCACCGACCAGCAGCACCAGGTACAGGCTGATCCAGGCGGCGCCGAGCGCGGTGCGGACGGGCGCGTTGCGCGGGCGGTCCAGGATGTGGTGCTCGCGCTTGTCGCCGGTGATCCAGCCCTCGATGAACGGGTAGACCGCGATCGAGACCAGGACCAGCGGGAAGATCATCAGCGGGATGAAGACGCCCAGGTTCAGGGTGTGGCCCCACAGGCCGACCTCCCAGCCCGGCATGACGCGGATCAGGCCTTCGGAGAAGCCCATGTACCAGTCGGGCTGGGCGTCCGTGGACACCTGGTCCGGGCGGTACGGGCCGTACGCCCAGATCGGGTTGATCGTGGCGATCGCCGAGATGGCGGCGATCAGGCCGAACACCAGGAAGAAGAAGCCACCGGCCTTGGCCATGTAGACCGGCATCAGCGGCATGCCGACGACGTTCTTCTCGGTCTTGCCCGGGCCCGCCCACTGGGTGTGCTTGTGGTAGAAGACCAGGATCAGGTGCGCCACCAGCAGGCCGAGCATGATGCCCGGGATCAGCAGCACGTGGATCGTGAAGAAGCGCGGCACGATGTCGTGGCCGGGGAACTCGCCCCCGAACAGGAACATCTGGATGTAGGTGCCGACCAGCGGGACGGCGAGGATCGCGCCTTCCATGAAGCGGATACCGGTACCCGACAGCAGGTCGTCCGGCAGCGAGTAGCCGAAGAAGCCGTCGAACATGCCCAGGATCAGCAGCAGGAAGCCGAAGACCCAGTTGATCTCACGCGGTTTGCGGAACGCGCCGGTGAAGAACACGCGCATCATGTGCACGAGCATCGCGGCCACGAAGACCAGGGCGGCCCAGTGGTGGATCTGCCGGATCAGCAGACCGCCGCGGATCTCGAAGCTGATGTCCACCGTCGAGGCGTACGCCTCGGACATCCCGATGCCCTTGAGCGGCACGTACGAGCCGTTGTAGACGACCTCGGCCATCGACGGCTTGAAGAACAGCGTCAGGTAGACACCGGTCAGGATGATGATGACGAACGTGTAGAGGCAGATCTCGCCCAGCATGAAGGACCAGTGGTCCGGGAAGATCTTGCGCAGGTTGGCCTTGGCGAGGGAGTAGATCCCCACCCGGCCGTCCGTCCAGTCAGCAGCGGCCTCCCACTTGTTGGCGGGCTTGGCGCGCGTGCTGGCGGGCTTGGCGGCACCGGTGGTGCTGCTCGTACTCATCGAGCACGCTCCCAGTAGCTCGGGCCGACGGGCTCGTCGAAGTCGCCGGTGGCGACCAGGTAGCCCTTCTCGTCAGTGATGATCTTCAGCTGCGGCAGCGGGTGGCCGGCCGGGCCGAAGATCACGCGCGCGCCGTCCGCCAGGTCGAAGGTCGACTGGTGGCAGGGGCAGAGCGCGTGGTGGGTCTGCTGCTCGTACAGGCTGATCGGGCAGCCGACGTGGGTGCAGATCTTGGAGTAGGCGAGGATGCCCTCGAAGCCCTTCTCCCGCGACCGGTCGTCCTTGATGTCGTCCGGCGCGATGCGCACCAGCATCAGGGCGTCCTTGGCGATCGCCTGCTGGAAGTCCTCGTCGTGGACGTGCAGACCCTCGGGCATGGCGAAGGTCAGCGAGCCGATGACGATGTCCTCGGCCTTCATCGGCAGGTTGGTGTTCATGTTGATGAGCTGCAGGGGCTTGGCCGGGGTCGCCTCGATCCAGCCCGTCTCCTTCAGCTTCTTCTCGGGCAGCGGCCCGAGGTCGCGGAGCAGGACCACGCCGGAGAGCGGGACCAGCGCCATGGAGCCGATGAGGGTGTTGCGGATCATCTTGCGGCGGCCGAAGCCGGACTCGGCGGCACCGGTCTTGAACTGCTCGATGACGTCCGCGCGGACCTCGTCGTCAGCCTCGATCGGGTGGCGCTCGGCCGGCAGCTCGACGTCCGACATCAGCGTGCGGGCCCAGTGGACCGCACCCGCGCCGATCATGAACAGCGCGACGCCCAGGGTCAGGCCGAGCGCGAAGTTCAGCGCGCTGACGTGACCGAGCGGGAAGATGTAGACGATCTTGTCCGGGTCGATGGCCACGTACGAGGCGATGAAGCCGATGGTGGCGAGCATCGAGACCACGAACATCAGCGAGACCTGGCGCTCGGCCCGCTGGGCGGCCCGCTCGTCGATGTCGGTGCGGCGGGGCTCGTGGGCCGGCAGGCCCGGGTCGGCGAACGGGTCGCCGTGCGCGGCGACGTCACCGGCGGAGCCGTGCGACTCCGGCAGCTTCTCTTCTGACATGTCGTGGCTCATGACTTCTTGGCCTTGGTGGTGTGGGCGGCGACCCAGATCGCGACCGCGATGAGCGTGCCGAGACCGAAGATCCAGCCGAACAGACCCTCGGTCACCGGACCGAGGCTGCCGAGCGTGAGACCACCGGGGTTGGGCTCATCGGAGGTGGTGTGGCGGACGAAGGCCACGATCTGCTTCTTCTGCTCCTCGGGCATGGTGGTGTCCGGGAACGACGGCATGTTCTGCGGGCCGGTCTGCATGGCCTCGTAGATGTGCTTGGCGTCCACGCCCTCCAGCGACGGGGCGTACTTGCCCTTGGTCAGGGCACCGCCCTGGCCGGCGAAGTTGTGGCACTGGGCGCAGTTGGTGCGGAACAGCTCGCCACCCTTGGAGATGTCATCCGGGTTGGTCGAGGTGTACTGCTCCGGGGTCGGCGTCACCGGGCCGGGGCCGAGCGAGGCGACGAAGGCGGCGAGCTGGTCGATCTCCGCCTGCGAGTAGATGTTCTTCTTGCGCGGCACCTGGGCGCCGGGCTGCTGGGCCGGCATGCGGCCGGTCCCGACCTGGAAGTCGACAGAGGCGGAGCCGACGCCGACCAGGCTCGGACCGTCGCTGCTGCCCTGGCCGTTCAGGCCGTGGCACGAGGAGCAGCCCACGGCGAAGAGCTTCTTGCCCTCATCGATCGCGAGCGACTGCGCGGCGACGTCGGCCTGCGCCTTGTCGGCGGGCGCGAACGCGGCGTACAGCCCCCCGGTTGCCGCCAGGGCGAGAAGTAGGACGACCAGCGCCGCCAATGGGTGGCGCCGTCGTGCGGAGAGCTTTTTCACGGAATAACCCCGGTGTCAGGATCTGGTCGACTGGTGGGTGCACCCGGCGGCCGGTCTGGCCGGCACGAGGCTGCCTGTCTAGGGCTGCGCGCGCGGTCGGTCGGTGGGAGCGTCGCCCACCGGCAGAATCGGCCCGACGCCGGTGAGGGCGGGGACCGAAGCCGGTGGCCAGCGACCTGATCAGCTGGTTACTTGATCAGGTAGATGGTCGCGAACAGGCCGATCCACACGACGTCGACGAAGTGCCAGTAGTACGACACGACGATCGCGGCGGTGGCCTGCTCGTGCGTGAAGCGCTTGGCTGCGTACGTCCGTCCCAGGACCAGCAGGAAGGCGATCAGACCACCCGTCACGTGCAGACCGTGGAAGCCGGTGGTCAGGTAGAACACCGTGCCGTACGGGTCGGAGGACAGCGAGAGGCCGTCCTTCTTGACCAGCTCGGTGTACTCGAAGATCTGGCCGCCGATGAAGATCGCGCCCATCACGAAGGTGATGACGAACCACGAGCGGAGCTTCTTCACGTCCCCGCGCTCGGCAGCGAACACGCCGAGCTGGCAGGTCAGCGAGGAGAGCACCAGGATCGTGGTGTTGACCGAGGAGAAGGGCACGTTGAGGGCGTGCGCCTTCTCGGTCCAGAACTCGGCTCCCTTGACGGAGCGGAGCGTGAAGTACATCGCGAAGAGGGCCGCGAAGAACATCAACTCGGAACTGAGCCAGACGATCGTTCCGACGCTGACCATGTTCGGCCGGTTGACCGATCCGTGCGCGTGCCCGGTTTCTACTGCTGTTGCTGTCGCCACGACGGACATTATGTCGGTCCCTTATTCCGTCTTCACGCCGGGGGGTGTCCCTCGGAGTGTCCGGTGCGTGCGGTATGCCCCCCTGGAGGGCGGTGGGGGGTCCCAATGGCGGCTGAGCAGCGGCGTGTCCCTTTTCTGACGGTTCCTCGAAGGGGCCCGGGACCCCGTTGCCCAGAGCGTCGTTGCACGCTTGGCGGAGCCTCCGGGGGTAATGCGAGGGCCCCTTATCGGCCGTACGGGTGGTCTGGACGGGTCCGGGTGACGGGCCGTCCTCCGGGCGGGTGAGTCGCGGGCGCGGCGGCTTGAGGAGGAAGGTCCGCGAGGGGGACTCGGCGACGGGTGATCGGGAGTAGCATCCGGATCAGGCGAACGTGGTCCGGATCACACTTGAGGGAGCAGGGCCCATGGCGTACACGACCGACGAGACGCTCACCGTCCTCGTCTACAGCGATGACCGCAACACCCGCGAGCAGGTGCTGACGGCACTCGGCCGCCGGCCCGTCGAGGACCTTCCGGAACTGTCCTACCTGGAGTGCGCGACCACCCCCGCGGTGCTGAAGGCACTGGAGAAGGGCGGCGTGGACCTCTGCATCCTGGACGGCGAGGCGGTGCCGGCCGGCGGGCTCGGGCTCGGCCGCCAGCTCAAGGACGAGATCTACGGCTGCCCGCCGGTGCTGGTGCTGATCGGCCGGCCGCAGGACTCCTGGCTGGCCGCCTGGAGCCGGGCCGACGCCGCGATCTCCCGCCCGGTGGACCCGGTGGCGCTGGCCGAGGCGGTCGCCACCCTGCTGCGGGCACGGCTGGCCAAGCGGGCGCCCGTCAGCCGCTGAGCGGTGCCGTCTCAGGACCAGAGAAGACGCCGCCGCGGGAACCCCGCCGGTCGATAGGCTGACTCCATCCGTACGGACGTCCCCCCGACGCGGGGAACCCGACAACAGCTGGAGTCAGCCATGGTGAACGTGAACCCTGCGAACGGTGGTACCGCACCCGCGCAGGTGGTCCGCACCTGGCCGGACGTCCTGGCGGCGCTGTTGAAGGGGGAGGACCTCGACCGCTCGGCCACCGCGTGGGCGATGGACCGGATCATGAGCGGCGAGGCGTCCCCCGTCCAGGTGGCCGGGTTCATGGTGGCGCTGCGGGCCAAGGGCGAGACGGTCGACGAGATCACCGGCCTGGTGGACGCGATGTACGCGCACGCCGAGCCGCTGGACATCCCCGGCCCGGCCGTGGACATCGTCGGCACCGGCGGCGACCGGGCCAAGACCGTCAACATCTCCACCATGTCGGCGATCGTCGCGGCCGCGGCCGGCGCCAAGGTGGTCAAGCACGGCAACCGGGCCTCCTCCTCGGCCAGCGGCTCCTCGGACGTGCTGGAGAAGCTCGGTGTCCGCCTCGACCTGTCGGCCCGGCGGGTCGCCGAGATCGCCGAGGAGGTCGGGCTGACCTTCTGCTTCGCGGCCAAGTTCCACCCGTCGATGCGGCACGCCGCCACCGCCCGGCGCGACCTCGGGGTGCCGACCGCGTTCAACATCCTCGGCCCGCTGACCAACCCGGCCAAGGTCACCTCGCACGCGATCGGCTGCTTCGACACCCGGCTCGCCGGACTGATCGCCGGCGTGCTCGCCCGGCGCGGCTCGACCGGCCTGGTCTTCCGGGGCGACGACGGCCTGGACGAGCTGACCATCACCACCACCTCGCAGGTGTGGATCGTGCGGGACGGGACCGTCGCCGAGACCTCCTTCGACCCGCGGGACGTCGGCGTCGAGCTGGTCGGCATCGAGGCGCTGCGCGGGGCGGACCCCTCGTACAACGCCGAGGTCGCGCGCCGGCTGCTGGCCGGCGAGCGCGGGGCCGTGCGGGACGCCGTCCTGATGAACACGGCGGCGGCGCTGGTCGCGCTCGACCTGGGCGAGGCGCCGCTCACCGAACAGCTCGCGGCCGGCATGGCACGGGCGGAGCGGGCCATCGACTCGGGCGCGGCGCAGGAGCTGCTGCGGCGTTGGTCGGAGGCCACCAGTCAGGCGTGAGGCGGTACTTGGGAGCCCGTGCCGGAACGCCGGCGCGGGCTCCTCGGCTGTCCGGATGGTGGATGCCTGTTTGACCACTCGCTGGGCGCGACCTAGAGTCTTGGCCAGGTCATGAGTGACAGCACCAAGCCCCAGCTTGCTGTCCGGCAACCCTCCGTCCGTGGCGGGGTGCCCTGGGTGAGGACCGGGTCGCTCGGCGAATCGTCCGTGCGGCAAGCGCGGACGCCCGACGACTAGCACTCCCGGGGTCCCATACCCCCAGAAGGAGTGCATCCTCATGTCGATTGCCACCGAAATCTGCGCCCCCCTCGCCGTCCTCGGCCACGACGTCCAGGTCCCGCTCGCCAGCGGCGAGAAGGTCGGGTACGCGGCCCTCGACTACGCGGCCAGCTCCCCGGCGCTCCAGCGGGTCTGGGACGACGTCTCCGCCTACGCCCCCTACTACGGCAGCGTGCACCGCGGCGCCGGGTACCTCTCCCAGCTGTCCACCGACCTGTTCGAGCAGAGCCGCCGCACCGTCGCCGAGTTCCTCGACCTGCGCGAGGGCGACCAGGTGGTCTTCACCCGGGCCACCACCGACTCGCTGAACCTGCTCGCCTCGGCCGTCCCGGCCGGGACCCGGGTGTTCGCCTTCGAGACCGAGCACCACGCCTCGCTGCTGCCCTGGGCGCACGCCGGGCTCGACGTCCACTACCTGCGCGCGCCGCGCTCGCACGCCGAGGCGGTCGCCGCCCTGGACGCCGCGCTCGCCGAGGCGCCCGAGGGCCCCAAGCTGCTCTGCGTCACCGGAGCCTCCAACGTGACCGGCGAGCTGTGGCCGGTCGCCGAGCTGACCGGGACCGCGCACCGGCACGGCGCCCGGGTGGTGCTGGACGCCGCCCAGCTGACCCCGCACCACCGGGTCTCGGTGCGCGAGCTGGACGTCGACTGGATCGCCTTCTCCGGCCACAAGATCTACGCGCCCTTCGGCGCCGGCGTGCTGGCCGGCCGGGCGGACTGGCTGGACGCGGCCGACCCGTACCTGGCCGGCGGCGGGGCGACCCGGACGGTGGCCCGGGAGAACGACGGCTCGGTGGCCGTCCAGTGGCACTCCGGCCCGGCCCGGCACGAGGCGGGCTCGCCGAACGTCATCGGCGCCTACGCGATCGCCTCGGCCTGCCGGGCGCTGAGCGAGGCGGGCTTCGACGCGCTGGAGGCCCGGGAGCGGCGGCTGATCGCCCGGCTGATCGCCGGGCTGGCGGAGATCCCGCAGGTCAAGGTGCTGAACCTGTTCGGCGCCGAGGCGGCCCGGGTGGGCGTGCTGTCCTTCGTCGTCCAGGGCTGGAACAGCTCGCACTTCTCGGCCGCGCTGTCCGCCGAGTACGGCATCGGGGTCCGCGACGGCCTGTTCTGCGCGCACCCGCTGCTGCGCACCCTGCTCGGGGATGAAGAGGTCTCCCCCTCCGAGTGCGGGGCGCCCGAGCCGTCGCTGCCCGGCGAGCGGAGCCTGAACGCGATCCGGGTGAGCTTCGGGGCCGGGACCCCGGACGAGCACGTCGACCGCTTCCTGACCGCCGTGCGCGAGCTGGTCACGGACGGTGCCGCGTGGAACTACCGCAACGAGGGCGGGCGCTGCGTCGCCACCGTGCAGGTCGACCGGGGGCGTCAGCAGGGCTGAGGGGCCCGGTCGGCGGGGCCCGGTCTGCGGGGCCGGGGGGCCTACTCGTCCAGGCCGAGGGCGAAGGCGGCCTCGAGGTCGTGCTGGGAGTAGGTGCGGAAGGCGATCTGGGTCTCGGTGTGGGCCACGCCCGGGACCTTGTTCAGCCGGCCCGGGATGACCGCGGCCAGATCGTCGTGCCGGCGCACCCGGACCATCGCCACCAGGTCGTAGCCACCGGTCACCGAGTACACCTCGCTGACGCCCTCGATGGCCGCGATGGCCTCGGCGATCTCCGGGATGCGGTCGACACTGGTCTTGATCAGGACGATGGCGGTGATCACTGTTCGGGCTCCTTTGTGGGGTGCCGCCAGCGTATCGGGCGTCAGCCGGGTCGTCTCGGGGGGTGGCTGACCACCGTGCAGGCGTAGAGGAAGCCCGCCGAGAAGCCGATCACGTGGACCAGATAGGCCACCCCGGGCCCGGCCGAGTGGACCGACCACCACTGCAGGGCGAACCAGAGGCCGAGCACCAGCCAGGCCGGGAAGCGCAGCGGCAGGAACAGCAGCAGCGGGACGAGCGTCGTCACCCGGGCCCGCGGATGGAAGCGCAGGTAGGCGCCGAGGACGGCGGAGATCGCGCCGGAGGCGCCGATCAGGACCCGGGTGGAGCCCGGGGAGTGCGCCTCGGCGAGGGCGAAGCCGTACGTGGCCAGGCTGCCGGCGGCCAGGTAGAAGACGGCGAACCGGGCCCGGCCCAGCCGCTGTTCGACGGTGGGGCCGAAGACGTGGAGGAAGAGCAGGTTGCCCAGCAGGTGCAGCCAGCCGGCGTGTACGAAGAGCCCGGTGAGGACGGACAGTGCCGGGTGCTTGCGCGGGGTGGGCGCGGCCGGGCAGCCCGGGGCCGGGTCGGGGGCCTGGGCCAGCTGCTCGGCGGTCAGCGGGCGGCCGGCCAGCACCTCGGCGGGGATGACGCCCCAGCGCTGCTCGTACCGCTGCTCCGCGCAGAGCCGGGACTGGCCGGTGCCGTACAGCGGGTTGAGCCCGGCGGCCGGGCCCAGCAGGAACACCAGGGTGTTGAGCGCGATCAGGGCGTAGGTGACCGCCGGGGCGGGCACGGACGGGTACTCGCCCCGCGCGTCGGTGTGCCCGGGGGCCGTCACTGCCATGGGGCCAAGCATCCCTCCGTGTCGGGCGTGTGACACGGCCTTGTACGGCAGGTGGACTAGCCCGCTCGTTCTCCTGACCGGTGGCCGCGATGGTTGCCTCAGGCAATAGGCTTGGGGCGGGCAATCCCGCCTCCCGCCGCCGACGCCGGGGCTCCGGGGGGAGCGCCTAGCCCACCCAGGGACCACCCGAGAGGACCCCCGATGACCGTCCCCGCCCTGACCGCCGAGACGCGCTGGCGCTGCACCCTGTGCGGAAACCTCACCCGCTTCGACGTGACCCGCACCGCGCGGGTCACCGAGTTCCTGCACTTCGACCTGGCCGGCGAGTCCAAGGTCGAGGAGACCGAGGTGCTGAGCGAGACGATCGAGTCGGTGCGCTGCCGCTGGTGCAACGCCGTGGACCAGGTCGAGCTGGTGGCCCGTCCGGGCGCCGAGAACGCGGAGGCCTCCGCCGAGCAGGGCTGACGCCCGACGGCGCGGGGGGCGGGTGCACGGCGCGCCTGCCCGCCGCGCTGGGACAATACAGACAGGACGCACGGAGCGTGACGACAGGGCGGCGGCCGCGGGCCGTGACCCCGTAGGACCAGGATCGGAGCCGAGGACGTGGTGGACGCAGCGAGGGAGCCCGCCGAAGCGCAGGGGCTTCAGCCCGCTGCGGCCGCGCAGGCGCAGGCCGCCGACGCGGCCCCGTCCGAGCCCGCGGCCGTCGGCGGGGCGGCGGGCTCCGGTGAGGCGGCGGGTTCGGGCGAGGTGGCGCCGGAGCGTGCTGCCGAGAAGCTGGACCGGCCGCTGCCCGAGGGCGTGCGCCGGCGTGTGGTCGGCCTGGCCTCGGACGCGCTCGGCGGGCTGCCGCCCGGCGAGCTGCCGCAGAGCCTGCGCCAGTACGTCAAGTTCACCCCGGCCCGGCGGGCCAAGTACGCGGCCACGGCGCTGGCCGCGGCGCTGGAGTCGGAGCCGGCGTTCCGGGTGCGGATAGCGGAGCGGCTGAGACTGGGCCAGCCGGACCTGGTGAAGGCGTTGGAGTCGGGCAGCGTCCCGGGCGCCGCCGATCCGATGGACGTCGCCGCCGCCGCTTACCTGGTGCGGGCGGCCGGCTGGAGCCGGCTGGTGGCCGAGGCCGGGGAGGAGGCCGAGCGGGCCGGAGCCGAGGGCGCGGCCGCCGAGGCCACCCGGCTGGTGGAGAAGTTGCAGGCGGAGCTCGCCGAGCTGCGGTCCGCCGCCCGGGCGGACCTGGAGCGGCAGCGCTCGGAGTCCGAGGACGTCCGCCGGGAGGCCGAGTCGCTGCGGAAGAAGGTGCGCTCGCTGGAGAGCGACACCCGCCGGGCGCAGGCCGAGACCAGGCGGCTGACCGCCGAGCTGGAGGCCGCGAGGGCGCAGGCGGCCGCCGAGCGTGGCGCCGCGGAGTCCGAGGCGCGGCGGCTGCGGCACCGGGTCGGCGAGCTGGAGACGGCGGCCGAGCAGGGCCGCCGGTCGGCCCGCGAGGGCCGCAGCGTCGAGGACATGCGGCTGCGGCTGCTGCTGGACACGGTGCTGCAGTCGGCTCAGGGGCTCCAGCGGGAGTTGGCGCTGCCGGTCTCCCAGATCCGGCCGGGGGACCTGGTGGAGGCGGTGGTGCCGGGTGCGGCCTCGCCGCACGACGTGGCCCGGCGCGGTCTGGCCGACGACGATCCGGCGCTGCTGGACCAGCTGCTGGCGATCCCGCAGGTGCACCTGGTGGTGGACGGCTACAACGTGACCAAGACGGGCTATCCGACGCTGCCGCTGGAGCAGCAGCGGATCCGGCTGCTGGGCGGGCTGGCGATGCTGGCCCAGCGCACGCAGGCGGAGGTCACCTGCGTGTTCGACGGGCAGGACCTGGACGTTCCGGTGATCATGGCGCCACCGCGCGGGGTGCGGGTGCGGTTCAGCAGGACCGGCGAGACCGCGGACGAGCTGATCCGCCGTCTGGTGCGGGCCGAACCGCAGGGGCGTCCGGTGGTGGTGGTGTCCACCGACCGGGAGGTCGCGGAGGGCGTGCGGAAGGCCGGCGCGCGCCCCGTGGCCTCCGTTCTGCTGCTGAACCGGCTGGCGCGGCCCTGACGGCTGCCGCGGCGGGATGATGCCTGGTCAGCGCCCGGTTTGCGGTGGTGTGCACATCGGGTGAAGCCTGCGGGGGAAGTGGAGTTCACGCCTTCGGGGGAGTGGCAAAACCCGTGGATCTTCCCTAGGGTGTGGCGTCAAACCTATTTTCCGGATTCTCACCTGATCGGGTGAGGCCGATGGAAGAAGGAGCAATTCCCTTGGCCTCCCACCGCCGTCCCAAGCAGCCGAGCCGCGCCCGGGTCTCCGTGCTCACCGCTGCCGCGGCGACCGCGGTCGCCCTCTCCGCGCAGGTCGCCGCGCACGCCGCGCCCCAGCCGAGCAAGAGCGACGTCAAGGCGCAGATCGACCAGCTCCAGCAGGACCAGGAGCAGGCGGCGGAGAAGTACAACGGCGCCAAGGAGCGGGCCGACCAGCTCCGCAAGCAGTCCGACCAGCTGCAGGACAAGGTGGCCCGCAGCCAGGACGAGATGACCCAGCTCCAGACCGGCCTGGCCGGCGTGGCGGGCGAGCAGTACCGCACCGGCGGCATCGACCCGTCCGTCCAGCTGATGCTCTCCTCCGACCCGTCCGGCTACCTGGAGAAGGCGTCCAGTGCCCAGCAGGCCAGCGCCAGCGAGTCCGAGGCGCTCAAGGGCCTGCTGGACCAGCAGCGCCGGCTGGACCAGGAGAAGTCCGAGGCCGCCGCCGTCCTGGCCTCGCTCGACTCCACCACCAAGGACCTGAACCAGGCCAAGACGGACGTCAACCAGAAGCTCAAGGCCGCGCAGGACCTGCTGAACTCGCTCAGCGCCTCCGACCGCGCCGCGCTGCGGGCCCAGCAGCAGCAGGACGACCGCGCCTCGCGCGGCAGCGACCGCGCCGACCTCGGCAGCCTCCCGCAGGCCGGCGGCTACGCGGGCGTGGCCGTCGCCAAGGCGATGAGCAAGCAGGGCTCGCCGTACGTGTGGGGCGCCACCGGCTCGACCACCTTCGACTGCTCGGGCCTGATGGTCTGGGCGTACGGCCAGGCCGGTGTCTCGCTGCCGCGCACCTCGCAGGAGCAGGGCAACGTCGGCACCAGGGTCTCGCTGGACCAGGCCCAGCCGGGCGACCTCGTCATCTACGGCCCCGACCGGCACCACGTCGGGATGTACATCGGCAACGGCATGGTGGTGCACGCGCCGCACACCGGTGACGTGGTGAAGGTGATGAAGGTCGACGCGATGCAGATCAACACGATCCGCCGGGTCTGACGTCCCGACACGCCCGAAGGGCCCGTCCGGGCCTGTGATCCACGCCACCCTCCGACCGGGGGTGGCGTTCGGGTTTTGTCCGCAGTGCGAGTCGCCGGTGAAGAGTGATCAGCTTTGCGTGCGGCGGTGATCACTATGTGTCATATTCACAAAAGAACTTTGGTCTTCTTCCGTCTTTTTTCTGACAAGGATTTGAACGGATCACGGTTCAGTTACTAGGGTCGTGCCCCGAACCACCGCACTCCCGATCGCCCAGCCAGGGTGACGGCGGTGGTTTCCGTCGAGTTCGTGACGCAGCGGGGCGGGCCCAGTGCCTGCCCGACGGGGAGCCCAGCAGTCGGGGGTGCTGTCGAACGGAGCCGGGGAACCACGTTCCTCCGGGGTGAATCGGCGCCAGGTCGGCCGGTGGAACGGTCGTGAGGCGTCGTAGGGCACGCTTCCGGCCCGAACCCGTCAGCTCACCCGGTAGACGGCGTAGGAAGAAGGAGTCCGCCTTCGTGGCGTCCCATCGTCGTCCCAAGCCCGCCAGTCGCACCCGGGTCTCGATCCTGACCGGCTTCGCCGCGGCGGCCGTCGCGCTGTCCGCGCAGTCCGGCGCCCACGCCGACCCGCAGCCGACCAAGGACCAGGTCAAGGAGCAGGTCGACCAGCTCAACGACCAGGCCGAGGTCGCGACCGAGAAGCTCAACGCCGCCCAGGAGAAGCAGCAGCAGCTGCAGAAGCAGGTCACCGACCTCCAGGACCAGGTGGCGCGGCAGCAGGGGCAGGTGACCGACCTCCAGGGCGGCCTGGCCGAGATCGCCGGCGAGCAGTACCGCAACGGCGGAATATCCCAGACCGTCCAGCTGATGTTCTCCGCCAGTCCGGACACCTTCCTGAGCCAGGCCGACACGCTGAACCAGGCCGGCGGCACCCAGAAGGGCCAGCTCAAGCAGCTCCAGGACGAGCAGCGCAAGCTCGACCAGGTGCGCTCCGAGGCCCAGGACAAGCTCGCCGAGATGGAGACCACCACCCAGCAGCTGAAGAGCGCCAAGGACGACGTCCAGGGCAAGCTCAAGGCCGCGCAGGACCTCTTCAACACCCTGTCCGAGCAGGAGCGCCAGGCGATCCGCGCGGCCGAGGAGAAGGCCGCCGCCGAGGCCAAGACGAAGGCCGACGCCGCCGCGAAGGCCGCCCAGCAGCAGGCGGCGGCCCAGCAGGCCGCCGACCGCTCCTCCCGCGACAACAGCCGCACCGACCTGAGCGCGTCGCAGGCCCCCGCCGCGCCGGTCACCAAGCCGAGCGCCGGCAGCTCGCGCGGCGCCGCGGCGCTGTCCATCGCCGCCTCCAAGATCGGCAGCCCGTACGTCTACGGCGCCTCCGGCCCCGGCTCCTTCGACTGCTCGGGCCTGATGGTCTGGGCGTTCAACCAGGTCGACGTCTCGCTGCCGCGCACCTCGCAGGAGCAGGCCCACGCCGGCACCCGGATCGGCAGCGACCTCTCCCAGGCCCAGCCCGGCGACCTGCTGATCTTCTACGGGGACGCCCACCACGTCGGCATCTACGCGGGCAACGGCCAGGTGCTGCACGCACCGAAGCCGGGCGCGTCGGTCCGCTACGAGGCCGTCAGCAACATGCCGCTGACCTCCGTCGTGCGGGTCTGATCCCCGCGCAGGCCCTCCCAGGCCCGGCCTTCCACACGGAAGGCCGGGCCTGCGGCTTTTCCGGTTCCTCGGACGAATGTCCGATTGCGGGTCAAATATTCGGGTTGGCAGGGGTTTGGACTCGGTTGCCCGGACTCGCTAACGTCTGCCACCGGACTCCGCTTCCAGGGCCGCCCGCGTTGGGGCGGCGGCGGGGCCCCACCGCCGGATCGGAGCAGCTGCCGCCATGCCCGTGCACCGTCGTTCCCAACTGCTCGCCCGTGCGCTGGTGCTGACCGCGGCCGCCACCACCGCCCTGGGCGTGACGACGGGCGGCAGCGCCCAGGCCGCCCCCGCCGCGCCGGACACGCCCACCCGCAAGGACGTCAAGGCGCAGGTGGAGCAGCTCTACGGCGAGGCCGAGCAGGCGTCCGAGAAGTACAACGCCGCCCAGGAGACGCAGCAGCGGCTCCAGGGCGAGACGGCCGTCCTCCAGGGCGAGATCGCCGTCGCCCAGGACCAGCTCAACCAGTTGCGCGGCGACCTCGCCACCGTGGCCGGCGCCGAGTACCGCGGCGGCGGCATGGCCCAGACCGCCCAGCTGATGCTCTCCACCGACCCGGAGGGCTACCTGTCCCGGGCCCGCACCCTCGGCCAGGCCGCCGAGCGGCAGCAGGAGACCCTGCACGAACTGGCCACCCGCGAGCGCCGGCTCGACCAGCGCCGCACCGAGACCGCCGGCAAGCTCGCCGAACTCGACCAGGCCCGCCGCTCGCTGGCCGACAGCAAGCAGCAGATCCAGCAGCGGCTCACCAAGGCCCAGCGGCTGCTCAACAGCCTGGGCGTCGCCGAGCGGGCCCGGATGGCCGCCCAGGACGCCCGGGAGGCCGAACAGCGGGCCACCCGGGGCACCGACCGGCTGGACCTCGGCACGGCCCCGCCCGCCTCCGAGCGCGGGGCGGCCGCGCTGGCCGCCGCGGTGCGGATGATCGGCTCGCCCTACCTCTACGGATCCACCGGGCCCCGAGCCTTCGACTGCTCCGGTCTGATGTACTACAGCTGGCGGCAGGCCGGAGTGACCCTGCCGCGCACCTCGCAGGCCCAGGCGTACGCCGGGCAGCGGGTCAGCCTCTCCGAAGCGCGGCCGGGAGACCTGGTGATCTTCTACCGGGACATGCACCACGTCGGGATGTACGCCGGCGGCGGGGTGATCGTGCACGCCCCCTACCCGGGCGCCAGGGTCCGCTACGAGAGCGTCAACGCGATGCCGGTCGCGGGGGTGGTCCGGCTCTGAGCCCGGCACCGTCCGACCCCGACGCCCCCCACCCGATAGACGGCGCCCGCCGGACGCTGTCCCGGCGCGGTGCGCTGCTGCTCGCGGCCGGCGGGCTGGCCCAGCTGTCGCTGCCGCCGGCGGCCCCGGCCCCCTCCGCGGCCGGGCGGGCGTCGGAGCGGCGGGCGTCGGAGCGGCGGGCCGAGGTGGCCGCGCTGCTGGACGCGCGGGCCCGGGCGCTGCCCTCCTGGTCCGGACCGGCGGCGATCGAGGCCGGCTACCGCAACCTGGTGCTCGGCGCGGACGCCGGACCGGAGCGGCTCACGGCCGCCGCCGACCTGGCGGTCCGGATCACCGGGTACGACGACTACCCGGTGGTGTACCCGCGCCGGATCGACCTGGTCCTGGCCGGCGGCGGCTGGCGGGTCGACCGGGAGGAGAGCGCGAGCGGGCCCCCGGCGCTCTGGGACCTCGGCACCGCCCGGTCCGCGGCGGGCGCGCACTGCCTGGTGCTCGGTCTGGCCGACGGGCCCGACCCGGCCGGTCTGGTCGCGGTGGCCGACCGGGCCGCGCCCGCCGTGAGCGAGGTCTGGGGCACCGGCTGGGCGGGCCGCCTGCTGCTCGAAGTGCCCGCCACCGCCGAGCAGTTCGCCCGGCTGCTGGAGGTCGACCCGGCGGGCTGGGCGGGCATGGCGGCGGTCACCTCGGCCGCCCCCGGCGCGCCCTGGCACACCCCCGCCGACCGGGTGCTGGTCAACCCCGACACGTTCGGGCGGCTCAGCGACTTCGGTCGGCAGGTGGTCGTCACCCACGAGGCCACCCACGTCGCGACCAGGGCCGACACCCGGGCCTGGACACCGCTCTGGCTCTCCGAGGGCGTCGCCGACTGGACCGCCTACCGGGACTCCGGCCGGCGCCCGCAGCAGATCGCCCCCGAGCTGGCCCGGGACGTCGCCGCCGGCCGGCTGCCCACCACGCTGCCCGCCGACCGGGACTTCACCGCGGGGGCCGACGGCATCGCCCAGGCGTACGAGCAGGCCTGGCTCGCCTGCGAGCTGATCGCCCGGCGCTACGGGCCCGAGCGGCTCGTTGCGCTCTACCGGGCGGTCGGCGCGGCCGACGGGCAGGGGGAGGACCGGGACCGCCGGCTCGACCGGCTGCTCCGGGCCGGACCGGGCGTCGGCCTGGCCGAGTTCACCCGGCTCTGGCTGGACGAGGTGGCCGCGCTGCGCGATTAGGGCGTGTCCGGCGTCGCGGGCCCGGCAAGATCGGCCGGACCGGGCCTGACGGCGCGCGCGGCGTTCAGCGCCGCTGCCTGGCCGGGGTACCGGGCCGCTGCCTGACCGGGGTGCCGGGCCGGTCGATGCCGTCCAGCAGGTCCTGCTCGTAGGCGATGCCGGGGCGCACCGGATAGGCGCCGGCGGGCACCGGCTCGGGCTTGGCCAGCACCACCGTCGCCGGGAGCTGTGCCGGGCCGCGGGTGGCGCGCCAGAGCCGGACGCAGGAGAGCACGGTGGCGGCCAGCAGCAGCAGGTTGCGCAGGCTGAGCACGGTGACGCCCCAGGGCTCGCTGGCGAGGATCCGGCTGAACATCAGCGGGAACTCGGCCAGCGTCAGCGGGCAGGCGAGCAGGATCAGCAGGGCCACCGGCCGCTGGCTGCTGCCGCGCACGGTCAGGCAGACCGCGGCGACGCCGATCAGCCAGACCAGGTACTGCGGGCTGATCACCCGGCTGGTGACGGTGAAGATCAGCAGCGCGCTCAGCGCCGCGTCGTACATGGTGGCCGCGTTGCGGCGCTTGGCGGTGAAGCGCCAGAGCAGCAGCCAGGCGAAGCCCAGCACGGTGCCGGCCATCATCACCTTGCTGATCACGGGGACCCACGGCCCGAGCATCTCCGGGGAGCCGTAGTTCATGGTGACCTTGCCGTCCCAGGCGTCCGCGAGCCGGGCGAAGTGCAGCGGCAGCGCGCCGAGCGACTCCACCTCGATGCCGCGCTCCTTCTGGAAGGCGAGGAAGCCGAAAGCGCCGTTCATCCCGGCCGCGAGCAGGAAGCCCACCGAGACGGCGGTGGCCGCGGCCAGCGTCCAGGCGCGGCGGGTGCGGCGGCCGGAGGGGGTGCCGATCAGGGCGAGCAGCGGCCAGATCTTGATGATCCCGCCCAGGCCGAGCAGCATCCCGCCGATCGCCGGGCGGCGGATCAGCGCCAGCAGACCGGCCAGGGCGATCGCGGTGACGATGATGTCCAGCCGGTTGTAGACCATCGGGCCGAGCAGCGGCACGGCCACCACCCACATCCAGGCGCCGGTCAGTGCCCGGCCCCGGCGCAGTCCGGTGCGGACCAGCAGGGCGGTGGCGGCGACGTCGGCGATCCCGCAGATCACCCAGAAGGAGACCAGGTAGGACCAGGGCAGCAGGCCCGGCAGCAGGATCACCAGGGCCGCGCCGGGCGGGTACTGCCAGGTCACGTCGTCGAACGGGAAGGTGCCGGTCTGCAGGACGCCGTACCAGGCGTGGTAGATCATCCAGACGTCGGCGGTGATGTCCCCGCCGAGCCCCTTGACCACGCCGGTCATCAGCAGCACCAGCACCGTCCGGGTGGCCAGCCAGGTGGCACCGAGTGCGGCGAGCGCCCCGAACGGGCGGCCGGGGGCACGGGCCGGCTCCTGCCGGGCGGCCGGCGTCGGGCCGGGGCCGGCGGCGCCGCTGGGTGTACCGGACTCGGTGGCCGGGGCCAACTCCACTGCGCTCCCTCGTTCGTCTCGGACGTCCCACCGGAGGCGCCGCGCGACGGACGCCCGGGCGGTCGGAGGGGCGGGCGCGGCACGCTTGGCCGGGCCGCCACCGGCCGCCTAGGTACTAGGACTGACCCGGGGGTGAAACGGTTGCCGTGCGCGGATCCGTTCCCGGCGGGTCATGGTGTTGACCTATCGTACGGATCACCCAGCGGTACACCGAGCACCCCCCGACAAGCGAGCCGTGGCCTGAATGCACCGAACCTTGATCGTCACCAACGACTTCCCGCCCCGCCCCGGCGGCATCCAGGCCTTCGTGCACAACATGGCTGTACGTCAGCCCGCCGGGAGCATCGTGGTGTACGCCTCCACCTGGCGGGACGGCGGCGAGGTGGCCCGCTTCGACGCCGAGCAGCCGTTCCCGGTGATCCGGGACCGGACGAAGGTGATGGTTCCCACACCGCGGGTCACCCGGCGGGCCGCCGAGATCCTGCGGGCGGAGAAGTGCGACTCGGTCTGGTTCGGCGCCGCCGCCCCGCTCGGGCTGATGGCGCCCGCGCTGCGCCGGGCCGGTGCGGTGCGGCTGCTCGGCATGACCCACGGGCACGAGGCGGCCTGGGCCCAGCTGCCGGCCGCCCGGCAGCTGCTGCGGCGGATCGGCGCGGGTACCGACGTGCTGACCTACCTGGGGGAGTACACCCGGTCCCGGATCGCGGGCGCGGTCGGGCCGCAGGCCGCGGCCCGGATGGTGCAGCTGCCGCCGGGCGTGGACGAGACGACCTTCCACCCGGGCTCGGGGGGCGCCGAGGTGCGTCGCCGGCTCGGGCTGGCGGACCGGCCGGTGGTGGTCTGCGTCTCCCGGCTGGTGCCGCGCAAGGGCCAGGACACGCTGATCGAGGCGATGCCGCAGATCCTCGCCGACGTGCCGGACGCCGTGCTGCTGATCGTCGGCGGCGGCCCGTACCGGGCGGACCTGGAGAAGCTGGCCGACGCCACGGGGGTCCGGGCCTCGGTGCGCTTCACCGGCGCGGTGCCGTGGGAGGAGCTGCCCGCCCACTACGGGGCCGGGGACGTCTTCGCGATGCCCTGCCGGACCAGGCGCGGGGGGCTGGACGTCGAGGGCCTGGGCATCGTCTACCTGGAGGCCTCGGCGACCGGTCTGCCGGTGGTCGCGGGCGACTCCGGCGGCGCGCCGGACGCGGTCCTGGAGGGTGAGACCGGGTACGTGGTGCCGGGCGGCTCGGCCGCCGCGGCCGCCGAGCGGATCGTCCGGCTGCTGGGCGACGAGGAGCTGCGGCGGCGGATGGGCGAGGCCGGGCGGCGCTGGGTGGAACGCTCCTGGCGCTGGGACCTGCTGGCCGGGCGGCTGACCTCGCTGCTGGCGTCCTAGGCTGGGCTCGGGCACGTGAGCGGGCCCCGTCTCCTTCGGCGGAGGCGGGGCCCGTACCCGGCTACTTCTGGTAGATCGCCTCGATGTCGGCGGCGAAGTCCTTCAGCACGAGGTTGCGCTTGAGCTTGAGGGAGGGCGTCAGGTGGCCGCTCTCCTCGGAGAACTCGGTGTCCAGCAGGCGGAACTTCTTGACCGCCTCGGCGTGCGAGACGGCCGCGTTGCCGTCGTCCACCGCGGCCTGGAGGGCGGCCAGCAGGTCCGGGTCCTGGCTCAGCTCGGCCACCGTGGCGGTGGCGGGCTTGCCGTTGAGCTCCTTCCACTTGGGGAAGAAGTCCGGGTCGACGGTGACCAGGCAGGCCACGAAGGGCTTGCGGTCGCCGACCACCATGACCTCGCCGACCAGCGCGTGCGCCCGGATGCGGTCCTCGATCACGGCCGGGGCGACGTTCTTGCCGCCCGCGGTGACGATGATCTCCTTCTTGCGGCCGGTGATGGTCAGGTAGCCCTCGGAGTCGAGCGAGCCGAGGTCGCCGGTGGCGATCCAGCCGTCCTTGAGGGTGTCGGCGGTGGCCTGCGGGTTGTTCCAGTAGCCGGTGAAGACGTGCGGGCCCTTGAAGAAGACCTCGCCGTCCTCGGCGATCCGCACCGAGGCGCCGGGGACCGGCTGGCCGACCGTGCCGATCTTCGGCTTGTCCCACGGGTTGAAGGCGGTGGCCGCGCAGGTCTCGGTCAGGCCGTAGCCCTCCAGGACGGTGAAGCCGATGCCCCGGTAGAAGTGGCCCAGCCGCTCGCCGAGCGGGGCGCCGCCGGAGATGGCGTGGGTGGCCCGGCCGCCGAGGGCGGCGCGCAGCTTGCTGTAGACCAGCTTGTCGAAGACCGCGTGCCTGATCCGCAGGACCAGGCCCGCGCCGCCGGCGTCCAGCGCCCGGCTGTAGGCGATCGCGGTGTCGGCGGCCTTGTCGAAGATCTTGCCCTTGCCGTCGGCCTGGGCCTTGGCGCGGGCGGTGTTGTAGACCTTCTCGAAGACTCTCGGCACGCCCAGGATCAGGCTCGGCTTGAAGGCGGCCAGCTCGGCGGTGACGTCCCTGACGTCGGAGACGTGGCCCAGCTTGATCGGTGCCATCGCGGTGGCGATCTCGGCGATCCGGCCGAGCACGTGGGCCAGCGGCAGGAACAGCAGGACGGAGCTGTCGCCGGTGCGGAACAGCGGGGCCAGGCGCTCCACCACGTTGCCGCACTCGGCGAGGAAGTTGGCGTGCGTCAGCTGACAGCCCTTCGGGCGGCCGGTGGTGCCCGAGGTGTACACGATGGTGGCGATCGAGTCGGCGGTCGCGGTCGAGCGGCGCTCCTGCACCGTCCCGTCCGGGACGTCCTTCCCGGCCTCGGCCAGCGCGGCGATCGCGCCGCGCTCGATCTGCCAGGTGTGCTTCAGCCCGGTGAGCCGGCCGCGGACCTCGTCGACCACCTTGACGTGCTGGTCGGTCTCGGTGACGACGGCGACCGCGCCGGAGTCGCCGAGGATCCACTCGACCTGCTCGGCGGAGGAGGTCTCGTACACCGGGACGGTGACCGCGCCGGCCGTCCAGATCGCGAAGTCCAGCAGCGTCCACTCGTACCGGGTGCGGGACATGACGCCCACCCGGTCGCCCGGCTCGATGCCCGCGGCGATCAGGCCCTTGGCGGCGGCGTGCACCTCGGCCAGGAACTGCACCGCGGTCAACTCCTGCCAGCCGCCGTCCACCTTCCGGCTGAGCACCGCGACGTCCGGGTGCTCCGCCGCGTTCCGGTGCACAGGGTCGGAGAGATTACCGCCGCTGGGTACCTGATAGAGAGCCGGAAGGCTGAAGTCGAGCAAGACTGCTCCTCGTTCGCGACGCTGCGGGACGGCAGGACGTTACTGCCCGGTAGGCAGCTTCGACCAGGGGGGTCGGCTCCGGTGTTCGAAGTGTCACACCCGGCCGGGTCCGACCAGGCCGTGACCGGGTCGTTCGAATGGCACCCTACGACAGCCCCGAGGTGACCGGCCGGTAGCATGCCCCGCCGACCGGCGCCGGGCCCCCGCCGAGCCGCGGCCCGCGCGGCCGAGCCGATCGCCGGTCGCGGTAGCCTGCTCCGGGCGGACAAGGCCGAGCACGCTCGACCGGACCGGCAGGCAGAGGGACGACGCGGAGGGCCATTCCATGGCGGAGCACACCAGGTCGAGCATCACCATCGACGCGACCCCGGCCACGGTCATGGCCGTGATCGCCGACTTCGCCGCCTACCCGGCCTGGACCGGCGAGGTCAAGGAGGTCGAGGTCCTGGAAGCCGGCGAGGACGGCCGCGCCGCCCAGGTCCGCCTGCTGCTCGACGCCGGCGCCATCCGCGACGAGCACGTCCTCGCCTACACCTGGGACGGCGACCGCGAGGTCGGCTGGACCCTCGTGCGCAGCCAGATGCTCCGCTCGCTGGACGGCTCCTACTCCCTCGCCCCGCTCTCCGGCAGCCGCACCGAGGTGACGTACCAGCTCGCCGTGGACGTCAAGATCCCGATGCTCGGCATGATCAAGCGCAAGGCCGAGAAGGTCATCATCGACCGTGCCCTGGCCGGTCTGAAGAAGCGCGTCGAGGACGCCGACGGCAAGAAGCCCGTCCAGGGCTGACGCGGCGGAACGGGGGGCCGACGGCATGACGGCGACACGCACCATCCTGGTCAGCGGCGACGCGGGCGCGCCCGCGGTGGCCGCCGCCACCGCCCTGCACGCGGCCCGGCGCGGCCACCGCACCTGGCTGCTGGCCGCCGACGACCCGCACCGCGCCCTGGACGGCGTCCTCGGCATCCGCCTGGAGCCCGAACCGGCCCGCTACGCACCCGGCCTGACCGTCTCCCGGATCGACGAGCAGGCCGCCTTCCGGTACGCCGCCGGCGAGCTCACCAGCCGGCTCAAGCCCGCTCTCGACCTGCTCGGCGCCGAGCAGCTCGACCCGGAGGAGCTGACCGCCCTCCCCGGCATCGCCCGGATCGCCCTGCTGCGCGCCCTGCCCGCCGCCGACCAGGACGTCCTGGTCGTGCTCGCCCCGCCGCCGGCCGAGCTGATCGCCACCCTCGCCCTGCCCGAGCAGCTGGAGCGCTACCTGGACCGGCTCGTCCCCGAGCAGCGGCAGGCCGCCCGGGCGCTGCGCCCGCTGCTGGCCGGCCTGGCCGGCGTGCCGATGCCCGCCGAGTGGCTGTACGAGGGCCGGACCAAGGCCGCCGCAGTGCTCGCCGAGTCCCGCGCCGCGATCGCCGCGCCCGGCACCAGCGTGCGCCTGGTCGTGCCCGCCGACGGCCACCCGTACCAGGAACTGGGCCGGATCCGGGCCGGGTTGGCCCTGCACGGCCACCGGCCGGACGCCGTCGTGGTGCACGGCGTGCTGCCCGAGGGCGCGGCCGACTCGCCGGACCCGTGGCTGGCCGCGCTGGCCCGCCGCCGCCGGGAGGAACTGGCCGAGCTCGCCGCCGAGACCGACGCCCCGGTGCTGGCCACCGGACTGGCCGAGGCCACCCTGGAGGCCGTCGCCGACCGCCTGTACGGGGACGGGCCCGGCCCGGAGCGGCTGGCCCCCGAGCCCTGGCCGGTCGAGGACCGCCTCGCCGAGGAGGGCCTGCTGGTCTGGCACCTCGCGTTGCCCGGCGCCGACCGGGCCGAGCTGGACCTCGTCCGGCGCGGCGACGAACTGGTGGTCGGCCTCGGTGCCCACCGCCGGGTGCTCACCCTGCCGTCCGCGCTGCGCCGCTGCACGGTGGCCGGCGCGAGCCTGCACGACGGGGCGCTCTCGGTGCGGTTCGCGCCCGACCCGGCGCTCTGGCCCCGGGGCTGAAGTGCTTTCGGGGCCCCTACGGGCTGTCCGGTAGCGTCGGGCCCGAGGGCCGCGGGGTGCGGCCCCGGCTGAGGAGGCGCCCGCGATGACCAGCACCGACGACCGGACCGAGCCCACCGCCGAGCCGGGCGGTCCGCAGGCCCACCCGTTCGGGCCGGAGCTGGGCCCGCTGGTGGACGAGGTGCGCAAGCTCGCCTCCGCCGTCGGCCAGAAGGCGCAGGAGGCCAGCGCCGACACCTTGATCACCCTCTCCGGGCTGGCCGACCGGCTGCGCACCCAGCAGCCCGAGGTCTACTCCCACCTCGCCGCCGCCGGCTCCGGACTGGCCGCCGCGGGCACCGAGCTGCTGGCCGCCTACCGGGCCGCGGTGGCCGGCCACGAGCACCGCTGGACGGCCGGCGAGGGCGCCGCCACCGAGCGGATCGACCTCGACACGCCTGACGAGGCGTCCGCCAAGCAGTGAATCCGTAACCTTCGAACCGTGATCGCGTTGCTCTGGTGCGTGACGAAGCGGGCGATTAGATACGACTTTTGAAGAGTCGCGGCCGGGTTGGTCCATGATTGTCTTCGGTTAATGTATGCGAGGCTGTGTACGGGGGGCAGGGTTGGGCGGTACCGTTCCGCCCAGCGGGAACGAGTGAATAGCTGAGGGACACATGGCTCTGACCATCGGCGTCGATGTCGGCGGGACCAAGATCGCGGCAGGCGTGGTCGACGAGGCGGGCGCGATCCTGGCCCGGACCAGGGTGCCCACCCCGGCCGACCCGCAGTGGGCGGTCGATGCCATCGCGCAGGCCGTGCGCGAGCTCAAGGAGCAGCACCCCGACGTCACCGCCGTCGGCGTCGGCGCCCCCGGCTTCGTGGACAGCAACCGTTCCACGGTGATCTTCGCGCCCAACATCGACTGGGAGAACGAGCCGCTGCGCGGCCGCATCGAGGAGCTCGCCGGCCTGGACACCGTCGTCGAGAACGACGCCAACTGCGCCGCCTGGGCCGAGTTCCGCTTCGGCGCCGCAGCCGACCACCAGGACATGGTGCTGATCACCGTCGGCACCGGCATCGGCGGCGGCATCGTCCTCGACGGCCGGCTGCACCGCGGCCGGTTCGGCGTGGCCGGCGAGATCGGCCACCTCAACATGGTCCCCGACGGCCTGACCTGCGGCTGCGGCGGCAAGGGCTGCTGGGAGCAGTACGGCTCCGGGCGGGCGCTGCGCCGCTACGGCCGGGAGAAGGCCGCCGCCGACCAGGTGCGCGGCCGGCGGATGCTGGAGCTCAACGACGGCGTCGCCGAGACCATCCGCGGCATCCACATCACCGAGGCGGCCGAGGAGGGCGACCCGCTCGCCCTGGAGTGCTACGCCGAACTGGCCGACTGGCTCGGCCGCGGCATGGCCGACCTCGCCGCGCTCTTCGACCCGGGCGTCTTCGTCCTCGGCGGCGGCGTCTCCGACTCCGGCCGCCTGCTGCTCGACCCGGTCGCCAAGGCCTTCGAGCACTACCTCACCGGCGGCATCCACCGCCCGCGCGCCGAGGTCGTGCTGGCCTCGATGGGCTCCGCCGCCGGCATCGTCGGCGCCGCCGACCTGGCCCGCACCGCGTAACCACCCCCCGAACCCGCCGGCGGCGGTGCGACCGGACCCCGACCAACCCCGGACGCGCCGCCGCCGACGCACGCCCCCGGCCCTGCCGTACGGTCGTCCCACGCACCACGTACGTACGGGGAGGACCAGGACCATGACCACGGCACCCGCCGAACCGCCGCCGCCCGGCCCGCGCCGGCTGCGCCTGCTCAGCTACAACATCCGCTCGCTGCGGGACGACCGGCGGGCGCTGGCCCGGGTGATCCGGGCCTGCGCGCCCGACCTGGTCTGCATCCAGGAGTCACCGCGCTACTGGCGGCCCGAGGGGCAGGCCGCCTGGCTGGCCCGGAGCACCGGGACGGTCGTCCTGGCCGGCGGCGGCCGGACCGCCGCCGGGCCGCTGCTGCTCGGCCGGCCCGGCGCGGCGCACCTGCTGGGCGTGCACGACCGGCTGCTGCCCAAGACCCGCGGCCTGCACGCCCGGGGCTTCGCCAGCGCGCTGCTGCGACTGCCCGCAACGGCGCCGTTCACCCTCACCAGCTGCCACCTCAGCCTGGACGCCGACGAGCGGTACGGACAGTTCGAGCTGCTGCTCGACCAGCTCGGGATCGCCGAACACGGCATCGTGGCAGGGGACTTCAACGAGCACCCGGACGGCAGGGGCTGGCAGCTGCTGGCCGGGCGGCTCCAGGACGGGTACCCGACCGCGCCCTGGGGCGGCGAGTTCACGTCCGTCCCCGAGCGCCCCTACCAGCGGATCGACGCGGTGTTCGCCACGCCCGGGATCACCGTCCTCGGCTGCGGGGTGCCGCACGGGCTGCCCGGCGTCACCGAGGCCGACCTGCGCGCCGCGACCGACCACCTGCCGGTGCTCGCGGTGCTGGAGCTGCCGGAGGCTCCGGACGGGGTCTAGAAGGCTCCTGAAGATCTTGTTGGTGGAGGGGCTGTCCCGGTTGGGGACAGCCCCTCCTGCGTTATGTGGTGGTGGGGGTGATGGCCCAGGT